>JBGQGY010000140.1:0-8373 GCA_041497675.1 bacterium | reverse complement strand
CGGCCGCGTCGATCAACTGATCATGCGGCTTACCGAAGTCGTCTTTGCGTTTCCGGGACTGCTGTTCGCCATTGCCATCATGGCTGTCATCGGCCCGAGCCTCTACAATGTGTTTCTCGCGCTCGGTCTCGTCAGCTGGACGTCGCTGGCGCGGGTCGTCAGGGGGCAGGTGCTCTCGCTCAAAGAGCAGGAGTACGTCGAAGCCGCCCGCGCGGTCGGAGCCTCCAACGCGCGTATCATCGTGCGACACATCGTGCCGAACACGCTGGCCGCGGTGACCGTCCTGGTGACCCTGGGGATCGGTGGCGCGATCCTGGCGGAGGCCGGTCTGTCGTTTCTCGGTTTGGGGGCGCAGCCACCCGAGCCGTCGTGGGGCTCGATGCTGAGCGCCGGCAGGGACTACCTGCTGCAGGCACAGTGGCTGTCAGTGTATCCGGGGTTGGCGATCTTCTTGACGGTCATGGGATTCAATCTCTTGGGCGACGGCATCAGGGACTTGCTGGATCCGCGGATGTCGCCGTAGGGATGAGCCCGCCGCGTGGCATGAGCAGCATGCCTAAGCACACGAGGCCGTAGAAGACTATCCCACTTCGTACCATGGATGCTCTTGACACATCCATCAATCCAGGCAACGAGAGCAGAGGGCTCAGGATAGTTACAGGCAAGACAAAACGCAGCAGACCGCTGTGCGCGGCAATCGCGGCTGGTGCCAAGATCCAGATAAAGTACCACGGCCAGACATAGCCAGCGCTGAAAAGCACCATGCAAAGCACCGCAAGGGTAAGCGCGGCAAAGTGGAGGAAATCTGGTTTTCGCCGATACCGGACTGCGTACCATAGAACGACCGCAAGAAACCTGGCGCGGACCAGGTTCAGGGCCAACCACCACGGCACGCCCGCTTTGAATCGTAGCGCGAGTGCGTAGATGGTATGAGCCGGACTGTGGATCCTCTCGCCGCGCACCTGCGTCACTCCCACGAAGAACCCAGAACCCCTCCAAAAGAGGAAGAAGACGCCCACAAACAGAGTCGATCCAAACAGCGTGACGAGGTACCTTCTGCGCGATAGTGTGCTGCTCGACCAAGCGTGAATAAGCTCCAAACCGACCAGTGGTGCCGTTGCGTACTTGATAAGGGCGGAAGAGGCGAGCGCCAGAGGCGATAGCGCGTGCTGGTTCTGTACAATGAGGTACATCCACAGAAGCAGGAAAAAGACCATAACAACATCGTTATGACCTTCCGCGATGGACAGATGCGTTGATGCGGGCAACCATCCAAACACGCACATGGCCATGGCCCGGCGTCCCGGAGAGAAACCCCCCAGGATCTTGCGAATGAGCAGGAGGGACATAGCCCAAGAGACCGTCAGGGTCAGTTTGAATAGCACGAACTCCAGCACGAGATTTCTACGAGCCAGTGAGGCCAACCCCGTCGCGAGCACTGCCCACAGCGGGCCATAGGGCATGAGAAGCAGCGATGGATCGTCGATGGGGATGCCCGCGCGATGTTCGTTTCCGAAGATTTGATAGTAGGGATTCCGTCCGTCCTGGAGCATTCTGGCCCGCGACACGTACCACCAGAAGTCCTGCGTAAAGATCGGATAGGCGAAGAAGCTCACGGCGGCAAATCCTAGCGAAAAGCGAAACAGCAAGGAAACCAAATGCTCGTCAATCGAATCAAAGTTGCGCCTGATCTTAATGATGGCCAGCAGAGAAGTGACCGTCAGAATGAAGATGGGAACGGCGAAGCTGAGGATGCGCGCCGCGGCAGATGTTGCGAGGGGAGAGTCTTCGGAAAGATACTTCTTCAAGACTCCAGCGGCGGCGGGAATCAACGTCTCGACCGATCTGATGGCGGGTGCAAGTATGGCAAGTTCGTTTGGTTGTGACTCACCATGAGGGACGACTACCGCGAGGGCGTAAGAGATTGGTACCAGCATCGCAAGGACGAGCAGCTAGATGAGCCCGCAGGCGGACACGACGCTGCCGAGGTGACGATCTCCGCCATTCACTCTGACGGTCACGGGATTCACCCCTGGGCGCCCAACCGCCGAGCGGTTCAGATACGCGCGTTAGATCAAGACTAACGCGTGCTGGCTTCCTTGGGAAGCGGGCCGTGGCGGCGCCTGCGGGCCCACTCCAGGAGCCCCAGCAGCGGACCCGTCATGAACGTCGTGGCCAGCGCCATGAGGACCATCATGGTGAACATGCGGGGTGACAGGATGCCCAAATCGCGACCGATATTGAGCACGATCAACTCGACCAACCCTCGGGTATTCATCAGCGTGCCGAGGAACAATGCGTTGTGCCAGCTCATCCCGGTCCAGCGCGCAGCGACGGCCGTCCCGCCGAGCTTGCCGGCGATTGCGACCGCGATGATGGCCGCGCAGACGCCCCAGGTCTGCCAGTCGTTGAGCAGCCCAACCTCGGTTCGGAGCCCCGTAAAGGCGAAGAACAGCGGCAAAAGCAAGACTGCGCTGATGGTCTCAAGCCGCTCGCGGAGGAACGCGCGCAGCCGGGCGTTCGGCGGCATCACCACACCGGCTAGGAAAGCGCCAAAGAGCGCGTGAAAACCGATCGTCTCGGTCACCAAAGCGGATGCCAGGGCGAAGACCAGCAGACCGGCGACCTGCCAGCTGGGGAGATCGCCTTCCACACCGGCGCCGCCGCGCAGGAGGTGGGTGATCAGGGGGCGGGCCACGAAGATCATCGCGGCCGCGAACCCCGCCGCGAGCCCGACCAACAGCAGCGTCCCCCCGAGACCACCGCCTCTCACCAGCGCGACGACGATGGCCAGCAGCGACCATGCGGTGACGTCGTCGACAGCAGCGCACGCGATCGCAATGTTACCGAGCAGCGATCCCCCAAGCCCCCGTTCCTCGATGATGCGCGCGAGCACCGGAAACGCGGTGATGCTCATGGCGACGCCCACGAAGAGCGCGAACACCCTAAACGGAAGATGGGCGGGCCCATACGACTGGTAAATGACGAGGCTCAAGGCGGTCCCCAGAAACAACGGGACGATGATGCTGGCGTGGCTGATGAGAAGCGCCGTTTGCGCCTTCCGGCGGACGAACTCCATTTCGAGCTCGACCCCCACGATAAACATGAAGAGGATGACACCCACCTGGCTGAGGAGCCGCAGGACCTCCAGGGACTGCCGCGGGAACAGGAACGCATGCGCCGCGGGCCATGCCAACCCCAGCAGCGACGGGCCAAGCATGATGCCGGCGAGCACTTCACCAATGACCGCAGGCTGGCGGACACGGTTGCAGAGATAGCCAACCGCCCGCGTCGCCACCACGATCACAATAATCTGTAGTAAGAGAATGCTGAGCGCGTTCGGTGGTGCGGCGGTGGTGCCGGCGGGGACTTGGGCGCCGGCGACGGCGCTCACGCGGTCCCCGTAGCGCACAATCGCCACGATGCCGAGGCCGAAAATCAACAGGGTCGAGAGATAAAAGACAAGAGTCCGTCGCATCGCAAAGACCTTATACTCCGAGAAGCGTGAGTTCCTCCGCCCGGTGGCAACTGACCACGTGCCCCGGGGCGATCTCGCGGAGCGCCGGGGTCTGCGTGCGGCAGACGTCGACCGCGTGGGGGCAGCGTGGGTGGAAGTAGCAACCGGACGGTGGGTTGGCCGGGCTCGGGACGTCGCCCTTCAGTTCGACCTGTCCCGACTTGTGGCGGGGGTCGGCCACCGGCACCGCGGCCAACAACGCGGCCGTGTACGGGTGCTTCGGTGTCGCGAACAGGTCCTGGGTGGGCGCCATCTCGACGATCTTGCCGACGTACATGACGGCGACCCGGTCGCAGATGTGTTTGACCACCGCGAGGTTGTGCGCAATGAACAGATAGGTCAGGTGCAAATCGCGTTGTAGATCCAGCAACAGATTGAGGATCTGCGCCTGCACCGACACGTCGAGCGCCGAGACCGGCTCATCCGCGACGACGAGACGCGGTGACAGGGCCAACGCGCGGGCGATGCCGATGCGCTGCCGCTGGCCCCCGCTGAACGCGTGGGGGAAGCGCTGCATGAACTCCTGGCGCAGGCCCACCAGCCGCAGCAGTTCCGCCACGCGCTCGATGCGCTGCCTCCGATTCGTCATGCCGTTGACGAGCAACGGCTCCCCGACGATGTCCAGAATCGGCATGCGTGGGTTGAGGGAGCTGTAGGGGTCCTGAAAGATCATCTGGAGCTGTGGGCGGAGCGGTCTGATCTGCTGCGGGGAGAGCTTCGCCAGATCGACCACGCGCTCGTTGGCCGTCTGGAACAGGATCTCGCCGCTCGTCGGCGCGTGGGCGCGCAGGATACACCGGGCCGCGGTCGTCTTACCGCAGCCGCTCTCACCGACCAGGCCTAGGGTCTCGCCTTCCTGGATCGAGAAACTGACGTCGTCCACCGCGCGCACGTGCCCAACCACGCGCCGCAGGAACCCCTTCTGGATCGGGAAGTGCTTGCGGAGATTCCTGACCTCCAGCAGCGGCGTCACACCGGCTCCTCTGCCTCGTTGTAGAGGAAGCAGCTCGCCAGGTGTCCGTCCGCGACCGGCCGCAGCGCGGGCGTCTTGTGGTCACAGGTCCCCGGGATGAACTGGGGACAGCGCGGGTGAAACGGGCAGCCGCGGGGGCGGTTAAAAGGGTGGGGGATCGATCCGCTGATAGTCGGCAGGATGCTCCGCGGCGTCGAGTGGATGCTCGGGATCGATCGCAGCAGGGCCTGCGTATAGGGGTGTTTGGCCGCATGAAAGATCGCATCCACAGGGCCCTGCTCCACGACCTTTCCCAGGTACATGACCATGACGTAGTCCGCCATCTGCGCGATGACGCCGAGGTCGTGGGTGATGAAGATGATCGCGGTCTGGCGATCCTGCTGGAGACGGCGCAGCAGACGCAGCACCTGGGCCTGGGTGGTGACATCGACCGCGGTCGTCGGTTCGTCGGCAATGAGCAGCCGCGGGTTGCACGAGAGCGCCATGGCGATCATGGCCCGCTGGCGCAGACCGCCGCTCAGCTGCCAGGAGTAATCGTCCAACCGCTGTTCGGGGGCGGGAATGCCGACGTCGCGGGACAATTGCTCGGCAACCTTGCGAGCCTCGCGCCCGCCGACGGGTTGGTGCAGCGTGATGGCCTCGATGATCTGGTCGCCGACCGTGTGCACCGGGCTAAAGGCCGCCATCGGCTCTTGCGGGATGAGGGCCACCTCGCCGCCCCGGATGCTGCGCATCTCGTCGCCATTGGCATCGAGCCGGGCCAGATCCTGGACGATCTCGCTGCGCGGGCGGCGGAGCAGGATTTCTCCCGACACGATGCGTCCCGGCGGCTCGACCAATCGCAAAATGGCTTTCATTGCGACCGTCTTGCCGCAACCGCTTTCGCCGACGATGCCGAAGACCTGGCCGGGGAACACGTCGAACGAGATGCCATCGACCGCCTTGACGACGCCTTCGTCCATGAAGAAATGCACCTTGAGGTCGCGCACGGAGAGGAGAGGCTGCAGTTCTCCGGGGCGCCTAATGGCCATACGGATCGGCGGCATCGCGCAGGCCGTCTCCGACCAGGTTGAACGCGAGCACGGCGACAATCACGAGCACGCAGGGAATGAGCAACCAGGGCGCATCCGCGATGGTCTGGATGTTCTGCGCTTCCTGCAGCAGCACTCCCCAGCTGATCGCCGGCGGGCGGATGCCGAGTCCCAGATAGCTCAACGACGTCTCGCTCACGATCAACACCGGGATGGCCAGCGTGCTGGTCGCGATGATGTGGCTTGTGATCGCCGGCAGCATGTGGCGCATGATGACGCGGGATCGGCTGCACCCGGCCAGTTCGGCCGCCAGGACGAAGTCCTCCTCGCGAAGGGAGAGGAAGCGGCCGCGGACCTCCCGCGCCAGCGTGGTCCAGCCGATGAACGCCAGGATGACGGTGATCGCGAAGAACACCTTCTGCGGCGGCCAATCTTGCGGGAGCGCCGCGGTCATCGCGAGCCAGACAGGGATCGTGGGCAGGGATTGCAGCAACTCGATCAGCCGCTGGATCGTCACATCCGACCAACCGCCGAAATATCCGGAGATGCCGCCCAGTGCCGCGCCCAACAGCACGCTGAGCGTGACTGCCACGAGGCCGACCGTCATCGAGGTCCGTGTCCCGTGCATCAGCCGCGACCACTGATCGCGGCCGAGCCGGTCGGTGCCGAGCACATACGCCCTGTCCTCGGGGCTGTCTCCGCTCCCGAGGATATGCCGGTCGGTCTCGAAGAGCCCCAGCACGCGGTACCGGTAGCCACGGGCAAAGAAGCGCACGGGGATCCGGCGCGTGGCATCGATCCGCCATTCCATCCGGAGCGTAACCGGGTTCCGTTTGCCTTCCAGAACCGGCGCCGACGGTCGGAACCGCAGACCGTCGAAGAGCGCGATCTGTTGCACGGGGATGTAGGCGAGACGCGCATCGGTCGCCTCGGGGTCCTGGGTGCTGAAGAAATCCGGGCACAGCACGATCAGATAGAGGAGGATCAACCCGACACCGCTGGCCATCGCGAGCCGGTGTTTCTTGAACCGCCACCAGACGAGCCGCCAGTTCGAGGCCAGCGAGACGCGTTCTTCGGCCTCGCTCGCCGCCGGCAGGACGTCCATTGGGCGACTCTCGGCCTGCATCTACCCTTCCATGCGGATCCGCGGATCCAGCCAGGCCAGCAGAATGTCCGAGACCAGCGTGCCGACGACCGTCAGGAAGCAGTAGATCAGCAGGATGCCGCCCGCCAGGTACATATCCTGGCTGACGAGCGCGCGCAGCAACAGCGGGCCGATGTTGGGCAGGTTCATCACGGTCGCGACGATCAGGCTCCCGGAGAAGAGTTGTGGCAGATACCACCCGATGGTGCTCACCAGCGGGTTGATCGCCACGCGCACCGGGTACTTCAGCACGAGCCGCCACTCCGACAGACCCTTCGCGCGCGCCGTGACGACATAGGGCTTGTTGAGTTCGTCCAGGAGGTTGGCCCGCATGATGCGCGTGAGACGGGCCGTCCCCGCGATCCCGAGCACGATCATGGGTAGCCAGATGTGTTTGAGCAGGTCGACAACGCGCGCCACGCTCCACGGCGCCTGGACGTATTCTGGGGAGAAGAGGCCCGTGATGCTCAGGCCCAGTCGCGAGAACGCGATCCACATCAAGATCAATGCCAGCATGAAGTTCGGCGTCGCGACCCCGACGTAGTTGACGAGGGTGAGCACGTAGTCGAGCGGCGAGCGCGGGTGGGTCGCCGAGTAGATCCCGGCCGGGATGGCCACCAGCCAGGTGAACACGAAAGCAAAGAGGGCGAGCAGGACGGTGAGCACCAGGCGCTCGCCGATCAGTTCAATGTTTGGCCGCTGATATTCCAGCGATAACCCCAAGTCGCCGCGCAGCAGATTTTGCACCCAGCGAATGTATTGGATGAAGAAAGGCTGATCGAGCCCAAACTGCTTCTTCAGCGCCTCGACCTGCGCCAGATCAACGGAGGAGCCGGATGAAGAGAGCATCGAGATGTAACTGGTCAAGAAATCTCCGGGGGGTGCCTGGACCAGCCCGAACACCATGATAGAAAAGGCGATGAGCAGGAAGGGGAGGAGCAGCAGGCGTTGGACGACGACTCGCAGCACGAGACCCGGACCTCAGGTTAGGGTGCGCGGCGGGCAGCAGCGGCCTGAGGCCGTCGCTGCCCGCCGGTGTGGTCCCTGTTGTTATCTATCTATAGAAGAACTGTTCCGTGCGCGCGTTCCCGGGCGTGCGCAGCGGCCAGTCCTTGCCGATCTTGGTCGGGACGTTGTGCATCCGCACGTTGACGACGGCCACGCCCTGATCGAGGGGGGTCAGGCCGACGGTCCCGATCTCGAAGACGTTGTCCACCCAGATCCTGAAGATTTCCTGGGCGATCCGGACCTGCTCCCTGGGGTTGGCCATCCTGCCACGGTCGATCAACTCGGCCAGCCTCTTCACTTCGGCAGGGGGCTCGACGCCTTCCTTGCCGTTGGTGTCATACCATTGCTTCCACAGCGGGCCTGTGGTGATGGTGCCGAAGAGGAGCGAGCGCGGATCGTACTTTGGGACGCCGGTGAACGGAAAGCCCGCCGTGTCCTGATTCCAAATCTCCGCCTGTAGATCGTTGGAGGCGCGCATCTGGAAATGCAGCGCGCGCTCGCGAACCTGCACGATGGTCCTGATGCCGACCCGTTCCCAGTTCCTGCCGATCAACTGCGCGATGTCGGGCCAGGGGCCGAAGACCGGGACCACGGAGAGCTCCACCGTGACCCGCCGGTTGGTGCCAGGGAAGAGGCGAAAGCCTTCGGCGTCCTTCCGGTTGAAACCAATTCCGTCGAGCAGCCTGTTGGCTTCGTCCGG
>JBGQGY010000139.1:0-8438 GCA_041497675.1 bacterium | reverse complement strand
TCTCGCGGCAGAGTGATGCCCACGCTGTTCCCCACGGTGATGATCTGACGGACGAGTCGCATGACCTGATCCCCCCATTGAAGGAATCGGTCAAGAAGCCAGCCGGATGCAGGATCAATCTGCGCGGGTGGACCCGTGTATATTCCTATCTGCAGGGTTCGGCCTGGGCCTTCTCTGGCCGCGCTAGTTGCAAAGGGTCCGCTCAAGGGCGTCCGGGTCTCACAGCTCGTGGACGCGAGCTGGAGGCGCTAGACGCGCGCGAGCGCGGTTGCTCTCATTCGCCCGTATCAGCCATCGAGCCCGCCGCCAATTATAACAGTTATAACGCGGAAATCGCTGAAACACAGACCAGATGCGGGTTTCGGCGAAGAGGGCATCTATAGAAACACGGGGACACCCCCCGGCTCCTTGCCGGAACCCGGCGGCCGTCGATTCCTACAGCATCGGCACGCTGCGCCGCCGCGGTCGTCCGGCCGGAAATGCCGCGTCGATGCGCCCGATCTCTGCCTCGGTCAACTGCAGCGTCCCCGCGCCGGCGTTCTCCTCGACGTGAGAGATCTGCGACGCCTTGGGGATCGCACACGTGATGGGATGACGTGTGAGAAACGCCAGCGCGACCTGGCGGGGCGTCGCGCCGCGCCCGCGGGCGATTTCGTCCAGCACCGGGTGCGACGTGAACCGGCCCTGGCCGAACGGGCTGTAGCCCACGAGGGCGATGCCGTGCCGCTCACACGCCGGCAGCTCGTAGTGCTCGATGCGACGCTCGCCGAGATGATACAGCACCTGATTGCAGGCGACGCGGCCGGGGCCCGCCAATCGTACCGCCTCTTCCACGTCCTCTTCGTCAAAATTCGAGATGCCCCACGTCTTGATCTTGCCGCCGCGCACGAGCGTCTCAAACGCCGCGATCGTGTCGGCCAGCGGGTGACTGCTGGGCCAGTGCAACAGGTAGCAGTCGAGCGCCTCGGTCCGCAGCCGGCGGAGACTGCGCTCGCAGGCGCGCACCGTCCCCTGCCGCGACGCATTCTGCGGCATGACCTTCGAGACGAGAAACACCTCGCCGCGGCGTCCGTCGATCGCCTCAGCGACCACCGCCTCGACCTCGCCGCTGCCATACATCTCGGCGGTGTCGATGTGCGTCATCCCCAGGTCGAGCCCGCGCCGGAGGGCGGCGATCGTCTGGGCGCGGTCACCGCCCTCCATCGCCCACGTCCCCTGGCCGATCACCGGGACATGAATGTTCGTCAATCCAAAGAGACGCTGTTTCACTGATTTGTTCACTCAGAGGAAGGATCGCAGCCCCGGGCGTTGAATGCAACAAGTGCCGGAAATTTGAGAGACCCATATCCCCTATGAGTCGGGAGCAGCTGCCCGTCTGCTTCCGCAGGAGGCCTTTGTGCCATTTGACATCACACCCAACGTCCACATCCGCCGTGATCGGGCCGATATCGTCCGACTCCTCCGCCATCTCCAAGCGCCTTACAGCGCCACCCCGGCGCCGACCCCTCGGGCGCTCGCCGCGGCCTATCTCCGCGACGTCGCCCAGATCTACAACATCGACGCCCCGCTGCTGACAACCCTCGGTGAGCGGGTCGGCTGGGAACTCAAGGACGAAAGCACCCGGCTGCGTCTTGTTGAGGAAAAGACGATCCAGCAAACTACCGTCGTCTCGTACCAGCAGACGCATCTTGGGGTGCCGGTCTGGGACGCGCGGCTCACCGTCCGAATTCACAGGGACCCGCTCCGCGTGACGAGTTCGGAGAGCACGATTCATTACGGGATCAAAGTCGAGCGCCCGAAGGGCACCGCGCGCTACCGGCCGGGCAGCCGCAACGTGACGGCGCTGCTGCAGCGGCTCGTCGCCGCAGCCAAGGGCAAACTCACCAAGGTCACGGCCACCCGGCCGGGGATCTACCGGTATGATCCTGCCGCACGGTTCGACCCGGAGGCCAGTGAGAAGCGGGCAGAGGTCCTTCAGGGAGGCGTGCCGACCCTCCCCCTGCCGCGCGTGCCGAGGACGATCCGCGAGGGGCATTACTACGTCGTCACCGAGGCGCTCTTCACCACCGCGCTGCCGCCCTGGCGGGCGCTGCACTGGCGGGCCCTGATCGACACTCAGACCGGCGCCGTGTTGTACCTGCGCGCGTTCGTGACGTCGGCCTTCGGCAACGTCTTCCGCGCCGATCCGTTCACGCTGACGGGCGACGCCACGATCACACCGTGCTCGCCGGCCGCCACCCTCGACCCGCTCACCGACGTCGTCACGCTGCCCGGGCTCACGGCGCCGCCCGCGGGCAGTCCGCAGGCCCTCACCGGTCAATATGTCGCGTTGGGCGAGCTGTCCACGCCGACCATCGCGGCGCCAACCGCGGCGCTGCCCGCCGGCAACTTCTCGTTCTCGGCGACGACCGACAACTTTGGCGCCGTCAACGTCTACTACCATTGCGACGGGCTCTTCCGGATGATGGCCGGCATGGGTTTCGACATCGCGGCCTACTGGCCAGATACCACGTTCCCCATCACCGTGGATCATCGCGATGCCTCGCTGGGCACCGTCAACGCGCGGGGCTACGGGAATGCCGCGGGCAACGGCGCCGGGGGCATGGGATACAACCTCGCCCAGGCGGGATGCCCGGTGGGCATCGGGGCCGACCTCCGGGTCGTGCTGCACGAGTTCTCTCACGAACTGCTCTACGAGCACGTCAACATCTGGTATTTCGGGTTCGCGCACAGCGCCGGCGACAGTCTGGGTGTGATCCTGCTCGACCCGGACTCGCAGGCACCCGATCGCTTTTCGACCTTCCCGTGGATCACCGCCATCGTGCGGCGCCACGATCGCGACGTCACGGCGGGATGGGCCTGGGGCGGGACGAACGACGACACGCAGTACTCGAGCGAGCAGATCCTCTCGACGACGCTCTTCCGCTTGTACCGATCGACGGGCGGTGATTCGTCCAACGTCGACATGCGCCGCTTCGCGGCGCGCCATGCCGCCTACCTGATCATCGCGGGCATCGGGCTGCTCACGGCGACCACCACGGACCCAGACGTGTACGTCACGGCGATGATGGACGCCGACACGGGCACCACCGAGTTCGAGGGCGTTGCCGGCGGCACCGTGCACAAGGTCATCCGGTGGGCCTTCGAAAAGCAGGGGCTCTACCAGCCGGCGGGCGCGCCGACGCCGGTGGTCTCCGCGGGCGCCCCACCCGACGTCGACGTCTACATCGACGACGGCCGCAACGGTGAATACCAGTACCTCGGCAACTTCTGGAACACTACGGCCATCTGGAATCGCCTGACCGCGGCCGGGGGCACTGAAGCCGACCACGAGACGCCGGTCGTCGGCGTCACGAACTACCTGTACGTGCGTGTGAAGAACCGCGGCACGCAAACGGCGAACAACGTGGTCGTCCGCGCCTATCACTGCATCCCGGCCACGGGTCTGGTCTGGCCCGACGACTGGCAGGCGGCGACGACCGCGTCGCTGTCCGGTGGGTCGATCGCCTCGGGCAGTGATGCGATCGTCGGCCCGTTCGAGTGGACCCCCGAAGTGGTGGGGCACGAGTGCGTCCTTGCGGCGGTGTCGGCGGACGGCGACCTGAGCAACATCGACCCCGCCTCCGCGCTGCCCTCGGCCACGGGGCCCAGCCCGCACTGGCACCTGGTCCCGTTCGACAACAACATCGCGCAGCGCAACCTGGCGCCCGTGCCGGGCGGCGGTGGCGCCTCCGGTCTGGCCGCGGCTTTCAAGCGCCGGCGCTTCTGGGCGCGGAACCCCTACAAGCGCCCGGTGCGCTACAAGCTGGATGTGGCGATGCCCGACTTCCTCCGCCGCCGTGGGTGGGACATGCAGTTCCACAACCCCGGCGGGGCGTCGTTCACCCTTGGCCCGCGGGACAACCGTGAGATCGTCATCAGCCTCACGCCCGGGCAGGACTTCACGCCGGCCGAGGTCGTAGCCGCCGGCCGCGCGGCGGTCATCGATATCCACGCGCTGATCGACAACGTCCCCATCGGCGGCATGAGTTACGCGATCGACCCGAAACTCAAGACCCCGCCTGCCGAGCGGCCCACCGGAGACGGCGGGCCCGACTGCGGTGATGCGGCGAAGACGTTGCTTGATTGTCTGGGTCTGCCGCACGATCATGTGAAGGACGTGCGGGTCAAAAAGGTTACGGTCGATATCACGTTCAAGGAGGACTGCTAGCCTGGAGGCAACCCTTGCCCTGACGCCGAACCGTGTACCTGAGGAGGTGACGATCGTGAAGACGCTATGGACACTCATCCTCATCACCGGCCTGCTCCTGGCCATCCCCGGTATCGGAGCCGGTCAGTCGCAGGTCCAGATCACGTACTGGCAGTACTTCTTCGAGAGCAAAGTCAACCTGGTCGAGAAACTCATCCCGCAATTCGAATCGCAGAACCCGGGCATCAAGATCGTCCACGAGCACTTCCCCTACGACGCCTACAACCAGAAGGTCGCGAGCGCGGTGCCCGCGGGTCAGGGGCCCGACGTCGTCAACCTCTTCTACGGCTGGCTGCCGCTCTACGTGGGCAGCGGGTATCTGCAGCCGCTGCCGGCCGACGTGTTCCCGGCGACGGAGATCGAGCGCGACTACGTCCCGATGATCAAGAACTCGAAGTATGACGGCAAGTACTGGTCGTTGCCGACTGCGGTGCGCAGCCTGGCGCTCTTCTACAACGACGACCTGTTGCGCGCCGGCAGCATCGCGCGCGCGCCGGTGACCTGGGAAGAGTTCCTCACGGCCGCCGAGAAGACGACGGTCCGCGACGCCCAGGGCCGTATCACCACCGAGGGCTTCGGCATAGCGCCCAACGGACAGGATCATCACCTGGTCCGCGAGGTCCTTTTCCGCCAGTGGGGCGCGTCACCCTATTCGGCCGACGGCAAACGGGTGACGTACAATACGCCCGCCGGGGCCGAGGCGCTTAAGTGGTACACGGATCTCGTCACGCGCGCCAAGGTCGGGCAACTCGACTTCTTCCCGGGCGACAACGGCTACCGCAACGCCTTCATGGCCGGCCGGGCGACCATGATCATCGATGGATCGTTCGCGATTGCGGCGATCCGGCGCGGGACGCGGGCGAACTGGGGCGTCGTGCAATTGCCCCGCCGCACGATTGGCGGCGAGGCGGCGAACTTCGGATCGTACTGGGTGCACGGCCTGACGACCCGCGCAACGGGACCCAAGCGCGAGGCGGCCATCAAGTGGCTGAAGTTTCTGACGTCTGAGCCGGTGCAGCGGATGTGGCTCGACGCGGTCGGCGAGCTGCCGGCGCGCAAGAGTCTCATCGCCGATCCAAAGCTGGTGGCCGACCCGGTCTTTGGGCCGTTCATCGCCGGGCTCGCCTACTCACGCGCGACGTTCTTCCTCGACGAAACCGGGCAGCGCCAGGTCATGCTCGATGCGATCAACGAGGTCGTCATCAACAACAAGACGCCGAAACAGGCGCTGGACGAGGCCGCGGCCAAAGAGCAAAAGATCCTCGACGAGTTCTGGCTGAAGAAGTCGAAGAGACCGTAACCCGGGGCCGTCTCGTTGTCGCTCCGGCTGAGCCAGCAGCGGGCGCTGTGGGCGTACGCCTTCTTGCTGGTGCCGTTGGTGTTTTTCCTGGCGATCCGCATCGCCCCGGCGCTGTCGTCGTTGTACATCAGCCTGCACGAGTGGAACATCATCTCAAAGGAACGGCCGTTCGTCGGGCTGGCGAACTTCCGTTTTCTGGCGGGCGACGCGAAGTTCGGCAAGGCGGCCATCAACACGATCCGCTACGTGCTGGTGGGGATCCCCGCGCAGATCGCGCTGGGGCTCATCCTCGCGCTTGCGCTCCAGCGAATCAAGCGGTTTCGCGGGCTGTTCCGCGCATTGTACTTCATGCCGTTTGTCACGCCGGTGGTCGCCGCGGCCTGGGTCTGGCAGTGGATGTACTCTCGCAACTTCGGTCCGCTCAACCAGATCCTGCTGGCGCTGCACCTGCCGGCGCAACCGTTCCTGAGCCGGCCCGACCAGGCGCTCTACGCGGTGACGGCCATGGTGGTCTGGCAGTATCTGGGGTTCCAGCTGGTCATCTTCCTGGCCGGGCTCGAGGCGATCCCGCGCGTCTACTACGAGGCGGCCGAAGTGGACGGCGCGGCGGGCTGGCGCCTCTTCCGGCACATCACCATCCCGCTGCTCAACCCCACACTGGTCTTCTCAATCGTGTATGGGACGATCGTCTACCTGCAGTTGTTCACGCAGGTGTTGAACATGACGTTTCTGGATCAAGGCGGACCGCTGGCCTCGACGCTGACGGTCGTCTTGTACGTCTATCAACTGGGGTTTCAGCGGTTCAAGATGGGTGAAGCGGCCGCCGCGACCGCGGTGCTGTTCGCGGTGATCCTCGTGGTCACGCTGTTGCAAATGCGTGTGCTCTCGAAACCCGTGGAGTACTGATGCAGACCGCCGCGCGCCGCGATCCCTGGCTGCCGGTCATCTATCTCGGCCTGATCGCCGGTACGGTCGTTGTCGCGTTCCCCCTCTTCTGGATGCTGATCACCGCGCTCAAGCCGGCAAACGAGATCTTCGACCTGCGCGTCCTGCCGGCGCACCCGACGCTGGACAACTACGCGCAGGTCCTCACCCGCACGCAGTTCCCGCGCTGGTTTGGCAACAGCCTGCTCGTCGCGGCCGCCACGACGCTCTCGGTCGCCTTTTTCGACACGCTGGTCGGCTACACGCTGGCGAAACTTCAGTTTCGGGGACGCAACCTGATCTTCGTACTGATCCTGGCCACGTTGATGATCCCAACCGAGATGCTCGTCATCCCTTGGTACATCATGTCCAGCGCACGAGGGTGGATCAACAGCTACTGGGGGATCATGTTCCCGGGGATGATCTCGGCGTTTGGGATCTTCCTGATCAGGCAATTCATGACGGGCGTGCCGGACGAATTGCTCGACGCGGGCCGGATCGACGGCGTCAGCGAGTTTGGTCTGTTCTGGCGGATCGCATTGCCCCAGGTACGGCCGGCCGTCGCGGCGCTCGCCATCTTCACATTCTTGGGGAACTGGAACGCGTTTCTCTGGCCGCTGATTGTGATCCAGTCGCCCAGCATGCGGACGCTGCCGGTGGGGATCGCGCTCTTCTCGGGCGAAGCGGGTTCCTCATTTCACCTGATCATGGCCTCTTCCGCCCTCGCAGTGGTGCCGGTGTTGCTGGTCTTTGCGCTGTTGCAGCGGCAGATCATCGAGGGCATCGTGCTCACGGGGTTGAAGAGCTAATGGCGATGCATGTGCTTGACTTTCATGCGCATTTTCCCGTGCGGCGCGCGCCCGGGGAGACTGACCCGGTGAAGGCGGACTACGTCCGCCGATTCGGCGAGGCAAAGTGGGCGGCGATCCAGCGGCATCTGGACGCCGATCAGGAGGCCTGGCGGCGGGTCTGGGGATTCCCAAAGCCCGAGCCGGCCGGCGACGACGCTGAGATGACGGCGCGGTGGGCGGGCGAAGTGGAGCGTCACAAGCTGATACGCGTCGTGTTTCTCAGTGGCGGGGGGAACGATCGCCTGGCTGCGGTCGTAAAGGCGCGCTCGGAACAGATGATAGGATTCGCCCACCACGACCCGTTCGAGCCACACGCGGCAGCCGAACTCGAGCGCGCCGTCACGACGCTCGGGCTGCGCGGGTACAAGATCGTCGCGCCCCTCATCCGCGACCGGCTGGATGACGAACGCCTCTACCCGCTGTGGGAGACCGCCGAGCGGCTGGGCATCCCGGTCCTGATCCACTTCGGCCCGTTGCGCTACGAAGGGATCGTCGCGGGGCCCAACATCAGCCCGCTCGTGCTCCAGGACGTCGCGCGCGGGTTCCCGGGCGTGCCGTTTATCGTCCCGCACTTTGGGTGCGCCTATCCGCGGGAGTTGCTCCACCTGATGTGGGTGTGCGGCAACGTGTACGTGGACACCTCGGGCAGCAACGAATGGGTACGGTGGATGCCCTACCCGCTCGATCTCAAGACGCTGTTTGAGAAGTTCCTGGACACCGCCGGCCCGCAGCGAATCATCTTCGGCACCGACTCGTCGTGGTTCCCCCGCGGCTTCTCGCACAAATATCTGGAAGCGCAGCTGGCCGCGTGCAAAGAACTGGACATCTCCGATGCCGATCTGCAGATGATCTTTGCGGGGAACGCCGCCAGGTTGTTGGGGTTCACGCTGCCCGATGCCGCCGCGCGGTAAGACCCGCAGACGTGCCGCGCTAGAAGTCATCGTGGCCGGCAACATCTACTGTGATTTCGTGTTCTCGGGTCTCTCGTCGACGCCGGTGCTTGGAGAAGAACAGCGTACCGACCGCTTCACGCTGACCGTCGGAGGCGGCGCGTTTATCACGGCGGCGGGGCTCGTGCGTCTCGGTGTGCGCGCGGGTGCGCGCGCTTACGTGG
>JBGQGY010000138.1:0-8527 GCA_041497675.1 bacterium | reverse complement strand
CGCAGACACTCGAGCGCGCCCGCCCCGCCCCATTCCTCATCGACCACCGACTGGATCATCGCGCTGCGCTGCAACCGTATCCCTGCGTGGCGCAGCGCCCGCACCGCGCCGATGAAGGTGAAGAGGCTGCCCTTGGCGTCCGCCACGCCGAGACCTAAAATGTTGCCATCCTCCAAGTGAGCGGAAAGTGGCGAGTGGTTCCATGAGGTTGTTTCACCCGGTCCGACCGTGTCGGCATGGCTGTTCAGGATCACCGCCGCGCGCAGGCCGTCGGGCGGGTCGCTGCTGGGGATCCAGCCGATGACGTTTGGCCGCCCGCGAAACCCCTCGGGGCGCAACGCGCCGCGAATCTCGGGCTGCCACCCGGCCAGCGCGCCGGCGTCGGGCTCCCACGACTCCACCCGGCACCCGAGCCCCTCGAGTTCCGCGGCGACCAACTGTTGAAACGCACCCTCGCCACCGCCGTCTTCGACCGAGGGGTTCACACTGGCGATGCGGACACCGGCGCGCAGCCGTTCGACGGTCTCGTCGATGACGCCGGCGACCGCGCGTCGGATGATGTCGGTGTCGGCTGGTGGCACGCGGACTAGGTCGTTGCCGCTTCCCACGCCCGGATGAAGGCCGCCAACGTGGCGACGAACGCGTCAAACAGTTCTTTCCCGCGCTCGGACGATCCCCGGGCCGGGTCGCCGTATGTGATGCAGCCGTTGGATGAGATCGTGTGAACCTCGGGCAACTTCAGCGTGACGAAGCGCAGCAGGGCTGGGTCGCCGCGCACCTGCGCCAGCAACCGCTCCCTCCATGGATCGAGCGTCATCACCGGCTTCTGGATGCGTTCGCGTCGAACCAGGTCCGGTTGCTGGTACAGCATCGACGACGTCTCGCCGATCCCCGCATGAATGTCGAGGTTGTCGATTTCGGCCGTCAGGTAGATCTTGCGCAGTTCGCCGATGCCGAAGAGCATCGCCGACGCCGCGGTCTCTTTGGTGATGCGGTGCGCCAGGTACGCGAGCGTCGCCTCGTTGCCGCCGTGGCCGTTGCTCAACACGATGCGTCGAAATCCGTGGCGGGCCAGCGACGACGCGGCTTCCATAACCACGCGGCTAAACGTCTCCTCAGACAGGGTCACGGTGCCGGCAAAGCCCATGTGATGCGCCGACAGACCGGGGAAGAGCACGGGGGCGACGAGCGCGCCGGTCTCGCGCGCGGCCGCCCGCGCAACGGCAATGACGCCGAGCGTGTCCGTCCCAAGCGGCAGCGCCGGGCCGTGTTGTTCCAGCGCGCCAAAGGGCAAGATCGCCGTCGTGCTGCGGGTGAGGTGCTCTTTGACCTCAGGCCACGTGAGGTGCGGGAGGTAATGAGGGTCTTTTGATTCTTGAAGGTGGACCATACGGCAACACTTGGTTCACGGGAACAGGTCAATCTCCTCCCGCAGGAGATGCGATTCAACACGTCGAAGGCCGAGCCAAATTCGCCCCGTGTGATCAATTTCATAGGGAGGCAGAAGAGTGAAACGCTACAGGCTGCATGTCGCAACGGTGGCCCTGGTCGCGGCTCTCCTCTCGTTCCAGAACCTGCAGGCGGCGCCGGCGCCTGCGGCCCCGCAGCCCGGTGGCACGCTCATCATCGTCACCCACCAGAAGCCGGCGCACCTCGATCCCGGTGTGCACACGTCGCGCTACACCGCCATGATCAACCAGAACACGCACGATTCTCTGATCTGGCAGGTCGAGGCGAACAAGTTCGTCCCGGGTCTCGCCGAACGGTGGGAGGTGGCGCCTGATTTCAAGAGCTACACGTTCTACCTGCGTCGCGACGTTCGATTCCACGACGGCACGCCGTTCAACGCAGAGGCCGTGAAGTTTACCTGGGACCGCATCCGCGACCCCAGGACGCGATCGACTCGGGCGCCCTTCCTCGGCGACTACAACCGAACCGAGGTTGTCGATCCCTACACCGTCCGCGTGTTCTTCAACGATCCCTATCCGCAGTTCATGCAGTCGGTGTCGGGCGTGGGTCTGGCGCCGATCTCACCGACGGCAACCCGCCGGTTGGGCGACGCGGCCCTCAAGACCCCGGTCGCGACGGGACCCTTCAAGGTCGACAGTTGGCCGGATGAGAACACGCTGGTGCTCGTCCGCAACCCCGACTACCGGTGGGCGCCCCCATATATGAGGAACCGCGGCCCCGCGCACCTCGAGCGCGTGGTCTACAAGTTCATCGAAGAGGAGCAGACGAAGACCGCCGCGCTGGAAAAGCGCGAGGCGCACGTCGCGGAAGATCCGGCCCGGCAGATGGCGCCGACCTTCAGGAACGATCCCCGCTTTCAGTTGATGATGTTCAAGACTGCCGGCGTCCCGCAGCACTGGCCGATGAACATCACGAAGTGGCCCACCAGCGACCTCGCCGTCCGGCGCGCGGCCTCCTATGCGCTCGATCGGGAGAAGATCGCGCGGATCGCCTTCTTCAATACCGCGACCGCCGCGAAGGGACCGCTGACCGACACCAACTGGGCCTTCTGGCCGGATGCGAAAAAATACTACCCGTACGACCCGGCGCGCGCGACGGAGATCATGGAGGCGGCCGGGTACAAGCGCAACCCGAACACGAAGTTCTACGAGAAGGACGGCCGACCGGTGCGCATGCGGCTGGTCACGACATCGACCTGGGAGCAGGTCCGCGCCGCCACCCTGGCCCAGCAGATGATGAAGGAAGTGGGCATCGACTTCGTCGTCGAGGCGATGGTCTACGACGCGACGGTGATCCGCTACGCGAACAACGACTACGAGTTGGGCCGCCTGGGTCTGTCGACCTTCGACCCCGATGGGCTGTGGGCCGCCTTCCACTCGACACAGATTACCGAAGGCACGCAGTTCAACCGCGGCCGGCTCGCCAACAAGGAGCTGGACGCCCTGCTGGACAAGGGGCGCGAGATCAACGACCCGGAGCAGCGCAAGCGCATCTACGCGCAGGTCCAGAAGATGCTGCTCGACATGGCCAACGCGTTGTATGTGTGGGAGGATAATTACTTCTTCGCCGGGCAGTCCTGCGTGAAGGGCTGGAACTGGAACATCGTGGGGCTCTACGAGCTGCACAATGTCTGGCTCGAGGGTGACTGCCGGCGTATTAACTGAACGGGTTTGCGGACCTACCTCAGCCGGCGCCTGCTCACGCTGATCCCTGTCGTCGTCGGGGTCACGTTCGCCGTATTCGTCATGCTCCACCTCATGCCGGTCGACCCGGTCATGATGATGATCACGGAGCTTTCCTCGGGGCAGGCGCCGGTTCAGCCCAATGAAGTCACGAAGTCGCGGTACGACGCCATGCGGCATGAGATGGGGCTGGATCGGCCTCTGCTCGTGCAGTACGCGGCGTTCTTGGGCCGGGTGGTACGCGGCGACCTGGGCAAGTCGTTCCAGACCCGGCGCACGGTCTGGGACATGATTGCCAGCAACGTCGGTTCCACGGTGGAACTCGCCGTGGCCGGACTGGGACTGGCCGTGGTGCTGGGGATCGTGCTCGGGGTCGTAGCCGCCCTCCGCCGGGACACGTGGTTGGACGCGGCCGTCATGGCCTTCTCAGTCACGGGTCTCTCGCTGCCGTCGTTCTGGCTCGGGATCATGCTCATCCTGCTGATCTCGTTCAAGCTCGGTCTGCTGCCTGTGATCTCGTCGAGAGGCTGGGAGGGGTTGATCCTCCCGGCCCTGACGCTCGGTCTGCGCGCCTCGGCGGTCATTGCCCGGCTCACCCGCGCCTCGCTGGTCGAGATCCTGAATCTGGATTATGTCAGGACCGCCCGCTCCAAAGGCCTCCCGGCCAGGATGGTCGTGGTGAATCATGCGCTGAGGAACGCGCTGATTCCCGTGGTCACGGTCGTCGGGTTGCAGTTCGGCAACCTGTTGTCCGGCGCCGTCATCGTCGAAAGCGTCTTTGGCCGGCCCGGGATCGGCAGCATGGCGGTGCGCGCGATCCTGTTCAAAGACTTCCCGCTGGTCCAAGGCACGGTGCTCGTGCTCGCCATTTCCTACGTGTGCGTCAATCTGCTGGTTGACCTGTCGTACGCCTGGCTCAACCCACAGATCCGCCTCGGGAGTTAGACGGTGGCCGCCCCCGTCGTCGCGCGGCTCCCACGGTCGGCGATGCCGTTTCAGACATTTCGCCGCGAGGTGCTCCGCAGACTGGTGCGCAAACCGCTGGCGATCGCGGGGACGACGCTGCTGGTTATCATGATCGGCGCGGCGATCTTCGCGCCCTTCATCGCGCCGCACCCGCCCGACGCGCAGGGAGTCGCCGATCCCTTCGAACCGCCGTCGGCCAAACATCCGTTCGGCGGCGATCAGTTCGGCCGCGATAACTTCAGCCGCGTCCTCCACGGTGGGCGTATCTCGCTGCAGATCGGTCTGGTGGCCGTCGCGATCGGGGGCAGCGTGGGGCTCGTGCTCGGCTGTCTCGCCGGATACCTCAGCGGGTGGGTCGACGAGACCGTGATGCGGTTCATCGACATCCTGCTGGCCTTTCCCGGCATCCTGCTGGCCATCGCCGTCGTGGTCATGCTCGGGCCGAGCTTGTACAACCTGATGATTGCGGTGGGCGTCGGTGCGATCCCGACGTTCTCGCGGGTGATTCGCGCGGCGGTCCTCGAGGCGAAGGAACGTGACTACGTCGCCGCGGCGCGCGCCATAGGCGTCACCGACCTGATGATCGTGGCCCGCCACATCCTGCCCAACATCATGGCGCCATTTATCGTCCTGGCCACGCTCGATGTCGCCACGGCCATCCTCTCCGGCACCGCCCTCTCGTATCTCGGTCTGGGCGCGAAGCCGCCCTCGCCTGAATGGGGGCTGATGCTCTCCGAGGGGAAAACGTTTATCCGCAACGCGTGGTGGGTGGGGACGTTCCCCGGCCTCGCCATCACGCTCACGGTCATCGGTATTAACTTGCTCGGGGATGCGCTGCGCGACGCGCTCGATCCGCGATTGAGGGGGACGCGATGAGGTCACCGCGATGAAAGTCTATATCGCCACCGACATGGAAGGGATCTCGGGGATCGTCGATCGGGCGCAGATCTCGCCGCCCGGCGTGGATCTGCGCCGCGGGCGCAACCTGCTCACCGAGGACACGAACGCCGCGATCCGCGGCGCGCTGGCGGCCGGGGCGACCGAGATTGTGGTGTCGGGCGGGCACGGCGGCAACGGGATGCGCAATATCATCGACGAGGACCTGCATCCGGCCGCCTGGCTGGTCAGCGGTGACACGCGCCGGTCGTCTTTGGAAGGGATGGATCAGTCCTTCAGCGCGGTCGTGTTGATCGGGTTCCACACGCGCCACGGCCTGTCCGGGGTGCTCGACCACACGATCACCGCGCGCGACGTCCATGAAATCCGCGTCAACGGCCGGCCGATTGGCGAGATCGGTCTCTACGAACTGGCGGCCGGACACCGGAACGTGCCGGTGGTACTCGTCAGCGGCGACGACCGGCTGGTCGCCGAGACGCACGAGTGGTTTCCGTGGGCGGTGCCTGTGGTGGTGAAATACGCGATCGGCCGCCACGCCGCCCGATTGATGCACCCGGCTCGGGCCCAGCAGCTCATCGAGCAGAAAACCACCGAGGCGCTGCGGAATCTGGGGAGGATGAAACCGTTGCGCGTCCCCGAACCGGTCGAGATCGAGATTCAGTTCAAACGGACGGCGCACGCCGACGAGGCCGACCGCGTACCGGGCGTCGAGCGCGTGGACGACTGCACGGTTCGGGCGCGCGCACCGGACGCCGCGGCCGCCGGGTCGCTGATTCGCACCTGCCTCAAGCTCGGCGCCACGGCGCAAAACGATCCGATGCGGTGACGGAGGGTATAGATGAAGATCTACATTTCTGTCGACATCGAAGGCGTGGCCGGCATCGTGGACCGCGCGCAGGCCTCACTGCCCGGCATCGACTACGAGCGCGGGCGGCGGCTGATGACACAGGAGGCCGCGGCGGCGGTGCGCGGCGCCTTGGCCGGTGGGGCGACGGAGGTCTGGGTCTCCGACTCGCACGGGTCCAACGGGAGCCGCAACATCATCGTCGAGGATCTGCCGCAGGAGTGCTGGCTGATCAGCGGCGACAGCCGCCCCATGGCGCAGGTCGAGGGTCTGGATCGGTCGTTTGCGGCGGTGGCGTTGGTCGGGTACCACACGCGCCATGGTCTTTCCGGCGTGCTCGACCACACGTTCAGCGCCCGCGAGGTGTATGAATTAAAGCTCAACGGCCGCGCGGTGGGTGAAGTGGGTCTCAACGCGGCGGTGGCCGGACATTTGGGTGTCCCGGTCGTGCTCGTCTCAGGCGACCACAAGCTCGCCGGTGAGGTGGCCGAGATCCTCCCGTGGACCGAACGCGTGGTCGTCAAGGACGCGATCGGCCGCCACGCGAGCAAAGCGATGCACCCGCAGCGCGCGCGTCAGGCGATCGAGGATGGTCTCAAGCGGGCGCTGGGGCGGCTCAAAGAGATGAAGCTCTTCGAGATCGGGAAACCCGTTCGGGCCGATCTGGCATTCAAGCACACCAGCATGGCCGATGGCGCCGCGGGCATGCCGGGGGTGGAGCGGATCGGCGACATGACCGTGCGCATCACCGCGCCGGACGCGGTGGCCGTCTACCCATTGATTGTGACCGCGATCCACCTGGGCGGCCACGCGGTGTCGGCGCCGATGAAGCTCGGTACGACGAACCCGCTGGGATCGTAGTCCGACAATCCAGAGGAGGTGGACGGCATGGAGAAAGTGCGAACACCGCTCATGGTCAGCGCAGTCTATCTTGTCCTCTTGGGCATTGCCACGCTTTCGCCGTCACTCACGCAGAGCGTCTTTGGCTACGAGGTCAAGGACGCGGGAATCCTGCTGGTCCTCTCAGGGGTCTTCATTGGATACGGCGTAGTCGTCTGGAGCATCGCCGGCAGCGCCGATAAATATGGCGGTCTGGCGTCGGTGCAGGCAATTTCGCTCGTTATCAGCGTCCTGTTTCTCCTGTTGGGCTGGTCGCGCGGGGTCTACACCGCGCGAAACGCCCTCGCGCCGCTCATCATCAACCTCGTCCTGGCGGCCTGGCTCTGGTCTGCGAAGCCGAAATCCTGAGGAGTTCCAGATCACCGCTGCGACGGTGAAATCATGAGCGAACTGCGGGCGCTGGCCGCTTTTGTCGCCGGCCTGGGGATCCATGACATTCCTGAAGCGATCAGGCGGCACTGCGGCGTCCTTGCCTCGGACGGCGTGGCCTGCACGATCGGCGCGCTGGGCACGAGCGAAGGAAGGGCGATGGCGCGGGCGCTCACGGGCCGGAGCCCCGCGTATCGTCTCTACGCGACGGCCGACACACTCACCGGCGTCCACATCGAAGCGGCGCTGGCCAACCTGCTCGACTTCGATGACGTCTACGAGGGATCCGGGCATGTCGGGTGCATGGTCATCCCCCCGGCATTGCGGCTTGGGGCGATCATGGGCGCCACCAACGACGACGTGGTCGCGGCGATCGCGGCAGGTTTTGAGGTCAGCGCCCGGATGCTCGAAGCCTCGAGACCCAGCGAAACGGCGAGGGCGCAGATCTGGGGAATCGGCTCGCGGCTGGCACCCGCCGCCTGCGCCGTGGCCGCCAGGCTGCTGGGTCTGGGCCCTGTGGCGACCGCTCACGCCCTAGCCCTCGCGTGCGCCACGGCGCCTGTGGCCTCGGTGCGCAAGACCGTCTACGGCGGCAGTGGCGTCACCTGGGTGAAGAACAACTTCGGCATTGCCGCGACGGCCGGCGTGGCGGCGGCCTTGATGGCCGGCGAAGGCGCCCGTGGCCCGCTCGACATTCTCGAAGGTCCGGACGGCTTCGCCCGCATGATCGGGACGGATCGATGGGTCTCAACGCTCTTGACCGACGGCCTCGGTGAGGCGTGGATGCTCCCCCGCATCGGCCTCAAGCCCTATCCCTGCTGCCGGCACGCGCACGCCGTGATCGATGCCGCGCAGCAGTGCCTCCGCGACCTCAGAGTCTCATCGGCCGATGTCGACGAGATCACTGTGGCCGGTCCCGTCTGGATTCACAGCGCGCCGTTCACGAATTTCATGCCGACGACGATGCACGACGCGCAGTACAGCATCGCCTATTGCGTTGCCGTCGCGTTGTTGGAGATCGAGCCCGGGGTGGCCTGGTTCGAGCGCGCGACGCTCGATCGCGCCGACGTGCGCGCCCTGGCATCCAGAGTTCGCCTCGAACCGCAGCCCGGGGGCGGTTCTGGGGGGAGAGTCCGCCTAGTTGCCGCCGGGCGCGCGACCACGGCGGAGGTCAGCGCGCCGCGAGGCTCACCGGCTTTGCCCCTCACTGAGGCGGAGCAACGTGCCAAGTACATGACGCTCGTCAGCGGCCCGATGGACGACCGGCTGGCCGCCCGCACGTATGCTGATTTGAAGGCTCTCCGATTCGATCCCGATCCACGCGCACTTGTGGCCATTCTCCCGGTAGTCGATCTCCAGGCGGAGGATACTGCACAGGTGGCAGCCTCATGAAGACCCT
>JBGQGY010000137.1:0-8892 GCA_041497675.1 bacterium | reverse complement strand
GAAGTTTGGCGTCCGGGTGGGGCGCTAGGTTATGTGGCATCGCTCAAGTCCCGCTTGGCTGCCACCTCTTTCCGCAGCTTTCCGAATCCTCGGTGACCAAGTTTCTTCTCCATGCCCTTCCCGAGCTTGTTCGGCTTGCAAAGAAGACACCCGGCCCGTCGTTGCTTGGGGCGTTTGCGCTTATGGTTCATGTCACAGTCCGTTCTCGTGCCAAATATCAGTTATTAAACGGACAGCAACGTCCGCATATTAATTGATAATGATGACAGCAGTTGTCGTAGTCTAACAGCATGAAACGCAATAGCTTTGTCATGTCTGTGTCCGTATAACAACCCCCAATCAATGGGGGCGCCGTCTTGGGTAGCGCTCTTCCCGTCTATCCTCAGAATTGTTTTGCCTTGCGAATGTCCGGTCATGGCCGCGAAGCGCCCGTCATACGAAAGGCGCGACTCGACCCGTTGCTGCCTGTCGTGCTCTAGAGAAGCGGACCTTCGCGGACCTCGCTGTACGGCCACAAGCGGCTGTACGGCAAAGTCGCAGATAGCGATCAGTCGACGGCGCTATCGACCCGTTGCCGCCGGTCAATCCTCTTCGCAGCGGACGGTCAACGGAATGCGGATAACCGGCGGACAGACAGCAAGCGAGGCGCTGCTTTCGCGGGTCCGAGGCATCTATTGGTTGGGCGGCAACTCGTCAGTGATTACGTAGCTCTCGGCAGTTCACCGAATCACCTCATCGGCGCGGAGCAGGATCGACTGAGAAATGATTAGACCGAGTGCACGTGCGGTCTTGAGATTGACGACGAGTTCGTACTGAGTCGGCTGCTCGATGGGTAGGTCGGCGGGCCTGGCACCCTTCAGGATCTTGTCGACAAGTTCCGCGGCGCGCCGGAACATGACGGCCACGTCGGGCCCGTACGCCATCAGCCCGCCGTCGCCCACTGAATCGGTCAACGCGTATAGGGCCGGAAGTCGAACTCTGGCGGCGAGCGCGATGATTTGCTTACGGTGCGTATTCGTCACTGGGTCGGCGAGCACCAGAACTGCCTGGGCCTTCCGGCGCGCCAGCTCAAACCCGCGAACGAGCGCTTCCGATTCTCGCCCATCGATGACCTGAAGCTTCAGGTGCTGCGCCGCGGCGACGGTCTCGAGTTCGCTCTCCAAGTGTTGCTCGAGCGGGTTGGCCGTGTTCATGACGACAGCAACTGTGGACAGGCGCGGAACAGCCTCCTTCAGCATCTCCAGCCACTTGCCAGCGGTGCCCTCGGCGTATCCCATGGAAAGCCCGGTCAGATTGCCGCCAGGCCGGGCGAGACTGGCGGCGAGCCCCGTGGCGACCGGATCTCCCATCGCTCCGACGACGATCGGAATCGTGCTGGTGGCGTTCCTTGCCGCGAGCGCGGCGGGCGTTGAATAGGTGATGAGCACATCGACCTTGCGGCCGATCACTTCGGCCATTAGGGCGGGTAGGCGATCCAGCCGCGCTTCCGCCCAGCGCGCTTCGATGACGAGGTTCTGACCTTCGACGTAGCCCAACTCGCGCAAACGTTCCCAGAATTGGGTGACGCCAACGACGGTGGAAGGCGATGCCGGGCTGACGAAGCCCAAGCGCACCACCCTCTGCGCGGGCTCCGCACCGCGAGAAACGGAAGGACCAAGCAGGGCGATCCCCGAAGCGAAACTCAACGCAAGGGCGAGCAGAACAATCCGTCGAGTCATCGGATCACCTCATCGGCACGCAGCAGGATCGACTCGGGGATCGTGATGCCGAGCGCCTTTGCGGTCTTGAGATTGACCACCAACTCGAATTTGGTCGGTTGTTCGATCGGCAGGTCGCCGGGCTTGGCGCCTTTCAAGATCTTGTCGACATACCCGGCCGATCGGAGCAACAAATCGTCCCAGTTCGCCCCATAGGACATCAGCCCGAAGTGCCTCTCCCCGTAGATGACTGGTAGCCGGGCCTTGGACGCCAGTTTGAGAAGCGTCGTTCGATGAGCAAAGAAGAACGCACTCTCGACCACGTACAAGGCCTGGGCGTGCGCTCGGCTGATAGCCGAAAATGCTGAACCGAACTCCTCGGGCGTTCGCGCGCTGACGAAGTTCAACTCGATCGACAGCGAGGGCGCCGCCGCTTTGAGCTCCTCGATCACCTTCGGATGATACGGCGTGTCTGGATTCCACAGGACTGCGACCCGCGCGACTCGAGGAATAGCTTCCTTTAGCAGTTGCAGCCGCTTGGCGCTGAGGTCGGTCGTCATGAGCGAGAGCCCGGTGACGTTTCCGCCCGGATGCGCGAGGCTTGCGACCAGCCCAGATCCGACTGGATCAGCGACGAGCGCCATGACGATGGGGATGGTGGACGTGGCGCGCTTGGCCGCCTGGGCTGCAGGTGTACTCGTCACGACGATCACCTCGACCTTGCGCTGGATCAGGCCCGCGACCAACGCCGGTGCGCGAGCGTAGTCGCCGCTGGTCCATCGCCACTCGATTACCACATCGCGTCCCTCGGCATAGCCCGCGTCTAGCAGCCCCTGCCGGAATTGCTGCGCCTCCTTGCTCTCGGGCGAGATGCCTCCGAGAAGAACCCCAATTCGCCGCGGCGATGGCGGCTGCGGCGCATCGGCAGCATTCAAGAGACCAAACGGCCCGGGGCAAGCTGCCAATGCAGCGAGCGCGAAAGCCAGTAGACCTCGGATCATCTGATCACCTTGTCCGTGCGAAACAGGAGCGACTGCGGGATGGTACGCTCAAGCACACCAGCGGTCTTCCGATCGCTCGTCGCAATGTATCCGAGCACTGAGTAGCCGCGAACTCGCGTGCATCTCGCGAGTGTCAAAGTCAGCAGGGCGGCCGTGGCTCGGCCCTTAGCTCCCCAGCTTCAAATTGTTTCCGCACTTCATTGGATCACCTCATCCGCCCTGAGCAGGATCGACTGAGGGATCGTGATGCCGAGTGCTTTGGCGGTCTTGAGATTGACCACGAACTCGAACCGGGTCGGCTGCTCGATCGGCAGGTCGGCTGGTTTCGCGCCTTTGAGAATCTTGTCGACGTACCCGGCCGATCGGCGGTACACATCGCCGTAGTTCGCCCCGTAGCACATCAGTCCGCCTTCGTTGGCGAACTCCCCCGGCCCGTACATCGCTGGCAGCCGGGCCATCGACGCCAGGTTCGTCAGCGTCGTTCGATGAACGAAGAAGAGGGGGCTCTCGATCACGAGCAGCGCCTGGGCGTGCGCTCGGCTGACAGCCGAGAATGCTGGACCGATCTCCTCGGGCGTTCGCGCGCTCACGAAGCTTAACTCGAACGACAATGAGTGGGCCGCCGCTTTGAGGTCCTCGGCGATCTTCTGCTGTGCTGCCGTGGATAGCGTGTCAGGATTCCACAAGACTGTGACCCGGGTGAGCCGTGGGAGCGCTTCCTTTAGCAGCTGCAGCCGCTTGGCGCTGAGCTCGACCGTCATAACTGAGAGCCCGGTGACGTTTCCGCCAGGATGCGCGAGGTTTGTGACCAAGCGGGATCCGACCGGATCCCCGACCATGACGATGGGAATGGTGGACGTGGCGTGCTGGACTGCCTGGGCTACAGAGCTACTTGTGGCGATGATTAAATCGACCTTGAGCTGGACCAGTTCTTCGGCAAGGGCCGGCAGACGATCGGCATGGCCTTGCGCTGTCCGGAACTCGATCCTGATGTTGCGCCCTTCCACGTACCCCAGCTCGCGCAGTCCTTGCCGCAGGGCCTCCAAGATTGGGTCGTCCGAGGCGGCCGCCGTCGCAAGCACGCCCACGATCGGAACTCTTTCCGTTTGTTGCGCCCCCGCGGGGGGAGCCGCGACAGCGAAACTCAACGCGATAGCGAGGCAAAGGGAACGCGTGGTCACGAGGTCAGCTCATCTGTGGCCAGCACACCCGCCTGAAGCAGCTCCACGCCCGCCTCCTTCGTGACGCCCAACAGTTATTCACCAGACCGGTCGGTCAGGACTATTGAAATTCGCAGAACGTGCCGACGCTCGGAAGACGTCTGTCCGCATATGTAATGATAGTGCGGATCGAGTGACTCCTTTGGAGTAAATACTCGACCGTCTCCTCCTGGCCGGT
This sequence comes from bacterium, assembly GCA_041497675.1. GTDB lineage: Bacteria > Sysuimicrobiota > Sysuimicrobiia > Sysuimicrobiales > Humicultoraceae > JBGPNN01. The sequence goes on along the minus strand of JBGQGY010000137.1, from coordinate 4,796 downwards.
TCGCGACATGGCAGAGCGACCCGAAGCATTCGGCGGAGAGATCCCAGAGGATTGTCTTGTTGATCGCCAAGGGAGATGCAACCTGGGTAGCGCCTTGGGTTCCGTTTTGTTTGGGTCGCATTGCGGAATAGCGTTTGTCCCCGGACAAAAGAGTTCGGCATTGCGCCTACCGCTGGGGCCTCAGGGGGTAATGATGTCCCCGAACAGCACCCATTGCTTTCCGTCGAAGCGCTGCAACTGCATCTGCTCGATGGGCGAATAGTCCTGTGGCCCCGTGTTGACCCGAATCCCGGGGATGAGGATGGGCAGCTCCAGGTTCTTCAGGTTGGCCGCCTGCCGCATGAGGTTCTCGCGCGTGAGGTCATCACCGCATTGCTTGAGGACTTGCACAAGAGTTTGCGCCGTGGCGTAGGCGTACACATTGTAGAAGTCGGTCACGTCACCTTCCGGGTAGTATTGCTTCATGAAGTCGAGCCACTCCTTGAGGCCCGCATCGTTCCGCCAGTGACTGTCGGTCGGATCCTTCAGGAAAGCGCCGCCGATGATGCCGACAGACTTATCCAGCCCAGCCGGTTTCATCACAGTGGCCACCGACGATGCCGGATTGCCGACGAACTGCAACGGGCGCCAGCCCAGGTCCCAGACCTTGCGGATGGCCTGCGCCGCTGCCTTAGGCGAGCTGAATATGAAGAAGGTGTCCGCGCCCGAGCCCTTGAGGGTGATGATTTGCGAGTCGACGGTGGGATCGGTTACTTCGAACGAGGCCTCGGAGACGATCATTTTGTCCGCGCGGTCGCCCAACCCTTCGCGCAGGCCGCGCAGGTAGTCCTTTCCCAGATCGTCGTTTTGGTACAGCGCCGCGATCTTCGCGTTGGGCCGCACCTGGAGCAAATACCTGGCGTAGACCTTGGCTTCCGACACGTAGTTGACGCGCCAGCCCATCGTCCACGGGTAGGTCTTCGGATCGGCGAACTCCGCCGCTCCGGACGTCACGAACAGGTGTGGCACCTTCTTGAGGTTCAGATACTTGACGATCGCGGTGTTGGTGGGCGTACCGAAGGAACTGAAGATTGCCAGCACCTGTTCCTGTTCGAGCAGCTTGCGGATCTGCTCCACGGCGCGCGGTGGGCTGTAGCCGTCGTCCAGGCTGAGCAGCTTGATCTTGCGCCCGTTGATGCCGCCATGCTCATTGATCATTCGAAAGAACGCGGCCTGGGCCTTGCCGTAGGTTCCGTAGGCCGACGCCGGTCCGCTGTACGGCATGGTCTGGCCGAGCAGAATTTCAGTGTCCGTGACACCCGGCCCGTAGCGCTTTTCTGCGTGGACTACGGCGGCCACGAGCGTCGTGAGCAGGCAAAGTACTGCCAGACTCAGACTACGACGATACATCTTGCTCCTCCCTTTTCGCGCGCGCAGTCTGATTCTATACCCTCGACTGTGACAAGCTCTTGTAAGCCCGCCACGGTCTCCGCCTCGACCTGAGACAATAAGGTCTTGAGATTTTCCTGGAGCACCTGATGCAGCGTCGCTTCTGTAGTGGACCGGGTTTGCGGCCAGCTGCGGGCTGAACCGCTTGGCCCATGTTCTGTTTGTATTATTATTCTGATGTACCGCGGTATTGCGATGCCCGGCGACAACACGCATCCCGTCAGGTATTGCTGCCGAATCGCGCAAGTGGTCAGCCCGCGACAAAGTTGAGCGGCTATCACCTGGGCGGACGACCGCGAATGTCTCTTATTGGCCGGTTCAAGACAGTTCGGCAAGTGACCCGATGACATTCGACGCTCTGCCGGATAAAGCCACCCCGGCTCGCAGCAAAACGCCTTGGCGTCCTGCGGGTCGGCGATGTCATTTTCTTCGGCGAACCAGTTGTAAATCGGCGCCACCCAGTCGTAAGCCAAAGCGGAAGTTCGCGTGCGGTGCTCGAACCGATCCGGGAGCCGAAGCGAGTCCACGAAATTGGGGGAAGTTTGACCTCGATTTCTGCTTCGTACACAATCGTTTGCGTAAATGAGCCATGGGGACATGGCAGTTGAGGCGAGCATGCTGTCGGACGGCGAACGGCGGTTTTTGGCCCATCGGAGGATCGCTCATCTCGCCACTGCCGATAGTCGCGGAGTTCCCCATGTCGTGCCGGTGTGCTTCGTGGTGTCGGAAAGCACGCTCTACATCACAATCGACGAAAAGCCCAAACGACATCCCGGCACCGCGCTGAAGCGCCTGAGGAATATCGTCGAGAACCCGGTGGTCGCCGTCGTCGTCGATCGCTACGACGAAGATTGGTCCCTGCTTGGGTGGGTCATGCTCCGTGGACATGCCGAAATCCTGACCGACGGGACGGAACACGATGCTGCGCAGGCGCTGCTCCGTTCCCGGTACCGGCAGCTCAACGCGATGCAGATCGCGCAGCACCCGGTAATCGCTGTCCGCATCGAACGGACGACGAGTTGGGGGAACCTGTCCGTGGCGGAGGTGGCCTGATTCTATCGCGGGCCCGGTTGCCGTCGGCGGAGCGGATACATGCATACTATGCGCTTTGCCGAGAGCCATGACGGGCTCGGCGGTCCTTTCGGCTGCGGCCGGGCGCGTTGAATCCACGGAGGAATTACCATGCACGTTGGCGTTTTCCATTTTGCGACCGATTACGGCATCGACCCCGGCGAGCTGGCGAGCGCTGTCGAAGCGCGCGGTTTCGAGTCGCTGTTCGTCTGCGAGCATACCCACATTCCCGTCAGCCGGCGCAGCCCGTTCCCGGGCGGTGGCGAATTGCCCAAGCGCTACTCCCACACCCACGATCCGTTCGTCGCCCTGTCGTTCGCTGCGGCGGCGACGCGTACGCTGAAGCTCGGCACGGGCATCGCCCTGGTGCCCCAGCGCGACCCCATCATCACTGCCAAGTCAGTGGCGAGCCTGGATCAACTCTCGGGCGGCCGTTTCATATTCGCCATCGGCGGTGGTTGGAACGTCGAGGAGATGGAGAATCACGGCACGCGCTACGACACCCGCTTCAAGCTGCTGCGCGAACGTGTGCTGGCCATGAAGGCGCTGTGGACCCAGGAGGAAGCCGAATTCCACGGCGAGTTCGTCAATTTCGATCCGGTCTGGCTCTACCCCAAGCCGAAGCAGAAGCCGCATCCGCCGATCTTCCTGGGCGGTGAAACCGACCACACCTTGAAGCGCGTGGTCGAGTTCTGCGACGGCTGGTTCCCGCGCCCGCGCGCCGGCTGGGAGCCGAAGAGTGCGGTGGCCCGCCTTCACCAAGCGGCCGTTGCGGCCCGGCGCGATCCCGCGACCCTGTCGATCACCGTGTTCAACGCGCCGGCCGATCAGGCAGCGCTCGCAGTCTATCGTGAGGCCGGCATCCACCGCGTGCTGCTCGAGGTGCCGGACTTGAGCCGCGACGAAGTCCTGCGCGTGCTCGACAAGCACGTGCCGCTCGCGAAGGCTTGAGGCGCCAGCTATGAACGTTGCTGGCGTTCGTATTGAGGTGCCAACGCTTCATAAAAAAGTGTTACCCATGTACCAAGTTGCACACACTCAGCACTCAGCACTCAGCACTCAGCACTCAGCGCTCAGCACTCAGCACGCAGCACGCAGCACTCGGCGCTTGTCCCTGACTACGCCAGCATTCGCACTTCGCGCTGCGGGAATGGGATGGTGATGGCGCGTGCGCGGAAAGTCTCCACCAGGGCCTTGTTGATTTCCCCGGCCGCCGGACCGAAATCGGGCACGTTCACCCAGGGAACCACCGTGATGTTGATCGACGAATCGGCCAGCACGCTGATGCCGATACCCGGAGCGGGGTCCTTCAGTACCCGCGGGTTGTTCTGCAGGACTTCCCCCACCGCCGCCAGAGCCTTGTTCAGGTCGGTGTCGTAGGCGACGCCGACGGTGATGTTGAGCTGGCGGATCTTGCCGTAGTTGTGCAGGATTTCACCGACGATCTTGCGGTTCGGAATCACCACTCGCGACAGGTCCGGGTGGCTCAGCACGCTGTTGAAAAGACTGATGGTCTCTACCCGCCCTTCGACACCGAGCATGGAAATGTATTCGCCGACCCGGAACGGCCGGGTGAAGATGATCGTCAGGCCGGCAACGAGATTGCCGAGTACGCCCTGCATTGCCAGCGCGATCCCCGCACCCGCAAGGCCGACTCCGGCGATCAGCGGCAGCAGTTCCACCCCCAGGTTCTGCAGGGCCATGATCGCAAACAGACCCAGCACGAAAATGCGCACGATCCGCACCAGCAGGTCGCGGATGGGCGGTTCGAGATCGATCTTGAGAAGCCCGCGATGCATGATCCTGCCTACCCAGCGCCCGGCAAAGTATCCCGCGACCATGATGACGATCGCCACCAGAACCTTGGGACCGAACTTGATGGAAAGGTCGATGATCGTGCTCTTTATCTGCGTCAGCGTTTCAACGTGCTCGTTCATTGCAGTTCCTTTTCAGGGACCAGGTGCGAGGAATGAGGGGCGAGGGAAAGGATGTCCCGATTCAGCTTACGGCAACAGGGAAACTCCGTGCAATTCCTATGCAATCAGTGGAAGGTCGGCGTGTTCCCTGCGATAGATTCTTCGGTTCTTACTCGCCCCTCGTCCCTCGCCCCTCGCCCCTCGTCCCTCGCCCCTCGCCCCTGCTCTTAAGTCTTTCCATCGCCGCCACCAGTCGTGCGCTAATGCCCGGTTCCCAGACCGAGTGGCCGGCGTCGGGCACGATGATGTACTGCGCTTCCGGCCAGGCGCGGTGCAGGTCGTCTGCAGACACGATCGGACACACCATGTCGTAGCGTCCCT
>JBGQGY010000136.1:0-8919 GCA_041497675.1 bacterium | reverse complement strand
CCTGGCGCTGTTTGGGTGACGCGCGGCCGTGGGCGTCCCCATGCCGCGGAGCACGATGGGCGTACCGTCGCGTTCGTACGTCCAACCAATGATATCGCTCACGCCGGGGCGGGCCAGCCGCGGGAACAGCGTGATGGTGGACGCGAAGAACGCAACCAGAAACTCCCCACTGATGGCGCCGTCGACCATTGGACCGGCGCTCGTGAGTGGCCGCACGCCGGTTTTGCCGATCGTATCGAACCAGGTCCAGGCGCGATCTTTGTGTTTGTTGACGAACACCCAGAAGTTGTTGTAGCCGGTCGACGACTGCTCGATGTCATACGTGGTGATGCGGTTCTGAAAGGTCTTCGGGTATTCTTCGGCGAGCCGGGCCAGGTCCTCGATGCTGCGGGGCCGCAGGTTGGGCGTTAAGATCTTCTTGTTGTAGACGAGGACCATCGGGTCGCTCGACACGTTGTAGATCATGTCGTTGACGACGGCCCATGACGGCAGGTACTTTTTTTCCGGTGAATCGTACTTCGCCAGCAGGTTCTTGCGCATGAGATCCTGCCAGATGTCGGGCGCATTGCTGATCAGGATATCCGCGGTGGCCGCACCGCTGCCTGTCTCCGAGAGGAACCGCTCGAAGACTTCGTTCGACCCTAGATCGGTAGTCTCGATGCGGATCCACGGGTACACTTTGTTGAACTCGCGGATCACCGGCGCCCAGTTCTGCGCCGACATGATCGAGTAGACAAGCACCCGGCCCTCAGCGCGTGAAGCTTCGACCATCTGCGCATACGACGCAGGGTAGTAGTTCGGCACCCCTGCCGGTAGGGCGGGGGCGGCCAGTCCGGGAAGTGCCGCGAGCAGGGCGACAGCCAGAGCGGCGGCGACCCAGCGCGCCCGCGCGAAGGTCTTCATCGAATCACCTCCAGGGAATCAGCCTTGCTCTGGTTTGCCGGGACGGGGAGAAACCCCTGCGCCCGCGAGCAGGGGCATCAACGCTCGCACGTCGGGACAGCGGTCGATGGCACGCAGGTCCTCAAGAGCCCGGCCGGCCGTCGCACCAAGCGCCGGGGTTGCCAGACGGATGAACTTCTCGTCCACCTGCGCGTCCGTCAGCGGGTTACGGCTGTGCCCCGGTGGAAAGTCCATCCGCGCCGACCGTGTACTGCCGTCACCTTGGTGAATCTCCAGGATCGTGGGGATGCCTCGAGGATAGGCGGCCGTCAAGTCGGGGCGCTCGACGACCTCGATGCGCGCCATCAGCGCACGGATATCGCCACCGGCAATACGCTCGGGCGCGAACTGCCGCTCGGTGATCTCGCCGTCCAGCAGGGCCGCGGTGACCAGGTAGGGCATGCTGTGATCCGCCGTTTCGCGGGTGGCCGGCGCCCATTTCTCCGGCTCGCCGCCGATGATCTCCACGGCAACCTTGAACGTGCGGATGACGACGCGATCGACCGCGTCCGGTCTCAGCCCCTGGCGGCGGAGATCCAGCGCCAGCGCGATGGCCGCCTGCGAGTGGTACTCGGCCGGCCAGTACTTGATATCCGTATCGAGCACCTTGAATCTGGGGCCGGTCTCGCCGTCGGGCCGGCCGCCCTCGTCTTCCCACCGGGTGAGGCCCTCACCGGTCGCGGCGTCTTCCCCGGCCATCAGCGGAATCTCCAGCGGTCCTGAGACCTGCGCGATGAAGCCACGCGAACCCTCGAAGACCGGCGCCGGTCCGGTGAAGCCCTCGCGCGCCAGATACGCCGCGAAGACCGCGTTCCGCCCCGCGCCGCCGTATGCCGCGCCCTTCCACATCGACAACTGGCCCACCCGTGTCTGACGCAGGTTGATCCCCGTGGCGGCGGCGATATTGATGGCCTGTTCGATCTGGTCGGGAGCACAACGGAGGAGTCTCGCCGCCCCTGCGGAGACGGCAACGCTCCCGTACGTCACGTGATCCCAGCCGCGGTCGCGGATGCTGCTCGCATCCGCCAGCCGGCAGGTGAGTTCGTACGCGGCGACGAGCGCGGTGATAAGATCCCGGCCGGAGGCCCCCACATCTTCTGCCACCGCCAGCAGTCCTGCCAGGTTGTCAGAAGGGTGGAGGGCTTCCTTCGAGAGGTAGGTATCGTTGTAGTCCAGATATCGAACAAGGTAACCGTTCACGAACGCGGCCAGGTCCGGCGAGGTGCGTTCCCCAGTCCCCAGAATGGTCGCGCGCCCGGACGGCGCCAGCCGCGTCATGGCCGCCCGGGCCTTCGGCGGACCGTCTTCGCACAGCGCGGCCAGACCGCACGCGACCGCGTCGATGATGCGCCGCTTCGTCTCGTGCACGACCGCGTCCGGCAGGTGATCGAACGCCAGCCCGTGCGCGTAGCGGGCGAAGCGCTGAGCGAGGGTCACGTGGGATCGGCCGTGTAGGTGGCTTCGCGGCGGCGCCACCCCGGCAGGTCGACCAGCGCGTCGCGTTCGTCAAATCCCGCGAGCCGTGCGCCCAGACCCGCCGCGGTGCCCGCGGTCTTGATGGCGGCCGCCGCGTCCTGCATCGCGCGAATCGCTGCTCGCTGCAGATCCGACGGCACGATCATCACGCGATAGCCCATCGCCGCCAGGACGTCGGGCGCGACGAGCGGTGTGCGCCCGCCCTGAAACATGTTGACGAGCAAGGGGGAGCGGACCTGACGCGCGATGACGCGAAGTTCTTCTTCTGATTCCGGCGCTTCGACGAAGAGCATGTCGGCACCGCCGTTTGCGTACGCGTTGGCGCGCCGGATCGCGGCCTCAAGACCTTCGACGGCGCGGGCATCCGTGCGGGCGACGATGACCAGGTTGGCGTCACGTCTCGCGTCGAGCGCCGCGCGAATCTTGCCGATCATCTCGTCCGCCGGGATCAGGTCCTTGCCGGCATAGTGGCCGCACTTCTTCGGGCTGACCTGATCCTCCAGGTGAAGGGCCGCGACCCCGAGCCGCTCGAACTCGCGCACCGTCCGCCACACGTTCAGCGCGTTGCCGTAGCCGGTGTCCGCATCGGCAATGACGGGCAGATCGGTGGCATCGGCGATCTCACGCACCCGCGCCAGCACCTCGGTCAGGCTCAACAGACCGAGATCGGGCACGCCGGCACTGCGCGCGATCGCGCCGCCGCTCGCGTAGAGCGCCTCAAACCCCGACGCGGCGGCAATACGGGCCGAGAGGCCGTCAAACACGCCAGGCGCGATCAGCAACCGCGGGTCTTGAAGGCGGGTCCGCAGGCGCCGGGCGGGCGTGGTCGCTGCTGAAGAGCCCATGGGCATCACTCCCCAGGGAGTCTTGGCGTTGTGGATTTTCAGCCCCTGCCGCCGGTGTCCCTTGAGTCTATACTGGAGATCGGCAGCGTGCGGAAGCGGCTCAAAGGGGCAGGATGAAGACGGGCACGGTCGCGCTCAATCGCCAGCCGGTGCAGCGGGCGTACCTCTCGGCGGGCAGCCGGGCCTGGCGGACGCTTGTCGCCGATCGATACGCGCTTGCGGGCGGCCTCGGCGTGCTGATCTTCGTCGGTCTTGCATTGCTCGCGCCATTCGTTGCGCCATACCATCCCAACTATCAGCATCCCCAAGGTCTGTCGCCCATCGGCGCGCCCGCGGCACCTGGGCGCGAGTTCTTGCTTGGCACGGACCTGTTGGGGCGCGACCTGCTCAGCCGCGTGATCTGGGGCACCCGGGTCTCGCTGGCGGTAGGAATCCTCTCGACCCTGGTTGCCCTGGTCATGGCCCTGGCCGTGGGGCTGACCGCCGGTTACGCTCGCGGCGGCGTCCGCACGGTACTGATCTGGATCACCAACGCCGTCCTGAGCTTCCCCAGCCTGCTGCTGATGCTGGCGCTGGTGAGCGTGCTGCCGCGCGGGATCTGGGTCGTGATTTTCGTGCTGTCGGTCTTTGCCTGGGCGTACCCGGCGCGGGTGATCTACGGCGAGGTCTTGTCGGTCACGCAGCGCGAGTTCGTCGACGCGGCGCGAGCGATCGGCGCCGGGCCGTTGCGTATCGCGATCCACCACGTGCTGCCGCAACTGATCCCGTTGGTGGTGGTGTACTTCACCCTGCGGGTGCCGGCGACGATCCTGGCCGAAGCATCGCTGAGTTTTCTGGGTCTGGGCGTGCAACCGCCGACGGCCTCATGGGGGTCGATCATCTATGAGGGGGCGCGCGCCTATCGCAGCGCGCCGTGGATCTTCTTCTTTCCCGGCGCGATCATCGCGTGCGCGGTCGTGAGTTTCAACCTGCTTGGCGATGGATTGCGGGACGCAGTGGACCCCACCAGTGGTGCGCGGCGAAGGGGCATGACCCGCGAGGGCAGGGCATGAGCGCGCGCGCGCTGCCGGCGCGGATCGGCGGTATCCTGCTGTTGCTCTGGTTCGTCGCGACCGTGACGTTTGTCCTGATGTTCGCCGTGCCCCAGGACCCCGGCGCCGCGATCGCCGGACCTCAGGCGACACCGCTGGTGACCGAGAATATCCGCAAGGTGCTCGGTCTCGATCAGCCGCTCCACGTGCAGTACGGCCGGTATCTGTGGCGGTTGCTGCACGGCGACCTGGGCCGCTCGTATGTCTTTGGCCGCCCGGTCGTCGAGTTGCTGACCTCACACCTCGGCCCATCGTTTCAACTTGCGCTGGCCTGCGTTGTCGCCGAGGCGGCGATCGGTCTTCCGGTGGGAATCCTCTCAGCCGTGCGGCCGGGCAGCCGGTTCGACCGGCTGGCGATGGTGGGGACGCTCGTCACACTCGGACTGCCGCACTTCTGGATCGGTCTCTTCCTGCTCTATCTCGTCGGCGCGCGGCTCGGCTGGCTGCCGATCGGCGGCTATGGAGGCTTCACGTTCTTGATCCTCCCCGCGCTTGCCGTGGGGATCGCCTATGCTGGATGGTACGCGCGCGTGATCCGCTCGACGCTGCTGGACATCATGGCGCGCGATTACGTGCGGACGGCGCGCAGCAAGGGCGTGCCGGAACGCGGCGTCATCGTCCGCCACGCGCTGCGCAACGCGCTGATCCCCGTGGTGACGATGTGGGGTTTGGATTTTGCCAACTTCATGAGCGGGCTGGTCGTCATCGAGGCGGTCTTTGGCTGGCCGGGCATTGGGGCGCAGATGGTGGAGGCCGTGCTGCGGTTCGATGTGCCGCTGGCGATGGGGACGGTGCTGGTGGCGGCGGTGATCGTCGGCGCCGTCAACCTCGTGCTGGATTTCGTGTATCCGATCCTCGATCCTCGGCTGCGGCAGCACGCCTAGAGGTGCGGCGCGGTCACAGCAGCAGGCGGGGGATGGTGCGATGCCAGCGGCGGCTCCAGTACGGCGAGCCGTTGATGGTGACCTCAAGCGCGAGGTTCAGGGTGAACGTCGTGGCGTCACTCTTCAACTCGGCCGTGGCGGTGCTCTCGACCTCGAGCACGGTGCGGCGCAGCGTCTTGCAGTCCCAACCGGTGGCCACGGCGTCGGCGGGGTTGGTGGCCGACACGCGCATCTCGGTGCGATTCTCGCTGGTGACAACCGTGACGCCGTCGGGATGCCTGATCGATTCTTTCAATTCGCGGCGCGCAATCATTGCTCGGCCGGAGATGTCGTAGGCGACCGACGTCTTGGGCTTCTCGCTAGAGTGGACGAACTTCGACCGGCGCTTCGCCGGCGGCAGGAGCGGAGGCGCGGACCGATGCGGCGCGGCGCCGGCCACCGGCAGGCTCAGGCCGCTCGGGTAGGTCGACCCCGCATACACGTGGAGCACCGCCGGATGTGGCGACGGCCAGACTTCGGGGAAATCCGCGCCGGAGATCGCCAGGCGGATGGCGTGCCCCTTCGGGAAGATCCACGAGGTCGCGTCGAGGTCGATCTCGAGCCGGTAGATCTCGCCTGGGGTGAGCGGGTCGGCGCGATCCATCCCGTTGCGCCGCGTGGCATTCAGCAGACCTTTGCACACCAGCGTCGACGCGCCGTCCGGGGCGACGTCGCACAGCCGGACCGCGACCTGTGCGACCTCAGCCGTCGTCGAGACGTGCACCGTCGCGCGGGGGAATCCCAGGATCTCCACGTCCTGCGCCAACGGTTTGGACGTATAGACGATCGAGAACGCCTCGTTGGCGCCCTGTGCGCCCCACCCGACGCGACCGCCGCCAAATCCGAGGTCGGCAAATCCCACGAACGGCACGTACTCGCGCTTTGTCACATGGTCGGCGACCGGCGGGCTGCTGCCCAGATCGCCCTTCGCCCCGAGAAACCACTCGCGCGGCTTCATCCGCTTCGGCGGCAGCGTCTCTTCGAATCTCCAGAACCCCGGTGCCTCGGCCGTCGGCGCGTCCGGGCGGCGGTACGACTGGATGTACACGGTCACCGGAGGCTCTTTCGCGATGCCCGTCTCTTCGCCGCACAGCCACTGCTTCCACCAGCGGGTGATCTCGTGCAGGAAGTCGATCTGCGGCCCCGGGGTGGCGACGTCGGGCGGCGTGTGCGGCCACGGTCCCATGATGAGTTTCTTTGGAACCTTGAGGTGCTCCATCCACCGCAGCGACGAGTTCACGTAGAAGTCGGCCCACCCCCCGATGATGAGCGTGGGGACCTGCACGTTGTCGTACATGCGGGCGAGCGTCGACCGCCAGTACGGGCCGTCGAACTGCTCTTCGATCCAGCGGATCAACCACGGGGTGTTTTTCTCGAGACGCAACTCCCACAGGGCCCGCCAGTTCTCGCCCGCCAATTCGGCATAGGGTGGGAGGGCGTTGCGGCTGACCATGCCCAAGGCGTAGGAACCGATGACGCTCCACCCATCCACCGCACCGCCGCGGTAGTGCATGTCGTCGGTGAAGCGGTCGTCGGTGGCGTACATCGGCGCGATGGCGCCAAGCGACGGCGGCTGGATCTGCGCGATCTGCAGCGCCGTGAACCCGGCGTACGACGTCCCCCACAGCCCGGTGCGGCCGTTGCACCACGGCTGCGCCGCCAGCCACTGGAGCGCGTCGTAGCCGTCGAGTTGCTCCTGCGGATACTGGTACTCGTCGATCACGAATCCGTCGGAGTCGCCGGTGCCGCGGACGTCGAGCTGCACCGAGGCGATACCTCGTTCAGCAAAGTAGAAGTGACCGAAATCCCGCGCCGCGCCGCGGAGGTCATCCTTGCGATACGGGGTGTACTCGACCACGCACGGCACGGGGCGGTCGGTCGCCGGCAGGAAGAGGTTCGCCGACAGCCGCGTCCCGTCGCGTGTGGGAATCATGATGTGTTGGACAGTTACGTCCAGAACTTTGCGATCGGCTTGATCAGCTGGGTTGTTTGTCATGAACGGCTACGGAGATCGTTGAAAGAAGTCCGCCGAGTTCTCCGAGCCGGCGTCGTCGTCTCGCTCGTACCATTCGTGGCTTGCTCCCTTCCTAACATCATCGCGATTAGGAGACCGCGAGACAAGCTGCACGGCTACGGCACGATGACAAATGGACGTCCCGGCGTCGTTTGGTAGACACCAAAATCCCGGCGGTCCAATGTGAACACCTGTTTGATGCCCTCGCGGTCGGCGACACGAACAAGCGACGCGTCGGCGAAATCCATGGGCAAGTCGCGATACTTCTTCATGAGGGCGCGCATCTCACGAGCATCGTCTGCGTCGAGGACCGCGGTTTGCACGGTGCCTTCCTCGATCTTGGCGAGCAGGGCATCCTGAGCCTTCGGAGCGTGGGACAGTAAGTACATGGCTTCAGTGAGCACCGGCCAGGTGGTCAACAGGTCGTCGGACAGCCGCCGTGCGGCCCGGACACACCGCGCGTAATCCCGGTCGTCCGCGTCGAGGAGCGCGACGAGTGGGCCGGTGTCGATCAAGATTTGCCTCACCGGATGGCTCGCCGGGATGCAAACTGGGCCTTGAGGATTTCCTCGGCGCGTGAGGCCCGGTCATCTGGACCCAGGCGCACGATCCCGATGACGTCCGCCAGGCGATCGTAGACGGTCCCGGTCACCGACTTGCCGTCGGTCTGCTCGGCGAGTCTTCGAATAGCGTCTCGGACCACGGCCGACTTGGTTCTCCCGGTGGCCCTGGCCATGCGGACGAGCACGCGCTCCGTTTTGGTATCAAGACGAATGCTGATCGTCATTCAGGTCCTTCCCTCCGAGATGCTGTGTAGTACATTATTGTAATACACAACCCAGCCGCTCGCAATCCTTCCTCCCATAGCGTCATCGGCTCCGCGCCTCGATCTTTCGGGGGGTGCAGACGAGCGGAGCGATTCCCGGAGGCTATCGCCCCAGTGCCAATTCCTCGAAGATCGGCGCGTTGTAGATCGGGTGCCAGACGAACTGTCCGATCCGCGGTGAGCGGAGGTGCATCGTCCGCGTGATCACCAGCGGGATAATCGGCATGTCGTCCAGCGCCAGCTTGTTGATCCGCTGATAGTAGCGGCACCGCACCTGCGATGACGCCGTGCGCTCGGCCTGCGCAAACAGGCGGTCGATCTCGCCGTTGCGGTAGCGGGCCCGCCGTGCGTTGGCCCCGTCGCTGATGAGCAACGTGCCGACATGATCCACCGGATCGAGGAAGCTCGCGCCCCAGCCGTTCAACGCCATCTGGCTCTGCGCGTTCGTCAGCATGGTGTTCAACGTCGCGCCCGTAAATCGCCGGATCTCGGTGCGCACCCCGATCGTCGAGAGGTTCTGCTGCAGCACCTGCTGCCATTCGGCCGACTGCGGGATGCTGCCCGTGGTCGACGAGTCGAGGTTGACCGTGAACCCGTTGGGATAGCCGGCTTCTGTCAGGAGCGCCTTTGCCTGCGCGGGGTCGTACGACGGAGCCGACGGCCCGTTCGCGTCATAGCAAGAGACCTGTGGGAGGATGTAACCCGTGGCCGGGATGCCCAACCCGCCGGCCACCTGCACCAGCCGGCTGCGGTCCACCATCATCGCAACGGCGCGCCGCACGCGCACGTCGTTGAACGGCGG
>JBGQGY010000135.1:0-9288 GCA_041497675.1 bacterium | reverse complement strand
CTGGGTGCATTGAACACTCGGAAGAACCTGATGGTGGACTCCCGAAAGATTCACCGGTTGGCGACGAGACTGGGGACCAGCGAATCGGAGGCCGTGCGGCGGGCGGTAGACGAGCTTCTGGCCCGGCCTTCAGGCGGTCCAGCGGGAGCCCTAACCCTTAGGGGGCTCAGAGACTTGCTCCGCGGCGCTCCTCCGGTTGATGAGGACTTTGCCAACGACCTCGAGCGCGTCCACGCAGGCCAGTCCCCGGCCCTGGAGGCATTTCGCCGGTGGCGCTCCTGATTGATACGACCGCGTTGATCGCTGTGGAGCGAGGCCGGAGTCGAGAGGCCGCAACGCTCGGAGATGTGCTGCCCGGAGATCCGGACGAGATCGTGGCGATCGCCGCCATCACGGCCTCCGAGTTGCTCGTGGGCGTCCAGCGAGCGCGTACGGACGCGCAACGGGCCCGACGAGAGGCGTTCGTCGAGGCCATGCTCGTTCGAATCCCCGTTGTTCGGTTTGACCTGCTGTGCGCGCGTATGCATGCACGTCTCGCCGGGTCGCTCGCCGGTTCGGGGGCGTCAATCGGCGCGCACGATCTCCAGATCGCCGCAACGGCGCTCGCCCATGGGTTTCGGTTGGTCACGGCGAACCTGCGCGAGTTTCGAAGAGTGCCCGGTCTGCTCGTGGCTGGCCTGAAGTCCGGCGCCGGGCCGTAATCCCTGGCGGCTACCTCGCCACCGGCGAGTCCTTCTGGCGGGGGTCCAACGCGTCCCGCAGGCCATCACCGACCAGGTTGAACGCCAGGACCGTCAGCGAGATCATCACACCCGGCGCGATCGCGATCTGCGGATACGTGAGAATGAAGGACCGGCCGTCTGCCAGCATCCCACCCCATGATGGTGTCGGGGGCTGGGCGCCCAATCCGAGAAACGAGAGCGCCGCTTCCAACAAGATGATGCCCCCGATGCCCAGGCTGGCGATCACGATAACTGGGCTGAGGACGTTGGGGATGATGTGGCGGAAGATGATGCGTGCGTTGCTCGCGCCGGCCGCCTGAGCGGCCAACGAGAACTCGCGCTCTCGGAGGCTGAGGATGTCGGCGCGAACGACACGCGCGTACTGGGCCCAGGTCGTGAACCCGATGATCACGACGACCGTGGTGAGGCTCGGTCCCAGGACCGCCGCCAGCGTGATCAACAATACCAACAGCGGATAAGCCATCAGCGTGTCGATGATGCGAGAGAGCAATATGTCAACCCAGCCGCCCATGTACCCGGCCACGGCCCCGACCGTGACGCCCATACTGACCGCGATGCCCGTCGCGAGCAGCCCGACGATCAACGCCACGCGCGTGCCCCAGATGATCCGGCTGAGGATGTCGCGGCCGATGTGGTCGAAACCCAGCAGGTGGTCGTGCGAGGGCGGCGCGCCACGCATGCCACGATAGACCTGCATGTACGGATAGGGCGAAAACAGACTGGGAAAGACCGCCAGAACCATCAGGATGGCGATAAAGATCAGGGCCACCATGCCCGGGCGGTAGCGCTTGAATCGCTGCCACGCCCGCGCCCACTCGGATCGTCGCGGCTGCAGCGACGGCCGCGACAGACCGCGAGGCTGTATGTCGGTGGCGATCTGGCTCATCGGATGCGGATCCTTGGGTCGATGAACCCGTAGACCAGGTCGGTCGCCAGGTTTCCCAGCACCACCAGGATGCTCAGGACCATCACGATCGCCTGGACCACTTGATAGTCCACGCGGTTGATGGAGTCCACGAAGAGTTGCCCGAGTCCGGGCAAGGCGAACACCGTTTCGATGATGATGGTGCCGCTGAGGATGAACGCCAGCCGGTAGCCGATTACCGTGATGACCGGCAGCAGGGCGTTGCGGAGTACGTGACGCGCAACCACGATGTTCTCCTGCTGGCCCTTGGCGCGGGCGGTGCGCACGAAGTCCTCGCCCATCTGGTCGATGACCGACGAACGCATGATGCGCGCGAGCAGCGCAAGCTGGCTGGACACGACCACCGCGACAGGCAGGACGTACCCTTTCCAGGACGGCAGTCCAAACGTGGGCAGCAGCCGGAAGACCAGCGAGAAGATGACGATCAGCATCAGGCCGACCCAGAAGTTTGGAAGCGCCACGCCAAGCGTCGTGGCGACCATGATGGCGTAGTCGAAGCCCGAGTACCGCCGGACGGCAGCAATAATCCCCAGAGGCACGGCCAGGGCGACCGAGATCGCGAACGCGACAAAGTTGAGTGTGGCCGTCACGGCACCGGCCTCGATAATCATGGTCCGGACCGGGGTACCACTACGGACCACGGATTGGCCGAAGTCGCCTCGCAGCATGTTGGCGATCCAGGTCAGGTACTGTTCGTGCAGCGGCCTGTCGAGACCCCACTTCTTTCTGATGAGGTCGATTTGCTCCTGACTGATCCGGGCCTCACCGATCAACAGGCTCACGGGATCGCCCGGGATGATGTGCATCATCGCAAACGTCCCGATGCTGACAAGGAAGATCACGATGACGCCCTGCATGAGGCGCAGGGCCAGGTATCGTTTCATCCCGTCACCCGCGGCGCGGGAAAGACGTGACTGCGGATTGCCTGCATGGCCGGTATCAGCGGCAGTTCGGCATCACGAACGGGCTTCCTGCGGCCATCAGTCGCGGGGGATTTCGCGGGAGTCGAACATGCGGCGCGCGTGGCGCACGGTGAGAATGGCCACCCTGCGCGATTCCAGACGGTAGATGACCCGGTGGTCACGGTAGAGCACTTCACGAATATCGGGCCTGCCGGCCTCCGGGACCATACGGCCCCGCTCCGGGAAATCTGAAAGGCTGCTGACCGCGTCGAATAGGCCGATCACCCACGCACGCGCCGCGTCCTGGCGCCCTTCGGCGATGCGCCGTGCGATCTGTTCCACACGGAAAAGGGCCACTGGTGCCCAGACGATCCTCACCTGCGCAGGCGCGACAAGACCTCCGCCCTAGCCGGTCGGTGCGCCGTGCCTCTGCCCCGACCAATTTCGTCCTCACCTCGGCGCACATCGCGGAGGACCTCGACTTCTTCGATGAGAGCCTCATAGGCAGCGACGTCCATAAGGACGGCGGCGCTCCGGCCGTGCAGTGTGAGGATGAGCGGCCGCTTTGTGCCGCGCACCTGCTGCACGAACGTGGCGGCGTTGGCCCGAAACTCTGACAGTGGACGTACGTCTTGGCTGGGCCGGACCTTTTCCACGGAGGGCCTCCAACGTGCGTACTATATTCTGTACAGTATATTGTACCATATGTTGTACTATTACGAACCGCCCTTACAAGCGCGCACAACGGGCTTCCTTCGAAAAAACAGAGAGGGGGCAGCACTGCTGCCCCCTCCGACGTCGCGTCGCGTCGTCTAGCCTTCAATCCACCACTTGTAGGCGTTGCGGTAGATCTCGAACGCGAGCTCGGGCTTGACCGGCAGGCCCTTGATGCGCTTCGAGAAGACGTTGAACCAGTCCCAGAACATGACGTAAATAGTCGGAACGTCCTCCACGAAGATGCGCTGGATCTCCTGGTAGATCTTCTGCCGCTTCTTGACGTCGACCTCGCGCAGCCCCTGCTTGAGCAGCTCATCCATCTTCGGGTTGTTGTACTGGGAGAAGTTGCGCACTCCTCCGCTTATCAGGGTGGTCTGCGGGTCGGGCTCGGCGGGCCCGCTGTTAAACGTCCAGTTGAACAACGACGCGTCCAGCTCGCCCTTCGGCAGCTGCGCCAGGATCGTGGCGACCGGTCGCTCGACGATGCGCATCTCGATGCCAACCTGGGCCAGGTCCTGCTGCGCGATCTCGGCCTCGGGCCGCCGGGCACGATCACCGGTGATGACGGCGCAGGTGAAGGACAGCCGTACCCCATCCTTGACTCGCACGTTACCCGGACCCAGGCGCCAGCCGGCTTCCTCGAGAAGCGCGCGTGCCCGGGTCTGATCGTAGGGGTACTTCTTCAGGCCGCGGTCGTACCACAGTCGCATCGAGGGCGGATAGATCGAGTCGGCGATGATCGCCGTGCCCTTAAAGACGTCATCGATCAACCGCTGGCGATCGATGGCGTGCATCATGGCCTGGCGGACGCGCTTATCCGACAGCTGCGGGAGCTTGTTGTTGATCGGGAAGTGGTTGACCCCGGTGCTGGAGGTCCGGAACACAACGTAGTTTGTGTTGGCCTCGAACGCCAGGTTGTCTTCGGCGAGCAGTGGCCAGGTGGCGGAGTCGGAGTTGCCCGCGCGCAGCGCGATGGTGCGGACCGAGGCCTCGGGGACGACGTCCTGGCGGAACTGGTCGATGTTGGGCCGTCCCCGGAAGTGCCCGTCGAACGCGTCCACGATCGTGTACTCGGCCGGCCGCCACTCCCTCAACTTAAACGGCCCCGTGCCCATCGGCTGGCTCTTGTAGGTCTTCTCGCCGACCCTGCCGTGGTACTTCGCCGAGTAGATGAACGTCGTCGCCGTTTGGAGGAGGAATGGCGCGAAGGGCTCCTTCATCTTGATGACGACCGTGGACTTGTCGGGCGTCTCCACCTTGTCGACGCTCGCGAACCGGGTTGCTTTGTTCGCCGCGTTGGCCGGGTTCATGTACCACTCGAAGGTGTACTTGACGTCGTCGGCGGTCAGTTCCGACCCGTCGTGGAACTTCACGCCTTTGCGGAGCTTGAACGAATATCGCAGCCCGTCTTTGGACACATCGT
This sequence comes from bacterium, assembly GCA_041497675.1. Classification (GTDB taxonomy): domain Bacteria; phylum Sysuimicrobiota; class Sysuimicrobiia; order Sysuimicrobiales; family Humicultoraceae; genus JBGPNN01. The sequence continues at coordinate 4,578 of JBGQGY010000135.1, read as the reverse complement.
AACTTTCGGCCAGGACCCGCTCGAGGACGTTGTACTCGTTCAGCTCGACCATCGCGTTGTGCATCTGAGAGACCATGACCCAGTGCACCGACGGCGAGTCGTCATCGGGGCTCAGGCTGGCCACTTCCTGGTGGCCCATGACCTTGACGAGGCCCCCACGCTTCGTACTCGGCGCGGCCTCGACGATGAGGGGGCTTCGGATGAAGACCGGCGCGACGACGGCGCCGGCGCCGAACAGCGCGGCCTGTTTGAGGAACTCGCGGCGGGTCGACGATGGAAGATCCCGCAAGATCTTCTCGATGTTCACGTCGTGTTTGCGACTCATACATTCAGCCTCCCTGACAGCGGTGTCCTCAGTCTGGTTGGTCTGTGGGGGTTCGGCGCCCGGCGGGCGCTTCCTGCGGGCCGGCCGAAGGCGCTGGTCGCCCGCGGGAATTTCCCCAGGGTGGGCGACGATAATCCATGTGTGAACGACCCAGAGTCGGGTCTGCTCGACCGGATGGTCAGTCGGCTCGTCGAGCGCGGGTTTGTGCAGACCGCCCGCGTGGAGCACGCGTTCCGCGCGGTGCCCCGTCACGTTTTCCTTCCAGGTGTTCCGTTCGACAAGGTATACAGCGGCGAAGGTATCGTGACGCGGCGCCGATCGGACGGGCTGCCGTGCAGTTCTTCCAGCGAGCCAGGTGTTATGGTGGCGATGATCGAGCAGTTGGGGGTGGAACCCGGGCACCGGGTGCTGGAGATCGGCGCCGGCACGGGATACAACGCGGCGATTCTTGCAACGTTGGTGGGCCCCGAAGGGGGCGTCACGACGTTGGATCTCGACGAGGACATCAGCGCCGAGGCCGCTGCCAACCTCGCCCGCGGAGCCGTGAAGAACGTGCGCGTGCTGACCGGTGACGGCTGGCTGGGCGCCCCCGGCGCCGCGCCCTTTGACCGGATCGAGGCCACGGCCTCCGTCTGGGATCTTTCACCCCACTGGTACGCGCAAATGGCAGAGGGAGGCGTGCTCGTCGTCCCGTTGATCCTCCGGGCCGGGCTGCAGGCCTTGATCGCCTTTCGAAAGGAGGGACAGGGTTTCCGCAGCCACAGTGTGCGGCCCGGGGGGTTCATGCGTCTCCGCGGGCCCCACGGCGGGCCGGAGGTGTCGGCACCGGTGAATGGGTGGCGGTACATCTCAGACGAGATGACGCCGGAGCGTGCGCGCATCCTGGGCACGGTACTGCGGGGGGAGCCGCGTGCCGAGATCGTCCCGGTGCCTCCGCGTGGGTGGTTCGCCCGCGTCGCGCTCGAAGACCCGTGTGCCCTCTGGATGACGCACACCGAAGACTGGTATGGGCACCGGGAGGGGATCTTCATCGCGGAGCGCGAGAGCCTGGCCGTCTTCGAGTGGCGGTACGGGGGACCCGAGGAACCCCAGTTGCTGGCCTTTGGTGATGACAGCGCCCTGTTGCGCCTGCGCGAGTGGTTGAGGCCAGGTGCGCCGCTCGAAGTGCGGCACCTCAAGGTGGACGCTATACCAGCTGGCAGGGAAATCGATACCGGAGGCGCGTTGGTTCTTCGCCGGCCAAGCTTCGACGTGTTGATCCGCTATCCGAGTGGCTCGATGATTTGAGCGCTGCCACAACAGTCTGCAGGATGCCTCTCGCATAAAGGGAATAGGCACGATATCACTGGGGGGAGGGTGAGATATGAAGCAACGGCACGTCGCACTTTTGATCGTTCTTGCGTTGGGGCTGGCACTGCTCAGCACCGGCACGTCCGCCGGCCCGGCGGGCAAGACGCTGGTCGTCGGCCTGGTGGCAGAGCCGACGTCGATGGACCCGGGACAGTTGACCGACATCAACTCGATGCGGGTCCTGTCCAGCGTGTACGACACGCTCGTCCGGTTCAAGGAAGAGTCGTTTACCCAGGAACCGGGGTTGGCGACGTCCTGGACGATCTCGCCCGACGGGATCACGTACACGTTCAAGTTGCGCCAGGGCGTCAAGTTCCACGACGGCTCGCCATTCAACGCGGAAGCCGTGAAGTTTACGTACGACCGGTTGCTGGATCCCAAGCATCCCTACGCCAACACCGGCCCGTTCCCATTTGCTTCCTTCTACTACGGCGTGATCAAACAGGTGAGCGTGGTCGATGCCTCGACGGTTCGATTCACACTGAAGAAACCGTTCTCGCCGCTGCTCAACAACCTCACCCTCAACACCGGTCGCATCGTCAGCCCCGCGGCTGTGAAGAAGTGGGGCAAGGAGTTCGCCAGCCATCCCGGCGGCACCGGGCCGTTCAAGTTCGTGTCGTGGCAGAAGAACGTCCGCATCGTGCTTGAAGCCAACGCCGGGTACTGGGACGGCGCGCCGAAACTCGACCGGCTGATCTTCCGGCCGCTGGTCGAAGAGCAAACCCGGGTCACCGAACTCATGTCTGGTGGCGTGGACTTCATCGTCGACGTGCCGCCGGACAACGTCGACCAGATCAAGAAGGACGCGCGGTTCACCTACTATGAGCAACCTGGGCCCCATATCTGGTGGGTGACGCTCAACACGCAGAAGAAGCCGCTCAGCGACGTCCGCGTGCGCCGGGCCGTCAACATCGCGATCAATAAAGAGGCAATCGCCAAGGACGTGCTCAAAGGGACGGCCACGGCCGCATCAGGACCGATCCCGCCGGCCATCACCTGGGCGTTTACCGATCAGGTGACGAAGTACGCGTACGATCCCGAGAAGGCCAAGAAGCTCCTGACCGAGGCCGGCTATCCCAACGGCTTCTCGGCCGTGTTTTGGATCCCGGAGTCCGGATCGGGGATGCAGTCGCCCAAGACCATGGCGCAGGCCATCCAGGCCGATCTGCAGGCCGTGGGCATCAAGGTCTCGATCCAGACCTACGAATGGGGCGCGTATCTGAACAAGTACAGCAAGGGGTTCGGTCAGGTAGCCGACATGGGCGCAATGTCCTTCATGCTCGACCCGGGTGATCCGGCGCCGATGCTCAGCCTGGTCATCGACGGGAAGGGCGGTTTCAACGGCGGCGCGTACAAGAACGCCGCCGTGGACCGGCTCCTCGATGAGGCGACCCGCGTGACGGATCTCAACAAGCGCGGCGATCTGTACCGGCAGGCGACCAAGATCATCGTCGATGACGCCCCGTGGGTGTTCATCGACAACGCCCACCAGAACGCGGCCGGCCTCAAGAAGGTCAGCGGGTTCAAGCTGCACCCGTCGTTCTACATTTTCTTCAACAAGATCTCCGTGAGTCAGTAGACCGTGGGCCCCGGGGTTCATCCCCGGGGCCCTCCACCGAGGTGTCGCGATGAGTCGAGAACACGCGCTGCCCGCGAACCGGGTACACACTAAGTGGGACAACACGCTCCCCCCCGCGCTGGAAGTCGAGCCGGGCGACGTGGTGACCTGCGACCTTGCGGAAGTCAGCGCGGGCCAACTCACGTCGAAATCGACCGCCGCCGACCTGGCGCGGATGGACATGGAGCGCATCTATCCGCTGGCCGGACCGGTGTTCGTGAAGGGTGCTCGACCGGGTGACGCGCTGGAGGTCGAGATCCAGGACCTGCGACCGGGCGACTGGGGATGGACCGCGCTGCTGCCTGGGCTGGGGCTCCTGCCGGAGTTCACGCAGCCGTATCTCAAGATCTGGGACCTGACGGGACGAACAGAGACGTCGCTGCGGTCCGACATCCGGATTCCTCTCGATCCGTTCTGCGGCACGATGGGTGTGGCCACCGATGAACGGGGGGCGTTTCCCGTGATGCCGCCGGGTAAGTTTGGCGGCAACATGGACATCCGGCACCTGAACAAAGGCACGACATTGCTCTTGCCCGTCTGGGTCGACGGCGGGCTGTTCTCATGCGGCGACGCGCACGCGGTACAGGGCGACGGTGAAGTGTGTATCTCAGCCATCGAGGCCCCAATGCACGCACGGCTGCGTTTCGGCGTGCGCAAGGGGCTCCGGCTGCCTTCGCCTCAGTTCATCACTCCCGGTCCGCTGGTGACCAAACACGAGGGGAAGGGCTATTATGCGACGACCGGCATCGCGCCCGACTTGATGGAAGGCGCCCGGGCGGCCGTGCGGGCGATGATCGACCACCTGACGCGCACCTACCGGCTCAGCCGGGAGGACGCCTACATCCTCTGCAGCGTGGCGGTCGATCTGAAAATCTCTGAGGTGGTGGACGTCCCGAACTGGATCGTCTCGGCGTATCTGCCGCTGGTGATCTTTCGGTAGGATCTTTCCGTCGCGTTCTTCCACGTGCGGCGAATGCCCGCTGATTTGATGTCACGCACGGGAACTTTCATGGTAGATATGGTCGTTGTCTGCCCTTGACACGCATGGTATACTCGCTTCTACATCTCAATAGGCCGAGGACCGGGAAGAGTACCCGCCGTCGGTGGTTCCCGTAAGGGCACCGGACGCGCCGCCAGGGCGCATCCGGTGAGAGAGAGCCGCGTACTGGTGGAAGCGCGGCAACCGCGAGGCGGGGAATGGGCCCGTGAGGCATGAGACGAAGGGGTTGCGTCCCCGGTAGTCTCATCGGCGGCTCCCACGAGACGGGAGCGCAAGTGCCGCGCG
>JBGQGY010000134.1:0-9462 GCA_041497675.1 bacterium | reverse complement strand
GTCAACATCCTCATACGGGTTCCCCCCTTATCAGACTCTGCGGTGATACACACGACCGAGCAGGCCTTCCGGACGGACCAGCAAGACCAAGATGATGATCGCAAACGCCAGGGTCGTCTTGAACTTGAACGAGACGTACCCTGCAAATACCGCTTCGGCGACCCCCAGCAGGAATCCCCCAAGGACCGCCCCCGGCAGGCTGTCGATGCCTCCTAGCACCGCGCCGGCGAACCCCTTCAGAAACGGATCGAGCATCATGAAGGGATCGAGGTACACGACAGGGGCGAGCAGGATCCCCGCGGCGCCACCCAGGGCCGAGGCCAGACCCCATGTGGCCGCATAGATTTTCCGGGCCGGAATCCCCAGCGCCTGCGCAGCAACGACGTCCTGCGACACCGCCCGCATGGCCAGCCCCACCTTGGTGCGCTGCACAAGCACGTACATCGCCGCCATCAGGACGAGCCCGATGATGATCGTACCCAGATCGACCTGGCTGACGACGACCCCGCCGAGCCGGTAGACCTTCGTGACCGACAGGGGGGAGGGGAAGGTCTGCGTGTCGGCGCCCCAGACGAACTGCATCACGCCGCTCAACAGGAGCGCAAACCCCAGGGTCATGACGATCCTGCCGAGCAGCGTGCCCTCTTTCGCCGGGCGCAGGATCAAGAAGAAGAACGCGGCGCCGACCACCGCCGCCGCCACCAGGCTGACGGGCACGGCCACGCCGAACGGGAGGTTCACGTGGAAACGAAAGCCTCCGCCCATCAGCGTAAAGGCGACGAACGTGGCAAACGTCGCCTGATCCCCATGGGCGAAGTTGAGGACGCGCGATGAGCGATACAGCAGGGCGATCCCCAGCGCCACCAGCGCGTAGAGACTGCCCGTCGCCACCCCGCCGACGACATATTGCATCAGGTTCGTCACGGAGACACCCTCACAGCGGCCAGACCTTCAAGTAGCGTTTGACCCGCAGCCAACGGCCGTAGATGCCCGTCGGCTCGACCGCCATCATCAGTATGATCACCGCGCCGTAGACGATTGGGACAAACTGCTTGAGACTCGAGAGATACGTGGGCAGCAGCGTCAGCAGCACCCCGCCGATGATGGCCCCCGAGATCGTCCCCAGCCCGCCGACGACAATCATCGCGAGATAGGTGATCGACTCGAGAAACGTGAAGGCCTGCGGCTCGAGGTGCCGCAGCGCTTGGGCGAAGATCGCCCCGGCGACCCCCGCGTACGCGGCGCTGATCGCGAACGACAGCGTTTTGTACCACGTGAGGTTGACACCGGTCACTTCGGCGGCGATATCGCTGTCGCGGATGGCGACGAATGCGCGCCCGATGTGCGACCGGGCCAGGTTATAACCGATCCAGCAGAGGAGCACCGCGGTGGCCACGGCGACGTAGTATAACTGCTGCGTGGCCGACAGCCCGGGGATGCCCAGCGACAGCTGCTGGACCGGCAGCCCCATCCGCCCGCCCGACAGATCGGTCCAGTTGGTCAGGATCTGATAGACGGCGATGCCGAACCCCAGCGTCGCGATTGTCAGATACGGACCGGTGAGGCGCAGCGCCGGCAGGCCCACGAGAAAGCCGAAGACCGCGGTGATCGCCGCGCCGCCAACCCACGCCGCATACCAGGGTAAACCGACCCGTGAGGTGAGCAGCCCCGAGGCATAGGCCCCGATCGCCACGAAGCCCGCGTGGCCGAGCGAGATTAACCCGGTGTAGCCGACGAGGAGATTGAGCCCGACGGCCACCACGACATTGACGGCCACCAGCACGATGACGTACAGGAGATAACTGAGCCCGACCAGCGGCAGGATGAACGGGAGCGCGCCAAGCCCCGCCAGGAGCAGGACCACCGCCGCCCATCCGGCGGTGCCTCGGACCAGGGCGAGGTCGTCCTCATACCGCTCGAGGAGGTCGGTCTTCACCGCCCGCCGCTACTTCGCGTCGATCCGGAGGGGACCTGCCGAGGAATCCTCGACCGGGATGTCGAAAAGCGGCATCACGTGGGCAAGAATCAGACAGCAGGGGAGGGATCTCTGTGGGTCAGTTTTCGATGACGTGCACGTGCGGTCACGTGATGAGTGTCGAAGCCCCGAGCAGGCAGGACGCGGTCCAGAAGCTCAAGGGGATCATGAACGCTGACGCGGTCGCCACGCACATGGCAGATCGGCATGCGGGACAGCCGGTGCCTCCCGTGAGCGCGGTCCACGCGATGATCGACCAGGGGACCCGGGCGGGGTAAGCGCGCGGCCAGGCAGAAAAGCGTGTTATACTGAGGTGGTCTGCGCGAGCGGCCACGACGCTGCTCGCCGGGCCTGTTTGTGTCTCTATCAGGCAGACAATCACGCAAAAGGAGCGGGCGACCGGTGAACGTCAACAACGTGAAACTGTTCGTCGGAGGCGTGCAACTCCGCGACGGTGTCACCACAGTGACCGACATCCTCGGGAAGATGGTCGTGCGGGCCGGCCTGCACGTCCTGGCGATGGAACGAGGATACGCGTCGACGATCTACGGTGCGCACCAGTACGACCCGCTCGTCATTGGTGAAACGCCACCGCTCTCGTACGGGGATGACCAATCGGACATCCTGGTCGCCCTGGAGTACGACACGAACCCCGACTCGCCGATCCAACCCAACCGCGACACGATCCTCCGCCACGGCAAAAATGTTGTCAACGGCGGGATTGTGCTCTACGACAGCACCACGACCACAGTTGACACCGCCGATTTGGAGGCCCGCGGGATCAAGGTCTTCCCGCTGCCGGCCCGGCAGATCGCGCAGCGCGAACTCAAGCGCGAGGTGGTCAAGAATACGGTCGTCACCGGCGCCCTGCTGCGGCTGCTGGCGTTCGACATGGACTATGCACTCTTCAGTGCCTATCTGGAGGGCCGGTTCGGGCGCAAGGGCCGGGAGATCATCGACCTGAACCTCGAAGCCGCCCGCCGCGGCCGTAAGATCATCGAAGAGATCATGACGGCCAACGGGTGGTCCGACTGCGGCTACAAGCTGGAGGCGCGTCCGATCGACGGCCAACGGTTGCTGGTCAACGGCAACGACGCGTTGGGTATGGGCGCGGTCTTTGCCGGGTGCCGCTTCTACGCCGGGTACCCAATCACACCGGCCTCCGCGATTCTCGAGTTCATGGAGCGGCATCTGCCGCACTACGGCGGCCGGGCGCTGCAGGGTCAGAACGAGCGCGAGTCAATCCGGGCGGCGCTGGGCGCCAGTCTGGCCGGCGTGCGCAGCGCGATCGGGTCATCCGGCCCTGGCATCTCGCTGAAAGTCGAAGAGTTTGGCGTGTCCGGCGTCACGGAGACCCCGCTGGTCATCATCGACACACAGCGGGCCGGGCCGTCGACCGGCATGCCCACCAAACCCGAGCAGGGCGACCTCTTGATGTCGGTCTTCTCCGGCCACGGGGAGATCCCGCGGATCGTTCTGGCCGCGGGGACGGTCGAGGAGTGCTACCTGCTGGCCATCGAGGCCTTCGATCTGGCCGACAAGTACCAGTGCCCGGTTTTCTTCCTAACTGATTTGACGCTGGCCGACGGCCGCAAAGACCTCCCTGAGGCGTGGTTTACCAAGAACCGCCGGCCGGTCGTTCGGCACGGCCTGCTGCGTGAAGCCGATCTGAGACACGACGGCTACCGGCGCTACCACGTTACCGAATCCGGCATCTCACCGCGAAGCGTGCCGGGGGTGCCGGGCGGCATCTTCAAAGTGAGCGGTTCTGAGCACGATGAGGCAGGCATGATTACCACCGATCCGCCCAAGCGCATGGCGATGTTCGAGAAGCGGCAGCGCAAGATGCAGACCTACCTGAAAGAAGACGTGAAGCCGCCGGAGGTGTTTGGCTCACCCGACGGCGTGCCGATCGTGATCGGCTGGGGGTCGACCAAGCTGCCGCTGCTGGACGCGCAGGCGCGCCTCAGGGCCGAAGGCCAGGACATCTGCGCCCTGCACTTTACGCATCTCTGGCCGTTCCCCGTTCACCTGGTCCGGCCCCTCCTCCAGCGCGGGTCGCACGTGATCGTCGTCGAGATGAACTACTCGGGGCAGCTGGCCGCCCTGATCCAGCAGGAATGTCTGATCGAGACCCGCCGCATCCTCAAGTACAACGGCCGGCCGTTCTACACGTCGGACATCGTCGGTGGCGTCCGGCAGCTACTGTATAACGGCAACCACGTCGTGCGTGTCGGTGACAAAGCGCCCGAAATGGTGCTGGAAACCGTTCCCGAGGGGGACTAGTTCGTGGCTACGCAGGCGCCAATCAAGCTCTGGGAACAAAACGCCACACCGAAACACCGCATCCAGTGGTGCCCCGGCTGCGGCGACTTCGGCGTGCTGAACTCCCTCAAGGCAGCCCTGACCCGGCTCGAACTAATGCCGCATGACGTCTTGCTCGTCGGCGGCATCGGCTGCTCGGGGCAGATCCGCAACTATCTAAACGGGAACGCCTTCCACGGGACGCATGGCGGCGCGCTCGCCTACGCGTTGGGCGCGAAGATGGCGAACCCCGACCTCACCGTCATGGCGCTGGCCGGCGACGGCGATACGCTGGCGATCGGCATCGAGAACTTTGTGCACATCTGCCGGCGCGACCCGGACGTGTCGCTGATCATCATGAACAACGGCGTGTACGGTCTGACCAAGGGCCAGAATTCGCCGACCCACGGTCTGGGCATGACGCACGAGGAGTTCACCGAGGAGGATCCGCCGTTTGTCGATCCACTCCGGTTGGCGATCACCTGTGGCGCCTCCTACGTCGCGCAGTCGTTTTCAGGCGACCCCAAACATTCGACCGAGATCTACATCGACGCGGTCAAGCACCCAGGCTTCGCGGTCGTCAACGATTTCTCGCCGTGCGTGACCTACAATAAGTTCAACTCGTACGAATGGTACAAAGAACACGTCGAGCACGTTCCCAACGGCTACGATCCCACCGACAAGAGCGCGGCGTGGCAGTTGCTCGATGACTTCGACAAGCGTGGCAAACTGCCGCTTGGGACCGTCTACCGCGCGGTGCGGCGCCGCAAAGCGCACTCGCGCCTGCCCATCTGGGACGAGGAACTGGCGTCGGTCGACCCGACACCAATGTTCCAGCTCTATCGGTAGGCGTTGCGCCCTGCGCGTTCTTCTTCCGCCAGCACCCGCCTGAGCACCTTTCCGATCATCGACTTCGGCAGCGTCTCGCGGAACACGACGGTCGCCGGCACTTTGAAGGGCGCGACGTGCTCGCGGCAGTAGGCGATCAGCTCGTCGGCGGTTGCGCGCGCGCCGGGCCTCAAGACGACGAAGGCCTTGCCAACCTCTCCCCGGTGCAGATCGCGGACACCGATGAGCGCGGCTTCGAGGACGGCAGGGTGCGCGTACAGCACATCCTCGATCTCGCGGGGGTACACGTTGAAGCCGCCCGTGATCAGCATCTCCTTCTTGCGGTCCACGATGTAGAAGAAGCCGTCGGCATCCATCCTGGCGACGTCGCCCGTGTAGAGCCAGCCATCGCGCAGGGTCAGCGCCGTTTCATCCGGCCGGTTCCAGTAGCCGGCCATCACCTGTGGGCCGCGGATGACCAGTTCACCGATCTCGCCTTGCGGCAACACATGGGTGCCGGTCTCGAGGTCCATGATGCGCGCGTCGGTGTCCGGCACCGGGACACCGATGCTCCCGGGTTTGTGCAATCCGCGCAATGGGGTGATGTGCGTGATCGGCGACGCCTCGGTCAGACCGTAGCCCTCGAGGACCGGCACCCCGGTGGTGCGCTCGAAGCGCGACTGGACCTCCGGCGGTAGCGGCGCCGCGCCGCTCGTGCAGGCCAGGATCGAGCGGAGATCGTAGCGCCCGACTCTGGGATGACTGCAGAGCGCGTTGTACATGGTCGGGACGCCCGCAAACTGGGTCGGACGGTACCGGTGGATCGCCTTGAGCACCGCCTCGGTCTCAAACCGTGGGAGCAGGACCATCCGGCGCCCCAGCACGATGCTGCCGTTCATGACGGCGGTCATCGCATACGAATGGAAGAACGGCAGCACGCCGACGATCGACAGCACCTCGTTTGGCGGAGTGGGGTTCCAACTGGCCGATTGATGCGCGTTGGCGACCAGATTACGATGCGTGAGCATCGCGCCCCTTGGCGTCCCCGTCGTCCCGCCGGTGTAGAGCAGCACGGCGACCTCGTCCGGGCGCTGGGCGGCAGGCGCGGCCACCGGCGCCGCCTCAAGGACTCGGGCGAACGCGTGGGTCGTTGCGTCAAAGGACAATGCCGGCCACTGACCCTGACGCCTGGCGCGCAGCGGGTAGAGCATGCGAAACAGCGAGCCGAAGAATTCGTTGATGCGCGTCACGACGATGTGCCCCAGCCGGCTGCCCACCCGCGCCGCCCGCACCCGGTCGACGAACAGATCGAGCGTCACCGCGATCGTCGCGCCACTGTCGGCCATTTGCGTAGCGACCTCACGCTCGACGTAGAGCGGGTTGAACGGCACGACGATGCCGCCGGCTTTCAACGTGCCGTAGTAGGCAATGATGAATTGGGGACAGTTGGGCAGGTGCAGCGAGACCCGGTCGCCCTTCTGGAGACCCAGCGCGCGCAGCGCGCCCGCGAACCGGTCGGCCAGCCCGCGCAGTTCGCTGAACGTCAGGTCACGGCCGAAAAACGTCACCGCCGCCCGGTCGGGAAACCGCGCGGCGGCGTCGTCGAGCAGATGTTGGAGAGGACGCTCGGGATACTCGATCGCGTGCGGCACCCCGGGCTCGTAGTGCTGTAGCCAGGGACGAGGCCCGTCGATCAGGCGACGTACCTCCCGGCGTTGATCACGGCGTCGCCCACCTGCCGGCTCAGCGCCACGCTGTTCACGGCGGGAATCTTCAAGAACCGCCGCAGCCCGGCCAGCATGGTACGCAGCGTATCGCCTTCTTCGGTGGCGGCCAGGATGCGCCGCGCGGTCGTCTCCATTCTCGGCAGCGCCTCGTCGAGGTGCATGCGCACCATTGCCGCCTGCAACCCGGCGGACGGTCCACCACGGGCCGCGGTCTTGGCGGCGCGCAGCACCGCGCTCTCGGCGGCGAAGAGGTCGATAGCCAGGTCGGCGATGCCGCCCAGGATCTCCTGCTGCTGCTCCAGATCCGTCAGGTATTTTTGGACGGCGGCCCCGGCGGCAAACAGCGTGGCCTTGCGCGCCGCCTCGATCAGCCGCCGCTCCTCGACCATCGGCCCGCCGCTCTCACCGTTGCCGACGGCCGGGGCCAGCATCTCGGCCGCGACCTTCTGCGCGGCGGTGAAGAGGTCGAGCCGGCCCTTCTGCGCCCGGCGGAAGAGCATCCCGGGGATGAGCAGGCGGTTGATCTCGTTGGTGCCCTCGAACAGCCGGTTGATCCGGGCATCGCGGTAGGCGCGCGCCGCCGGGTAGTCTTCGATGAACCCGTAGCCGCCGTGGATTTGGACCAGTTCGTCGACGACGAAATCCAGCATCTCGGATGCGAAGACTTTGATGATCGAGCACTCGATCGCGTATTCCTCCAGCACCGCGATGACCTGCTGGATGTTCTGATGGTCGCCCTGCAGGGCATTGGTCACCAGACCGCCGGTGCGGTAGACCATGCTCTCGGCAACGAAAATGGCCGTGTTCATGCGCGCGAGCTTTTGTCTGATCAGGCCGAACTCGGCGATGGCCTTGCCAAACTGCTTACGCTCCTTCGCGTAGGTGACGGCGTGCCGCAAGGCGTGACGCGACCCGCCCGTGACACCGGCGGCCAGACCGAAGCGGCCCTGGTTGAGGATGTTGAAGGCGATCTTGTGGCCTTGACCGATCTCGCCGAGCAGGTTGGCGGCCGGCACCTGCGCATTCTCGAAGAGCACCGGCGCGGTAGACGAGCCCTTGATCCCCATCTTGTGTTCTTCGGGGCCCACGCTCACGCCCGGCGTACCGCGCTCGACGATGAAGCACGAGTGGTGCTCACCGTCGACCTTTGCATAGGTGATGTAGAGATCGGCAAACGAGGCGTTGCTGATGAACTGCTTGGCGCCGTTGAGGATGAAGTGGGTGCCGTCGGGGCTGCGCGTCGCGCGGGTGCGGATCGACATGGCATCAGAACCCGACGTCGGCTCGGTGAGCGCGTACGAGCTGATGAGCTCCGCGGCCGCCAGTCTTGGTAGGTATGTGCGTTTTTGCTCCTCGTTGCCGAAGAAGACGATCGGCAGCGTTCCGATGCCGATGTGCGCGCCGACCGAAACCGAGAACGACGACGCCCCACCCATGGCGTCCTTGATCACGAGGCTGGTCGTCTTATCCAGCCCCTGGCCGCCGTAGGCCTCGGGGATATCGGCGCCGAGGAAACCCAGCTCGCCGACACGGCGCAGCAACCGTCGCGTCAGGTCCCAGTCTTGCTGCTCGAGCTGCTTGGCATGAGGCAGCACTTCTTGTTCGATGAACTGTTGGACGGTACTGCGAACCAGGCGTTGATCCTCGGTCAGGTCCTCGACGGTGAACACGCTCTCAGGCGTCGCCTGACCGAGCAGAAACGCCCCACCGGCTACCGCGGCCTGCGTCGTCCTGGCGTCCATCGCTGCGCTCCTCTCGATCAACCGTTACAGTTGTGATGACATCTGTAACCGTTATGCGAGCTCGAAGATCCCCGCGGCGCCCTGCCCGCCGCCGATGCACATCGTGACCATGCCGTACCGCGCCTCCCGGCGGCGCATCTCGCGCAGCAGCGTGGCGGTGAGTTTCGCGCCCGTGCAGCCGAGCGGGTGCCCCAGCGCCACCGCCCCGCCGTTGACGTTCACCCGCTCGATGTCCAGATCGGCCAGTTTGATGACCGCCAGCGCCTGCGCCGCAAAGGCCTCGTTGAGCTCGATCACGCCAATATCGTCGAGACGGAGCCCGGCCTGTTTGAGGGCCTTGGGAATCGCCTTGACCGGGCCGATCCCCATTTCTTCGGGCGAGACACCCGCGACCGCGAACGATCTGAAGATCGCCAGCGGTTTGACGCCCATGCGTTCGGCGCGCTCCGCCGACATCACCACGGCCGCGGCCGCGCCGTCGCTGGTCTGCGAGGAGTTGCCGGCGGTAATGCTGCCATCGCGGCTGAACACGGGCTTGAGCTTGGCCAGCGCATCGATCGTCGAATCGGCGCGAACGCCTTCATCCTGTTTGACGGTCACGTCTTCCTTCTGCGGCCGGCCGTTTTCCGTGTTCCATCGGACCGTGGCCACCGGCAGGATCTCCTCGTCGAACTTGCCGGACTGCTGGGCGGCGGTCGCGTTGCGGTGGCTGCGCAGCGCGAAGCGGTCCTGTTCCTCGCGCGAAATGTCGTACCGTTTGGCGACGATCTCGGCGGTCAGACCCATCGAGAGAAACACATCCGGCCAGTGCTCGGTCAGGTATGGGTTGGGCGCATACTTGTTGCCCTGCATCGGCACGAGGCTCAGGCTCTCGGTGCCACCGGCC
>JBGQGY010000133.1:0-9483 GCA_041497675.1 bacterium | reverse complement strand
TGGAGGCGCCCATCTCGGTCGCACGGGCCGCATTGTTTGGCGAGTCGACAATGAGCGCGATCGGCGCGCCCGTGGCCGAGTGCCTGGCCGCGGCCAAACGTCATCTACGCGCGGGCGAGGTGTTGGACGGCATCGGCGGCGAGACCGTCTACGGGCTCATCGATACGGCAACCGGCGCCGCGGCCGCGGGCGCCGTCCCACTCGGCGTGACACACGGCGCGCGTCTGCTGCGCGATGTGCCGGCGGGCGCGGTGCTCACCGACGCCGACCTGGCGCTCGACGAGCGTCTCACCGTCGTGAGCCTTCGCCGGCTGCAGGACGCCATGGCGCGCCGGGGGACACTGCCGTCAATCACGCCGCCCGCCCTCGTGCCGGTCGGCGCCGTACGGGCCTAGGGGGACGCCATGCTCACCGCGAAAGTCGCCGATCTCTATTACATGCGCGACATGACGCAACAAGAAATCGCCGAGCGTCTGGGGATCTCGCGGCCGACCGTGTGCCGGCTCCTCCAGCGATCGCGCGCCGAGGGCATCGTGCGCATCGACGTGATCCCGCCCGACGGTGCGCACCACCAGATCGAGCGCGAGCTCGAAGAACGGTTCTCGCTCCGGGAGGCGATCGTCGTCACGGGACAGCACGAAGCCGCCATCCAGCGGGCGCTGGGGCGTGCGGCCGCCGAGTATCTCGACCGAATCTTGAAAGGCGGCGAGAAGATCGGCGTGTCCTGGGGCACGACGCTGCGGGCCGTGGTCGACAGCCTGCACCCAAGACCGCTGGGGCCCACCGTCGTCACACTCGTCGGCGGCGTCGGGCAGATCACGCCGGGTATCCACGCCAACGATCTGGCGCACGGTATCGCCGAAGCCCTCGGTGGAGAGGTGCATCTCCTCCACGCGCCCGCCGTCGTCGCCAGCGCGAGGGTACGGCGGGCGATGCTGTCGGACGGTGGGATTGCCCGTTCGCTCGCCATGGCGCGGCAGGTCGATGTCGCACTCGTCGGCATCGGCGCGCTCGTCCCATCATCGACCCTGGTGCACAGCGGCTACTTCTCGGCAGACCAACTCGCGGCGCTGCGCCGGCGAGGGGGTGTCGGCGACATCTGCACGCGCGTCTTCACGCGTGAGGGCGCGCCCGTGGACGATACGCTCGAACGCCGCATCCTCGCGGTGGAGTTGAGCGACTTGCGGCGCATCTCGCAGGTCGTCGGGGTCGCCGGTGGTCCGGCCAAGGCCGACGCGATCCACGGCGCGCTCAGCGGGCGGCTGGTCGACGTGCTCGTGACGGACCATCAGGCCGCGCGGGCGGTCCTGCGGTCCGCAAAGGAGGGGGCGCGATGAGAACCACGGCGCTTGGGATCGATCGCGCCGTCGGCATGCTCACGACGATGGTCCTGATCCGCGCCTTCGAAGAGCAGGCCGACGAGCTCTTCGCGCAGGGACGCGTGTACGGGACGATGCACCTCAGCATTGGGCAGGAAGCCGTCGCCACGGGAGTGTGCGCGGCGCTGCGGCCAGACGACTACATCCTCAGCACCCACCGCGGCCACGGGCACTGTCTGGCCAAGGGTGCCGACGTCCGGCTGATGATGGCCGAGTTTCTCGGGAAGGACACCGGATACTGTCGGGGCCGCGGAGGGAGCATGCACATCGCCGACGTGTCCAGCGGGAATCTTGGGGCGAACGGGATCGTGGCCGGTGGTCTGCCGCTCGCCACCGGAGTGGGCTTGTCGATCCAGATGCGGCGCACCGAGCAGGTCTGTGTGGCGTTCTTTGGGGATGGCGCGGCCAACGAAGGCGCCTTTCACGAGTCGCTCAACCTCGCGTCGATCTGGCGTCTCCCCGTGGTCTTCGTGTGCGAGAACAACCAGTACGGGATGTCGATGCCAGTGGGGCGCTCGATGAGCGTTGAGCGCATCAGCGAGCGCGCGGGTGCCTATGGCCTGCCGGGTCAGACGGTCGATGGGATGGACGTCCTGGCGGTCCATGAAGCCGCCGCTACCGCCGTCGGTCGGGCGCGTGGGGGCGAAGGCCCCACGCTGCTGGAGTGTGTGACCTATCGTTACAAGGGGCACAGCAAGAGCGATACACAACGGTATCGCGGCAAGGACGAAGTCGACACTTGGCGCGAGCGCGACCCCATCGGGCGGTTTGTCGGCGTGCTGGAAGGCGAAGGACGCCTCGCCCCGGGCGCGGTGCGCGGCCTGGAGCGGGACGCCCGAGCAGCCATCGAGGCGGCCCTGCAGTTTGCCGAGGCCAGCCCGGAGCCCGATCCGTCGACGCTGCTGGACGGGGTGTACGCCGGTGAGTAGGGAACTGACCTACCGCGAGGCGCTCCGCGAAGCGCTGCGTGAGGAGATGCGGCGCGACGACCGGGTGATTCTCCTGGGCGAGGATATCGGCACCTACGGCGGCGCGTTTGCGGTCACCGATGGGCTGCTCCAGGAGTTCGGGCCCGAGCGCGTGCGCGATACGCCGATCTCCGAGGCGGGGATCACCGGGTGCGCGATCGGCGCGGCACTGACGGGGATGCGCCCGGTGCTGGAGATCCAGTTCATGGATTTCATCACGCTGTGCATGGAGCAATTGGTCCTCCAGGCGGCGAAGATCCGCTACATGTTCGGGGGGAAGGCACAGGTGCCCATGGTCTTGCGGACCCCGGCGGGGTCCGGCACAGGTGCCGCCGCGCAGCATTCCGAGAGTCTTGAAGCCTGGTTCGCGCACGTCCCCGGTCTGAAGGTCGTGGCCCCGTCGACGGCGGCGGACGCCAAGGGCCTCCTGCTCGCCAGCATCCGCGATGACAACCCGGTGATCTTCGTCGAGCATAAACTGTTGTATAAGGAACGCGGTGAAGTTCCAGAGGGCTCCGAGCCGATTCCGCTTGGTGTCGCCGAGGTCAAGCGGGCGGGTACGGATGTCACCGTGATTGCCACAGGGGTGATGGTCGGCCGCGCCCTGGACGCCGCGCAGCGGGTGGCCGATGACGGCATCAGCGTCGAAGTGATCGATCCACGTACCCTGCGGCCGCTCGACGGCGAGACGTTGATCGCCTCCGCGAAGAAGACCGGCCGGGTCGTCGTCGCGTATGAGGGCGTCAAGACGCTTGGGATCGGTGCGGAGATCGCGGCCCTGATCTCCGAGAGCGAGGCGTTCTTCCACCTCGACGCGCCAATCGTGCGGCTCGGCGGGCAGGAGTGCCCGTTGCCGTACAACCGGCGGCTCGAACGGGCGGCCGTCCCCCAGGTGGATGACATCGTGACCGGCGTCCGGCGGGTCATGCGGGCGTAGCGGCGATGCCCGGGCCCCAGGCCGTCGACGCGCGCTACGAGGTCGAACTCTACTGCGGCCGCTGCAGCCGAACGACGGCCCATCTGGTCACACCGGGCACCGGTGGTCTCTCGCGCGTCCTGTGCGTGCGGTGCGGCCGCGCAGTGGCCGTCGACACCCTGCAGTTCATGGAACAGTACGTCGACAGCGTCGTGCGCCGGGTGCTCGCAAAGCCGTTTGAGATGACGACGGAGTTCACGCGACACCCGCGCGAGTTCATCACCCGGTTCCCGGGGCGGGTGTTGACGAAACCGTTTCGCGTGGCCGCGGAGCTGCGGGCCACCATGGACATCGTCCGCCCGCGGCCGCGTCACGCGCGCCGCAGCGTCCCGGTGCTCCCGGCGCCGGGTGAGCTACCCTCGGCGGAACGTCACTGTCAGGTGCTGCTGTCCGCGCCGCTGCTGTGGGCGCACACGGCCGACGAGATCCTCGATGCAGCGCGCGACTTAGGCTACGACGGCGTGGAAGTGTGGGCCTATCAACTGCTGCGTGATGGCACCGATGCGGTCCTGCTCGGGGAGAAGGCGCGAAGCCGGGGGCTGATGCTCACCTTGCACGCGCTCTCGTGGGATCTCAACCCCTCGTCGTACCTGGAGCCGATCCGCGCCGCGTCACTCGAGGCACTGCACCAGAGCGTTGATGCGGCCGCGCGGCTGCGCGCCGGCCTGGTGGTGATGCATCCGGGGCACACCACGGCGCCGCACGATTCCGCCGAGATGTACTGGCCGCGGCTGATCGGCGCCGTCCGCGAAATCGCCGACGATGCCGCGGGACACGGGATACAGGTCGGCGTTGAACACATGGAGCCGCGTCAGGGCGAGTACGTTATCACGGCCGCCGATATCAACTACCTGGTGCGCGAGGTCGATCGCGCAAACGTCGGCGCGGTCGTGGACATCGCGCACATCCCCTGGGGCGAAGACGAAAGGGCGTTCATCGCGCAGATCGAGCGGTTGGTCCACGTCCACCTGAGCGACGCCGATGAGGCGCGGCTGCACCTGCCCCTCGGTCAGGGGGCGCGTGATCTGGCCGGCGCGCTGGGTGCCCTGCACGGCTTTCGCGGGACGATCACGGTCGAAGGCTTCTCGATCGGCGCGGGCCTCGATCTCGCGCGATGGAACAAGGCGCGCTTCGAGGAGCTCTGGCGGGAATCGGCCGGGCCGTCCTGACGGCGGATCATGTAAGATGGAACGGACGCACACTCAGGAGGGGATGGGTATGAGGATTGCGGCGGTGCTCGCCGTCTTTGTCCTGGCGGCGCTGCTGGCCACGCCGGGTGGGGCGGCTCCGGCACCCGCGGCCAGCGGCGTGGTCACGCTCTACACGTCCGAGTCGGACGACGACGTCAATCTCATCACCGGGGACTTCATGCGGCGGACGCCCGGCGTTCAGGTGAAGGTCTTCCGCGCGGGGTCCGGACCCGTGATCGCCAGGATTCAAGCCGAGATGCAGGCCGGTAAGATCCAGGCCGACGTCATCTGGTTCGCCGATATCGCGTTCTTCCAGGATCTGGCGCGCAAGGATCTTCTCGCCTCGTTTGCGCCGCCCACCGGGCGCCGCGCTCCGGCGCAATTTCACTATGACAACAACCGCTACCACGACGTGCGGCTGATCTTCAACGTGGTGGCGTATAATACCAACCACGTGAAGTTCCGCCCCTCGTCATGGTTGGACCTGACCCTGCCGCGCTACAAAGGCCGCGCCGGCATGGCCAGCCCGTTCGTCTCGGGGGCTGCATTTTCGCAGGTGGGAACCTTTGTCGCCATGCGCGAGTTCGGCTGGGGCTACTACCGCAAACTGCAGGAGAACAACGCGGTCATCCTCCGCAGCAACGGCGACGTGATTCAAAAGCTGGCGTCGGGCGAGATCAGCGTCGCGACGGTCGTGGACTTCTTCGTACGCGCCTTGAAGGCGCAGGGGTCGCCGGTCGATCACATCTGGCCGTCGGAGGGCGCGGTGCTGGTGCCGACGCCGGTGGCCATCATCAAGGGATCGGCCAATGAGGCCGCCGCGCGGGCGTTCGTCGACTACCTGTACTCGCCTGAAGCGCAGCGGCTGTTCGTGCAGCGGTCCTACATCCCGGTGATGCCCGGCATCGCGATGCCGCCGGGGACACCCGACCCGGCCGATCTCAAAGTTATTCAGACCAACCTGAGCTTCATCGAGAAGAATCGGGAGGAGATCAAGAAGACCTTCTCCGACATCTTCGGCGTGCAGTAGCCGCGCGTGCTTCGGACCGGACTCCGCATCGCCGCAGCGTCGGCGGCGGGGCTCCTGTTGCTCTTCGTCTTCTACCCATCATTCGTGCTCATCGCACAGTCGCTTGTCGTCGGCGGGCGGTTCTCGGTTGGCCACTACCTCCGGATCGCGCAGGACGCCGCGAACTATCGCGCGTTGGCCAACAGTCTGGTGACGTCCACGTGGGCGGCGGTCGGCGGCACGGCGCTGGGAGCGGTGCTGGCGTGGCTGACCAGCCGCACCGATTTGCCCGGCCGGCGCTGGTGGCGCACCGTGCTGCTGCTGCCGTACATGATCCCGCCGTTCGTCGGGGCGATTGCCTGGGTCTACCTGCTCAGTCCCGTGGGATTCCTCAATCAGGTCTGGAAGGCGCTGAGCGGTTCTCCCGATCCGCTCTTCGTCATCTACGGCCAGACCGGGATCATCTTCGTGTTGATCCTGTACGGGTATCCGATCGTCTATCTCGCGGCCCTCGGGGTGTTCGAACGGATGGATCCGGCGCTTGAGGATGCCGCGCGGATGGCGGGTGGGGGCCCCGCACGCGTGCTCCGGGAGATCACGCTGCCTTTGGTCCTGCCCGGGATCCTCGCCGGCGCGTTGTTGCTGCTGCTGTCGTCGCTGGCCAATTTCGGCATCCCGGCCGTGCTGGGATTTCCCGCGCGGTACTTCGTGCTGACGACGCGGATCTACGGCACCATCCTGAACTTCGATCTCAAGGACAACTTGCGAATCGCGGCCGCACTGGCGATGTGGCTGGTCGCCATCGCCGCGGTGCTCCTGACGGTCCAGCGGCGGATACTCGCCGGACGGCGCTTCACCGTCGTCGGCGGGCAGGCGGGGCAGCCGTCGGTCGTGTCGCTGGGCCGGTGGCGCTATCCGGCCGCGGCGCTGCTGGTGGTCTTCGCGGCGATCAGTGTCGTCCTCCCGCTCGCGGCCGTCGCGCTCACGTCGCTGATTCGCGCCTACGGCATGCCGCCCGCCGCCGAGAACCTGACACTGCAGCACTACGCGACAGTGCTGTTTGGCCTCCCAAAAGTGCACCGCGCGCTGTTGAACAGCCTGCTGCTCGCGGGGGGTGCCGCGACGGTCGTGATCATCCTGGGAGCGGGTCTCGGATACCTGCAGGCGCGCGCGCGCGTTCGCGGCGCCGGGGTCCTCGATCTGCTGATCACGATCCCGTACGCAATTCCCGGGACGGTCGTGGCGCTGGCGATGATTTTGGCCTGGTCGCGCCCGGTCTTCGGGATCCAGCTCTACAATACGTTTTGGATCATCCTGCTCGCCTACGTGATCCGCTTCCTCGCATTTGGCGTCCGGACCGTGGCCGCGGGGCTGGCCCAGGTGCACGAATCTCTCGAAGAAGCGGCGCGCATCAGCGGGGCCGGGTCGCTGACGGCGTTCCGCCACATCGTGCTGCCGATCATCCGGCCGAGCCTCGTCGCCGGATGGTTCCTGGCCTTTATCCCGGCGGTGGCGGAGCTCACCCTGTCGATCCTGCTCTTCTCGGTGGGGCATGAGACGATCGGTGTCGTGATCTTTGGTCTACACGACGAGGGGAAGATCGCGCTGTCGGCGGCGCTGGCGGTGCTGGTGACGACGGTGCTGGTGGCGATCAACCTGGCGGCGCGGAGGCTTCTGCGTGCCGATGCCATGGGCTCGTAGCGACCGCAGCGGGTCCCTAGACAGCCAGGACGTCCGCCAAGATCATCGGGATAGACGTGTAGGACCCCTGTCCACAAGCGCGACCACGTCGGCCGGGGCCGTCAGCCTGAAATCGGGTCCGGTGGCGAGCAGGGCGTCCCGCTCGCGTGTCCCCCACAGCGCCGCGCCACCGCGAACACCGGCGGCCTGCGCGGCTTGGATATCGAACACGGCGTCGCCGACCATCAGCGCCTCTTCAGCCGCGGCGTCCAATTCGCGAAGCGCCGCAAACACGGCGTCAGGCGCGGGTTTTGGGGATGGCACGTCCTGCTCGGTAACGACGGCGCCGAAGTACGGGGTGAGGTGAAGACGCTCGATGGCCAGCCGCGTTGTCGGGCGCCGCTTCGAGGTGACGATGCCCATGCGGATCCGGTGCGTTTTTAGCGCCTCGAGCATCTCCCGGATGCCGGGAAACAGCGCGATCATGCGGTCGTGGTTGGCGTGATAGCACGTCTGGTAGGCGTCGATGAGCGCGTCAACACGCGCCGGATCGACGGCCTCGAAACGGAACCGCAGCGGCCATCCCCACCGTTCGAGCATTTCTTCCTGCGTGAGCTCTCGATTCAACACGACGCGGCAGGCCTGCATGAACGACTCGGAGATGAGGTCGAATGAATCGAGCAACGTGCCGTCGAGATCGAAGAGCACCGTCTTAGCGTTCACGGTTGTGGGCCGTCTTCCCGAGGCTACGCCGACGCCTGTCGGAGCAGCGTGGCGGCCTGCGGCGGAACGTACACGCGCACCTGACCCGGCGCCAGTTCCTCGGCAGACTCGAATTTCAATTCGAGCTCGCCGATATCGAACACGTATTGGTGCCGGGCGCCCAGATACAGGTGTGAACGGACGGCGCCGGTCAGGACGTTCTCGGTGCGGCCCTCGGCCGGCAGCACGCGCTCCGGACGGACGGCGACGAGCACCTGCGCGCCGGTTTCCCACGCCGACGCCGATTCGATGTACAGCTCCTGTCCGTTGCGCAGGCGCACGCGCACCCGGCCCCCGGCCGCGGACGCGACCTGTCCGGGCAAGAAGCTCGCCTGACCGATGAAGTCGGCCACGAACGGATCTGACGGGCGTTCGTAGATCTCCCTCGGCGTGCCCAGCTGCACGATGCGCCCCCGGGACATCACGGCAATGCGATCCGACAGACCGAGCGCTTCCGCCTGGTCGTGCGTCACGTAGATCGTGGTGATCTTCAGCCGCTGCTGCAGGTCGCGCAGCCAGACGCGCGCCTGCTCGCGGAGTTTCGCGTCGAGATTGGACAGCGGCTCGTCGAGGAGCAGGATGCGTGGCTGGTAGACGAGCGCGCGGGCGAGGGCCACGCGCTGCTGTTGTCCCCCGCTGAGTTGATACGGGTATCGCGCGCCCATGCCCTCCAGCTGCACCAGACGCAGCACCGCGTCGACGCGCTCGCGAATTTCGCCCTCACGCGCGCGGCGCGTGCGCAACCCATAGGCGACGTTGTTGGCCACGGTCATGTGGGGCCACAAGGCGTACGACTGGAAGACCATCCCCAACTCACGGCGCTCGGGCGGCAGGAACACCCGCTGAGCCGCGTCGGTGAGCACCTCGCCCGCGGCCAGGATCCGCCCCTCGTCGGGCCGCTCCAGCCCCGCGATCGACATCAAGGTCGTGGTCTTGCCGCACCCCGACGGGCCCAGCAGCGAGAGCAGTTCACCGCTGCGCACGGCGAGCGAGACGTGATCGACCGCGGTGACCTCGCCGTACCGCTTGACCAGATTCTCGACGATGACATCAGCCATACAATCTCACCCTGAAGCCGTAGCGCATCACCACCATGACCGTCAGGATCATGATGACCTGGATGGCGGCGAGCACGCTGACCGGTCCCATATCCCCCTGCCGCCACAAGGCCAGCATCGTCGTCCCGATGACCTCGCTGCCGCGCGCGAACAGGAACACGGCCGAGGAGTATTCCTTCAGAAACGTGATGAACAGCAGCACCCACCCAGTGAACAGCGCCGGTCCCAGGATCGGGAGCAGCACGCGCCGCATCGCGCCCGTCCAGCCGTCGCCGCAGACGCGCGCGGCGTTGTCGAGCTCGCGGCTGATCCGCGTGAGTGCGGGTGAGATGATGGAGAAGCCATACGGGATGTAGCGCATGATAAAGGCGGCCGCCAGCGCGAAGATCGTGTTGCGCAGGGAGCCCAACGGCCGGATGAGCACGAACGACCACAAGAATCCGATCCCGACGATGATCCCC
>JBGQGY010000132.1:0-9492 GCA_041497675.1 bacterium | reverse complement strand
GTGGGCGCCCAAGACGCTTGGGATCGATCCGGCGGCCTACCTGGCGCGGGCGGGGATTCTCGGGCCCCGCACCATCCTCGCGCACTGCAACTGGCTGACCGATGACGAGATCCGGCTGCTCGCCTCATCGCGGACGAGTGTGTCGCACAACCCCACGAGCAACATGAAGCTCGGCACGGGCGTGTGCCCGGTCGGGGCGCTGCAGCGGGCCGGGGTCAACGTGGGGCTGGGCACCGACGGCATGCTCTCGAACTTTCACCTGGACATGTTCGAGGTGATGCGCGGCGCGTGCATGCTGCAGCGCATTCACCACCTCGACGCCGCGGCGCTCTCGAGCTGGCAGGCCCTGGAGATGGCCACGCGGGGCGGGGCGCGCGCTGTCGGGCTTGGCGACGAGCTCGGGGCCATCACCACCGGCCGGCGGGCGGACGCCATCCTGGTGAACTTCGACCAGGTCCACCTGCGGCCGCGGTTGCGCGACGCCCACGACAACCTGGTGGCGCTGCTGGTCTGGTGCGCCCATGGGTCGGACGTCACCACCGTCCTGGTGGACGGCCGCGTCGTCGTCGAGGGCCGACGGCTGACCACCATTCCTGAAGAGCGCATTGCCCGTCAGGTGCAGGAGAGCGCGGAACGGCTGGTCGCCAGGATCGCTCTGTGAGTGTGCATCGCCGCGTGACGCGGACTCGAATGAACCAAGGGGGGAAGAGCATGTCACGAATGTATCAAGGGAAATCTGAAACCCAAGCGAAAACCCGGGAGGAGGACTGCCATGACTAAATACTCAGCCTTTGGGTCTGTCTTGCTGGCGCTGACCCTCCTGTTTCTCTTTACGGCACCCTACTATCCCTCGGCCGCGGCGCCGATGGCTGAGACGACGTTGGTCATCGCCAAGGACATCTCCGATATCAGGACGCCTGACCCTAACAAGAGTTACGACATCAGCGGCGTGTTTCTTCAATTCCCCATCTACAGTCGGCTCGTCAAGCAGGAAGCGCCGGACTTGGGGCAGATTCTGCCTGACCTCGCTGCCTCCTGGACGGTAAATGCGGACGCCTCAGTCTATACATTCAAACTCCGCGATACGACGTTCAGCGATGGGACGTCGGTCACGTCGGAGGACGTGCGCTTCTCGCTCCTGAGAGCCAAGAATATCAAGGGGTATGGATCGTTCCTCGCGGATCCGCTCAAAGACGTCGAGGTGATCGACCCCAAGACGGTGCGAGTGACACTCACCGGCCCCAACGCGTCCTTTCTGGCGACCCTCGCCGCCGGTGTGTTCTCGATTGTGGAGGCCGGCGCCGTGCGCGCGGCTGGTGGGGTCGAGACACCGGGCGCCGAGACGATGGACAAAGCCGAGCAGTTCTTCGCCAAGAAGTCCGTGGGGTCGGGACTGTACATACTGGTGCGGTACGTCCGTGAGTCCGAAATCGTGTTGCAGCGCAACGAGCGCTACTATGGCCAGAAACCGTTCTTCCAGACCATCATCATCAAACACGTCAAGGAAGCCGCCACGCAGTCGTTCATGATTCAACGCGGCGATGCGGATATCGCGCTCGACATGACCATCGATCAGGTTAACGCGATTCGTGGCAAGCCGGGTATTCAGTTCTTCCAGGATCCCTCCGCATGGACTGTCTATCTTGGGCTGAAGACCACCGCGGCTCCCTGGAACAACCCGAAGGCGCGCGAGGCCGTCAAGTACGCGATCGACTACGACGGGTTGGTCAACGGCGTCCTCAGAGGAGCCGCCCGGCGGATCGGCAGCATCATGATGCCGGGGCTGCTCGGATTTCCCGAGTCGCTGAATCAGCAGTTGCTGTACAAGCAGGATCTCGCGAAAGCCCGGGCCTTACTCAAAGAGGGCGGGGTCACGTCGGCGAGCGTGGAGTTCACCTGGGGAAGCGGGCTCACGTATGGAACCGCGTCGGTGGACCGAATGGCGCAGAAGGTCCGGGCAGACCTCCAGCGGGTTGGGATCACCCTCGACCCGAAGCCGCAGCAAGGCTCGATCTTCCTGACTTACGCCCGGCAGGGCAAGGCACCGACGATCATGAACTCATGGTATCCCGACTTCTTCGACCCGGACAACTGGTCATACTTCGCAACTGGATTTATCAACAAGCGATTCGACTGGAAGGACCCCCAGGCACAGAGGGACGCTGAACAGGCGGCGGCAACCGGAGATGTCGCAAGGCGCGCGAAGTTCTACGAAGACTACAACAGGCGGATCGCCGCGCCCGACTCGCCCTATGTGTTCCTCGTCCAGCCATACACGGTAGTGCCGGCCAGAGCGAGCATCGCCGGCTATCGCTTCCACCCGCTCTTCTTCCTCGAGATCGGATCACTTCGTCGGAAGTAGCCTATAGGGTGGCGCTCGAGGTGAGCTGCGGCCCGCGTCGACTGACTGCGGCGCGGGCCGTAACTTCGGTGACTACGGATCGCTCGAGATCCGGGACAACTGAGATCGAGATCACGGGAGCGGATGCGTGAGAATAAGGATCTTGTCGGAAGATGACATTAGGCGTTGTGGATCGATGCGCGAGGCCATCGACTGGCAGCGCGAAGCGTTCGGTTTGTACTCAGGAGGGCAGGTCTTTCGAGGCCTGCATCAGTGGATCCACGTCGAACGGCCTCACGGTCTGATCGGTTTTTTGCCGGGCATTATCAAGGACGGCGGCGGGTTCGGCGTCAAGATGCTCTCAGCGTTCACAGATGAGGAGACCCAGCGGTATACGACGCTGGGCGTCGTCCTGGTGGCGGACGGCAAGACCGGCGAGCCCCAGGGTCTCCTCGAAGGCGGCGCGGTAACCGACCTACGCACCGGCGCGGCCAGCGGTTTGGCGATCGACCTGCTTGCGCGCCAGGACGCGCGCGTCGCCGCGATCTTCGGCGCCGGACACGTAGCCATCAACCAAATTGAAGCGCTGTGCGAGATCCGCGATATCGAGCGAGTCTGGGTGTTTAGCCGGACTTCTTCACGGGCGCTCACATTCATCGAGGCCATGAAGGCCCGCGGCGCCCGTATCCCGCAAGAATTCCGGCTCGCCTCGACTCCCCGTGAGGCGATCAACGAGGCGGATATCATCATCACGGCGACAACGTCCACCTCCGCGCTCTTTGACGGTGCCGATCTTCGTCCGGGCACGTGCGTGGTGGCGGCCGGCGGCTGCGTCCCCGAAAGCGGAGAGGTCGACGTCGAGACGATCCGGCGCTGTTCCAAGGTCGCGGTCGACATGCGAGAGACCTGCGCGTGCGGAGAACTGGCCGTCCCAATCGCGCAAGGAGTGATCCGCGAAGATAACGTGGCGGAACTCGGCGAGATCGTCCTCGGCCGTCGACCGGGTCGCGAGCACCGCAGTGAAATCACGTTTTGCAAGACGATCGGCGTGCCGATACAGGACCTTGTGACCGGACGGCACCTGCTCGAACGAGCCGAAACGTTGGGGATCGGTCAGGTGGTTGACGCCTGACGGCAGTTGCAAGAAAAGGAGGAAAAAGCAATGGCAGCAGCGTCGCCCGTCGGCTTGCCGTTTACGGTGGAGGAGTACCGGAGCCGCGTAACACGGGTTCAGGCGGAAATGCGCAAGCAGGGCATCGATGTGATGTTCGTGTCAATTCCCGAGAATAACTACTGGCTCACGGGATTCCGTACGCTCGGGTACTTCTACTACATGGTCCTGCTGGTCCCCGCCGACGGCGATCCCATCCACCTGGCTCGTTATGTTGAGAAGAACGTCGTCGAGGGGACCTCGTGGACGTCGCGCGCAGCGTTCTATTCGGACTCGGAGGACTATTTGGATGCTACGGCCCGCGTTTTCCGCGAGTATGGGTTCGACCGGCAGACCGTGTCCATCGATAAGGGCGCTTGGTACTTCACCATTGCGGAGTACGAGGGTCTGAAGCAGCGTCTCCCACAGACGCGCCTCGTCGACGGCACCGGTATTATCGAGAACCTTCGCCTGGTCAAATCTCCAGCCGAGCAAAACTACACGCGCGAGGCGGCTAGAATCGTCTCCGGCGCCATGTCGGCCGCCATCAACTCAATCCGTGAAGGGGTCACCGAGAACGACATCATGGCCACCGCCTACGAGTACCTTCTCCGGCACGGCAGCGACGTCGTCGCCGAGCCCCCGATTATCACTGCCGGCGAGCACTCGTCGATGGCGCATGCGGCAGCTGAGCGCGTGCCCGTCAAGCGCGGTGACGTAATCTACCACGAGATGGGTGCGTCCTACCACTACTACCACGCGGCCATGATGCGGACCGCCTTCCTCGGCGATCCCCCGAAGGAGGTCGTGGATCGTGTCGACATCTGCCGGCGCGCCTTTGACGCGGGGTTGAGCAAGATGCGCCCGGGGGTGCCGGCGCAAGAGGTGGACCGCGCCGTGCGCAAGGTGATGACGGATGCGGGCGTCGGTGACCTGTTCCGCCACAAAGCCGGCTATTCGTTGGGGGCGGCGTTTCCGCCAGATTGGAGCGAGGCGCAGACTTTCCAGCTTCGCGAAGGTGAACTGCGCGTACTCCAGCCTGGCATGATCTTCCACATGTTGCCGACGATCTTCGACTACCCGAAGCACGGCTTGGGCGTCAGCGGGACGGTCCTCATCACTCCGCACGGCCATGAAGTCCTGACGCAGGGCGACAATCATCTCTATGTTGTCCGATGAGGGGAGTTCGTGAACTGAGACAATCATGCTCCCGTACCTTGTCCGTCGCCTGGCCCTGAGCGTCCCGACGCTCCTGGGTATCACTCTCGTCACGTTTCTCATCTCGCACGCCCTGCCGGGCGACCTCGTACTGGCGAATCTCGGCGACCACGCCGCGCAGAACCCCCAGCTCGTAGCAGCCTTCCGCCAGAAATGGAGCCTCGACCGGCCGCTGCCCGTGCAGTATGTTGTCTATCTGGCTCGGCTAGTGAGGGGCGACTTTGGTACGTCAATCACCACGGAGCAACCCGTCAGCGCAGAACTCGCCCTTTCGCTGCCGGCCACGATCGAACTCGCGACAACGAGCATGGTGCTGGCCGCGTTGGTTGGTGGCCTGCTCGGCATCATCGGCGCAGTGCGGTACCGGTCCCTGGCCGACCTCGCGGTCCGCACGATCGCCGGCATCGGCGTTGCCCTCCCGATCTTCTGGTTTGCGATCTTGCTGCTATTCGTCTTCTATTTCTGGCTGGGATGGGCGCCTCCACCGGGACGCCTGGATGCCGGCATTGCCCCGCCTGCGTCTATCACTGGGATGTATGTCGTCGACAGCCTGCTGCGCGGCGACTCGATTGCATTCCGCAACGCGCTCGCGCACCTGATCCTACCAGCGAGCGTGCTCGCGTTTGCAGCAATCGGCTACGTCGCTCGGATCACGCGCTCTGCCGTGTTGGACGCGCTCGGTCAGGAGTTTGTGCGGACCGCCCGCGCCAAGGGGCTCTCCGAATCTAGGGTGGTTTGGCGGCACGTCGTGCGCAACGCCCTGATCCCCGTGATCACCATCGCCAGCCTCATCTACGCTCAACTGATGGCTGGTACAGTACTCACTGAGTCAATCTTCTCCTGGCCTGGGTTGGGACGGTACGCCTTCAGCTCTGCTGGCAATCTGGACTTTCCGGCGATCATGGGCGTCGCGCTCGTCATCGGCGTTATCTACGTCTTCTTGAATCTGTGTGCCGACCTGCTCTACGCGTACGTCGACCCACGCATTCGCTACGAGTGATTCACGTCAAGACGGCATGGGCATCATACCCGTATGACTAGTCTGGAGTCCCTGGGAGAGCGCGTCGTCGGTGAGGGCAGGGGCGCGGCGCGGGCAACCCGCAGCCGGCGGCTGTGGCGCCGACTCGAGGTCGTGATTGGACTCGCAGTCATCATGATATGGGCCGCGCTCGCACTGCTCGCCACCCGCGTGGCACCCTACGGATACGACGAACAACACGTCGACGAGAGTCTCCAAGCGCCTGGCATCCAGCATCTATTCGGCACGGACGACCTGGGCCGTGATGTGTTAAGCCGTGTCCTCCACGGTGGGCGCGTGACGCTGCTCATCGGTCTCGGAGTGGTTATCGTCGGCGGCGTCGTGGGAACGGCGATCGGCGCGGCATCAGGGTACGCGGGCGGCCTGACGGATGAGCTGACAATGCGCGCAACCGAGGTCATTATGGCGTTTCCCTCAATCGTCCTCGCGATGGCCATCGCCGTGGCCATGGGACCAGGAATTCTGCATGCGGCCATGGCAATGGCACTGGTCTGGTGGCCGGGATTCGCCCGTCTGGCGAGGGCAGAGGTGCTCGGCGTGAAGCCGCTTGGTTATGTCGAGGCCGCCGTGGCGATCGGCCAGCGCCCGCTGAGTGTGCTGTGGCGAACGATCACCCCAAACATTCTGGCACGGATGCTGGTGCTAGCGACGGTCGACTTGGGAAACGCTGTGGTCACGGCCGCCGGCCTGAGTTTCCTGGGCCTCGGTGCTGTCCCGCCGACACCCGAGTGGGGGCAAATGGTCAGCGCCGGACGCGAATTGCCAACGGCCTGGTGGATTGCGACGTTTCCGGGTCTGGCGATCTTTACGACGGTGATCGCGTTCAACTTTCTCGGCGACGCGCTCCGCGACCATCTCGATCCGAGAAATCGAACCTGAACAGAAGACTGTAGCCGCCCCTCCGAGACCTGACCGATCCGCGACGCAGCCGCCTACCGAGGCGGGTGGCCGGCGCCGCGACGCGCGGTCAAAAGATCGTACAGCCCGGGCGGGGTCGCGGGAACCCGCGTGACCATGATGCCCCACGCGGAGAGCGCGTCTTCGATCGCGCCCGCAAGTGCCGCGGCCACCGGGATGATCCCCGCTTCGCCGACGCCCTTGATCCCAAGCGGATTCAGCAGACTCGGGGTTTCGTGGTGCGTGATCTCGATCGGCACCAAATCGCCGACCGTCGGGAGCAGGTAGTCGGCGAGGGTGGCGTTGAGGATCTGCCCGTCGGGATCGAAGCAGAGTTGTTCATACAGCGCCCCGCCGACGCCCTGGGCGATGCCGCCGATGACCTGGCCCTCGACGATCGTGGCGTTCAGGACTCGGCCACAGTCGTGCGCCACGACATAGCGGCGGATCCGCACCTCGCACGTCTCGACGTCGACCTCCACGACGACGGCGTGGGCTCCCTGACCGTACGTGACGTTCTCCGGCGAGAAATAATAGGTGGCCTCCAGCCCCGGACCGTCGGGCAAGAGCAGCGGGCCCCGCGCCGACGCCGCGGCCTGGGCCAGCGCGGCCAGCGTCATGCGCCGTTGCGGCGCACCCGTGACAAACGCCTCGCCGTCGCGCCAGCGGATGTCGACGGGATCGGCCTCGAGCAGTTTCGCCGCTACCCGGGTCGCCCGGTCGCGCACACGCCGGGCCGCCTCTGTAACCGCCGAGCCGGCAAAGACGGCCCCCCGGCTCCCCCATGTTCCGCCGCCGTACGCGATGGCCTGAGTATCGCCCAACCGCACTTGGACCCGATCGAGGGACACCTCGAGGACGTCCGCGCACGTCTGGGCGATGATCGTCTCGTGCCCCTGGCCTTGCGAGCACAGGCCAGAGGCGACCGTGACCGCGCCCGAGCCCTCGACCCGCACCGTGGCTCCTTCGAACGTGCCAGCACCGGTGCCTTCCATATAGCAGGCGATGCCTAACCCGAGAAACCGGCCGGCCGCGCGCGCCTGCGTCTGCTCCGCTCGAAACGCCGGGAGGTCGATGCGGGCCGCGACGTCGTCGAGCACGGCCGCAGGATTCCCGCTGTCATAGCGGACAGACCCGGCGCCGGGGTACCCGATGCCCGTGTCGTACGGAAAGGCCTCGGGCGGAATCAGATTTCGGCGGCGGATCTCGAGCGGTTCGAGTCCCAACGCCCTCGCCGCATGGTCCAGGGCCCGTTCGATCACGAAAACGGCCTCGGGTTGCCCGGCCCCCCGATAGGGAATCACCGGCGTCTTGTTGGTGAACACGGCATCGAAGGACACGTCCATCGCGGGGATCCGGTATGGTCCCATCAGGCTGATGAGCGTCACCAGCGGCAACCGGATGCCGTATGGGGCGTAGGCGCCGCCGTCGTGCAAGAACCGATCACGCAGCCCGAGCACGGTGCCGTCGCGGCGCACGGCGAGCCCGACGTCGTGGACCTGGCCTCTCGCGTGTCCCGTCGCGAGGAAGTGTTCTTGCCGGTCCTCGATCCACTGGACCGGCCGGCGAAGCGCCAGCGCGAGGAAGGCCACGATGACCTCCTCGGGATACAGACACAGCTTGCAGCCGAAGGCGCCCCCCACGTCCGGCGCGATCACGCGGATGCCTTCCTCGCCGCGGCCGAGCATCTCCGCGAGACCCGAGCGGATGCGGTGCGGGATCTGCGTCGACGAATAGACCGTCAGCAGGTCGTGCGTGTCGTCGTAGGCCGCAAGGACGCCGCGCGTCTCGAGCGGCTGCGCGCTGCTCCGTCGGATCTCGAGGGACAATGAGACGATCGTGTGGGCGTCCGCGAAGGCGCGCGCCGGATCCCCGACCGTCGCGTGCGAGGATCCAATCAGGTTGCTGGCACACCCGGGATGCAGGATCGGCGCATGCGCCGAGAGCGCCTCCGAGACGTCGGCCACCGCCGGGAGGGCCTCGTAGCGCGTCTCGACTAGGCCGGCCGCGTCTTCGGCCCCGTAGCGGTCGGCCGCGACGACGGCCGCGACGATCTCGCCTTGATGGGACACGTGCCCCGTCGCGATAGGGCGCTGCGTCACGGGATGCACGGGGGCCGGGGAGGGCGCCATCATCGGCAGGGGTTTGTTCACGCCGCGCAGATCGGCCCCGGTCAGCACCCGCACGACGCCCGCGACCGTCGCGGCGCCGGACACATCAATGCCGAGGATCCGCGCGCGGGGGTGGGGGCTTCGGACGAACGCCACGCTCAACGTACCGGGAAGCTGGAAATCCGCGACGAACCGGCCCGCTCCCCGCAAAAGCCTTTGATCTTCGACACGCCGCACCCCCGGCTACTTCCGCGGACGGCCGGTCGATCCTGTCGCGACAGGTGATCCGATCGGTGCGACGAAAGGTCCCGGGCATCGTCGCCGAGGCGTTCGCCGGCACGGTCATTCCCGCGCTGAAGGGATCAAGGCCATGAGCGTCATCACAGCGATCACGGCGCGCGAGATCCTCGACTCTCGCGGCAACCCCACCGTCGAAGCCGACGTCGTCCTGAAGGACGGCGCGATGGGACGCGCCGCCGTGCCGTCGGGTGCGTCGGTCGGCGAGCGCGAAGCCCTCGAGCTGCGCGACGGTGATCCGAAGCGGTATCTGGGCAAAGGCGTGCGCACGGCGGTGGCCCACATCCGCGACCAGATTGCGCCGAAGCTCATCGGCCGGGCCGCGGCGGATCAGGCGGCGATCGATCGCGCGATGCTCGACCTCGATGGCACCGACAACAAACGCCGGTTGGGCGCGAATGCGATCCTGGCGGTCTCGCTGGCTGTGGCCCGAGCCACG
>JBGQGY010000131.1:0-9632 GCA_041497675.1 bacterium | reverse complement strand
CGATGACGCCCGACACACACTTCGTGATCGATCGCCACCCCCGCCACCCGAACGTGATCATCGCCTGCGGATTTTCGGGGCACGGGTTCAAGTTCGCTCCCGCGGTCGGCGAGATTCTGGCCGATCTGACCCTGGAGGGGCGCACCCGACACGACATCTCCCGCTTCTCCGCGGCGCGCTTCGCGGCCGTCGGTTGAGCCTCCGCGGGGCGCCGACCGCCGATCCCCACCGCGGGCAGCCGGTCCTCGCGCGCGGCGCTGCGCTGCCGGGCGCGCGTGCGGCCATGCTGATGGTTCACGGGCGCGGTGCAACAGCCGAGAGTATCCTGACCCTCGTCGACCTGCTCGACGTTCCCGGGTTTGCGTTCCTGGCGCCACAGGCCGTGGACAACACGTGGTATCCAAACCGGTTCCTCGCGCCGCTGCCGGCCAACGAGCCGTGGTTGTCGTCAGCGCTCGCGCTGCTCGAAAACACGCTGGCAAGGGTCGCGTCGTCGAGCGTGCCGCCGGAGCGGACGATCCTGCTGGGATTCTCGCAGGGCGCGTGTCTCGCGCTCGAGTTCGTTGCGCGACACGCGCAGCGCTACGGCGGCGTCGCGGGGTTGAGCGGCGGGCTCATCGGGCCCGACAACACACCGCGTGACTATCTCGGATCGCTCGATGGGACGCCGGTGTTTCTCGGCTGCAGCGACGTCGATCCGCACATCCCCGCGCCGCGGGTAGCTCACACCGCCGAGGTCCTCACGCGGCTTGGCGCCGGCGTGACGGCGCGGTTGTATCCGGGCATGGGACACACGATCAACGACGACGAGCTCGACGCGGTCCGCCAGATGATGGGCCGCATCGGATGATGCGCGGCATCGCTTGACAGCCATCACACTCTTGGGTAGAGTACGACGCAATAGCAGATCGGGAGGCCGCCGTGAAGCGGCCCGATGCGCCCGGTCTGCTGCGAGGAAGTGCGCCTAGGGTTCCGCGGCTTCATCAAAGCCGGTCTGGACCGAGCGGCGCAGGCGGCGATCGCACCCGCTACACCGTCGGGACAAAAGCCCGAGGGGTAGGTTCCTCACACCGGAGGCCGTGCCTCTGAACCCGGGGACGGGGAGGAACCCATCCCTCGGGTTTTTGTTTTCGTGCGGCCTTCTTCAGCCGGAGCGGGAGCATGGGGAACGCGAGTATCCTGTCCACGTGGGATCGAGAGCGCGACGCGTGCGGTGTCGGGTTTGTGGCGGACCGCCGCGGGCGGCACAGCCATCATGTCCTCCATCTCGCGCTGAGCGCGGTGGCCGCGATGGCGCACCGCGGCGCGGTCGCAGCCGACGCCCGAACCGGCGACGGCGCCGGCGTCCTGACGCAGATTCCCTACGCCGTGCTCCGGCATGATCTAAAGCTCAAATCGCCCAACGCCGATCTCGGCGCCGGCATGATCTTCCTGCCACAGGAGACCGATCGGGCGCGTCGTGCCCGAACGCTCATCGAAGCGACCCTCGAGCACGGCGGTGTCCGCGTCCTGGGCTGGCGGAAGGTCCCGGTCGACCCGTCGGCGCTGGGCGATCATGCTCGACGAACGCAACCGGAGATTGCGCAGGTCGTCGTGGCCAGACCCAGAGGGCAGGACGACGGGGCCTTTGAGCGCACGCTGTACCGGCTGCGCCGAGCCATCGAGCGCCGGGCCGCCAACGACGACATCGCCCTCTACATCCCGTCGCTCTCACACGCGACGATGGTCTACAAAGGACTGTTCGTGTCGCCGCAGTTGCCGAAGTTCTACCTCGATCTGGCGGACGAGGCGTACGAGACCGCCATCGCCGTGTTTCATCAGCGTTACAGCACCAACACCTTTCCGTCATGGCCACTGGCGCAGCCCTTTCGCCTGCTGGCGCACAACGGCGAGATCAACACGTTACAGGGCAACGTCACGTGGATGGCCTCGCGCGAGGCCGGGTTGCGCTCGCCGCTGTGGCCCGATGGCGTCGCCGACCTGCTGCCGGTCATCCAGGCCGGTGGCAGCGACAGCGCCATGCTCGACAACGTCCTCGAGCTGCTCACCCGCAGCGGCCGCGACGTGCTGCACGCGATGCTGATGTTGGTGCCCGGCGCGTGGGAGGGCGTGCCCGACCTGCCCGACGCGGTGCGCGGGTTCTTCGAGTACCACAGTTGCCTGGTCGAGCCGTGGGATGGCCCGGCGGGGCTCGCCTTCTCGGACGGGCGTTTCGCCGCGGCGACGCTCGATCGCAACGGTCTGCGACCCGCCCGCTACGTGATCACCCGAGACGGGCTCGTGGTGCTCGCGTCGGAGGCCGGCGTGGTGGACATCGCCGCCGACCGCATCATCGAGAAAGGCCGGCTGGGACCGGGGCAGATGCTCGCGGTCGATACCGACAAGGGCATCGTGCTGCATGATGATGCGATCAAGGGCCTCCACGCCATGCGCAAACCCTACGCAGACTGGGTCGAGGACCGGATGGTCCGTCTCGGGAACTTCCACGCGGCGCCGGCGCTGGCCGTGCCCGCGGACCTCACCACACGGCAGCGCGTGTTCGGCTTCTCGGCGGAGGACGTCGATTCGGTACTGCGGACCATGGTCGACGAACGCAAGGACCCCGTCTTCTCCATGGGCGACGACACTCCGCTGGCGGCGCTCAGCGCGCGACCCCGCACCCTGGCGGACTTCTTCCGCCAGCGCTTTGCGCAGGTGACGAATCCGCCCATCGATCCACTGCGCGAACGTCTGGTGATGTCGCTCGCGGGATACCTTGGGCCGCAGCGCAGCCTCCTCGAAGAAGATCCCGAGCACGCGCGTCTGGTCCATCTCCCGTCTCCGGTGCTGACGGCGGAGATGTTGGACGCGATTCGCGAACGCGCCCCGGTCCCGGTAGCGACGCTGCCGGTCGTCTTCAAGGCAGCGGCAGGGCCCGCCGGCATGCGCACGGCGCTCGACGCGCTCATCGCTGGGGTCTGCGCGGCCGTCGAAGACGGCGCGGGCATCATCGTCCTGACCGATCGGGGCGTGTCATCGGATTGGACTCCGATCCCCATGCTGCTCGCGGTGTCATCGGTGCACCATGCCCTCATCCGCCGGGGTCTGCGCTACCGAACCGGGCTGCTGGCCGAATCGGGCGAGGCCAAAGATATCCACCACATCGCGTGTCTGATCGGCTTTGGCGCCAGCGCGGTGCACGCCTACCTCGCGCTGCAGACCATCCTGGCGGGCGCGACCGACGCGCGCGAGGCGCAGGGGCGCGTCGAAGCCTGGCGTCAGGCAGTCGAGGATGGATTGCTCAAGATCATCTCAAAGATGGGCATCAGCACGCTCTCGACCTACCATGGCGCGCAGGTCTTCGAAACCGTTGGCCTGGCGCGAGAGGTCGTCGACACGTGCTTCCCCGGGACGCAGTGCCACCCGGGCGCGGTCGATCTTACGGCGATCGCGGCATCGGCGCTTCGGCGGCATGCCGAGGCGTATCGCGCGGGGGGTCCGCTGGAGGAAGCGGGAGTGATGCGCTTCCGGCGCAACGGCGAGTACCACGCGTTCAACCCCTATGTGGTCAAGGCGTTACAGCGCGCCTCGCGCGTCCACGCCGCGGATGATGAACGCGACGCCGCGAATGACGGCGGTTTGGACAGACTGGCCGCACTGGTCGACGCGCGGCCCGTGACCGAAGTCCGTGACCTGCTGGAGTTCGTTCCAGGAGAACCCATCCGCGTGGACGACGTGGAGCCGGCTACAGAGATCGTGAAACGGTTTGTGATCTCGGCGATGTCGCACGGCGCGCTCTCGCGAGAGGCGCACGAGACGCTGGCCATCGCCGCCAATCGCATCGGCGCCAGGTCAAACAGCGGCGAAGGCGGAGAAGACCCGGCCCGTTACGAGCCGCGTCCCGACGGCGACTGGGCCAACAGCACCATCAAGCAAATCGCGTCGGCGCGGTTTGGCGTCACGCCGGCCTACATCCTGTCGGCGCACGAGCTCGAGATCAAGATGGCACAAGGCAGCAAGCCGGGCGAGGGCGGTCAGTTGCCAGGGCACAAGGTCAGCGACGAGATCGCGCGCATCCGCCGCTCGCAGCCGGGTATCACACTGATCTCTCCTCCACCCCACCACGACATCTACAGCATCGAAGACCTGGCCCAGTTGATTTACGACCTCAAGGTCGTGCATCCGCGGGCGCGCGTGGCGGTGAAACTCGTCGCCGAAGCCGGGGTCGGCACCATCGCCGCCGGCGTGGTCAAGGGCTTCGCCGACACGATTCAGATCAGCGGGCACTCGGGTGGCACCGGGGCGTCGCCGTTGGATTCCATCAAGCACGCCGGCATCCCATGGGAACTGGGTCTGGCCGAAGCGCAGCGCGTGCTGGTCACTAACGGCCTGCGCGGGCGCGTGCGGCTGCGCGTCGACGGCGGGCTCAAGGTGGCGCGCGATGTGGTGATCGCAGCTATGCTGGGCGCCGACGAGTTCGGGTTCGGCAGCGCGACGGTCGTCGCGCTTGGCTGTGTGATGGCCCGGCAGTGTCACCTCAACACGTGTCCGGTGGGTATCGCCACGCAACGCGAGGACCTGCGTCGCAAGTTCCCCGGCAGACCGGAAAACGTGGCCAACTACCTGCTCGGTCTGGCCGAGCAGATCCGAATGGTGCTGTCGCAACTGGGTGTGCGGCGGCTCGACGACGTGATCGGAGATGTCTCGCGGCTCCGTGTCAAGGTGGCCGCGAATGCCGGGTTGGATGTCGGCGGGTTGGTGGCGGTGCTGCAGACCGCGGCGCACGGGAGTGCGGCCAGACGCAACATGGTAGCGCGCAACGACCGTCCGGATGAGTCCTACGACGAGACGCACCTGATCCCGTTGCTGGCCGATATCCGGGCGGGCCGGCGGGTCGATGTTGAGTTGGAGATCCGCAACACGCATCGCACGGTCGGCGCGAGGCTCGCCGGGGAGATCGCGCGCCGTTGGGGCGACGCGGGGCTGCCTGACGGCGCGGTGCACCTGCACTTTACGGGATCGGCAGGTCAGAGTTTCGGCGCGTTCCTGTTGCCGGGGATGCACCTGCGCCTGATCGGTGAGGCGAATGACTACGTGGGCAAAAGCATGCACGGTGGTGAGATCGCGATCGCGCCCCCCGCGCCGCTCGCCTCGGACGGATGCCGGCACGTCATCGCCGGCAATACCTTGCTCTATGGCGCGACCGGTGGTCGCCTGTTTGCCGCGGGCCGCGTCGGTGAACGGTTCGCGGTGCGCAACAGCGGAGCCGTTGCGGTCGTCGAGGGGTGCGGCGATCACGGCTGCGAGTACATGACCGGCGGGACGGTGGTCGTGCTCGGCGAGACCGGCCGCAACTTCGGCGCCGGCATGACCGGCGGCGAAGCCTTCGTCTATGATGAGGCGGGCACGCTCCCCCACCGGTACAATACACAACTCGTCACCATCACGAGACCGGATGCCGAGGATTCGGTAAGGCTGCGTGAGCTGGTCGCCGGGCACTTCGGAGCCACCGCCAGCCGGCGGGCCAGGACGCTGCTCGGCAACTGGGAGGCGCACCTGATGAAGTTTTGGAAGGTGTCGCCGCGCGCGGTTAGCCCCGCACCCTCTCGATCGCCCGCTGCACGCGAGCCATCAGCGGCACGCCGCCGATGATCAGGACGGCTCCCCCTGAGGCCACCGCACCCGGACCGTGGTGTGCACACCGCCCCGCACGTTGTAGTCGAGGTCGAGTTCCATCCACACCGGCTTCGCCGCGCGGACGAGATCCTGCAATATCCTGTTGGCCGCGTGTTCCTGATAGATGCCGACATTGCGGTACGAATGGATGTAGTATTTGTACGACTTGAGCTCGAGCACGAGGTCGCGCGGGACGTATCTGATGGTGAGCCGGCCGAAGTCGGGCAGCCCCGACCAGGGGCAGACCGCGGTGAACTCATCCGTCGAGACCTCGACGACGGCATTGCTGCCCGGATACTCATATGGAAACGTTTCGAGGCGTGCGGCATCGATGTGCTCGTAGCCCTCGGTCGCCTCCAGCATGGCCAATCCCTCCTCGTCTGACTTGCATCATACGTGACACGCCTCAGAGGGACAACGTGGCAAGAGGCCGCGCGGGAGTGTGCGCCGAAGTCATCCAATCGTATGACCTAGTCGCACATCGAATCGTCTGGAGGGCACGATGGCCTCGATTGGAACTCGTACGAAACGGGTTGAGGGCTTCGAGAAGGTCACGGGCAGCATGCGCTATACGGAAGACCTGCAAATGCCCGGGATGCTCCACGCCAGACTCCTGGTGAGCCCGCATCCCAAAGCGAAGATCGTGCGTATCGACAAGCGCGCCGCTCTCGCGGTGCCGGGGGTCGTCGCGGTCGTGACGTCAGCCGACCTGGCCAAGCTCGGGAAAGACGCGCGGGCGCTGCTCGCCGAGTCGCAGACGTCCTACACCGGCGAGCCGGTCGCGATCCTGGTGGCCGAGAGCGAGGCCGCCGCCGTCGACGGCATCGACGTGTTGCGGGCCGGTGCAGAGTTCGACGCCCTGCCCGCCGTGCTATCGATTGATGAGGCGCTGCGCGAGGGCGCCCCGCTGGTGCGCGAGTCTATCGAGACCGAGGATGGCGAGGCGGCGGCGCACGCGACGATCACCGTCGAAGAGCACAAGGCCGAGAAGCCCAGCAACATCGCCAACCGGGTGGATTTCACGCGCGGTGATGCTGCGGCCGGGCTCCAGAAGGCTGATGTGGTGGTCCGGCGCACGTACACCACGTCGCGGATCCACCAGGGCTACATCGAGCCGCAGGCCACCGTCGCCACGGTCGACCCGGCGACCGGTGATCTGACGATCTATACGGCCACGCAGGGCCAGTTCTACGTCCGGAAGGAAACGGCGAGAATCCTCGGGTTGTCCGAGCCACAGGTCAAGGTCGTGCCGATGCACGTCGGAGGCGGCTTTGGGGGCAAGGGGATGATCTTCCAGCCCCTGGTCGGCGCCCTGACAATGATGTTCCGCCGGCCCGTGCGCCTGATCCTGACCAGAATGGAAGACTTCCTGACGACCGAGCCGGGGCCGGCCAGCCGCACCGAGCTCGAACTCGGGGCGACGCGCGACGGTAACCTGGTCGCGCTGCGGGTCAAGATGATCTACGAGTCGGGCTGCAGACCGGGATCACCACTTGGCATCACGGGGCTGATGATGGGCGGCTATTACCGCTTCCCCAACATGTCCATCGAGATCATGGAGGTCCTGACAAACAAGCCGACGGTGGGAGCCTATCGGGCGCCCGGCGCCGTCCAGGGGACGTTTGTGATCGAGTCCGCGATGAGCGAACTCGCCGCAAAACTCGGCGTCGATCCTATCGCGTTCCGCCTCCGCCACTGCGTGAATCCCGGCGACCTCATGCCGAACGGCCGGCCGTGGCCGAAGATGGGGATCAGGAAGGTCCTGGAAGCCATGGACGCGCACCCGATCCGCAGGCGGCCGAAGCGTCCGGGCGAGGGCGAAGGCGTGGCGATCGGCGGTTGGCCGGGTGGATTGGAATCCGCGGCGGCGTGCATCCGAGCCAATACCGACGGCACGTTCCAGGTACTGATGGGCGCTGTCGACATCTCCGGGACCGCCACCACGATGGGTCTGATTGCCTCGGAGATCCTCGGCGTCGATCCGTCAAAGGTGAAGGTCATCACGGTGGATTCGAGCCAGGCGCCGTACGCCGGATTTGCCGGGGGCAGCAAGATCACGTACACCGTCGGGACTGCGGCGCGTCTGGCGGCCGAGGATGCCCGGCGCCAGATTCTCAGCATCGCGGCGAGCCATCTCGAAGCGCGTGTCGAGGACCTGGAGGTTGCCGAAGGACACGTCCAGGTCAAAGGCACGCCGACGGTGCGACTCTCGCTGGCCGAGATTGCGCAGATGAGCATGCGGTTCGGCGCAAAGTACCCTCCGGTCTTCGGGGTGGGATCGACGACGATGACGCAACAGTCCCCCGGTTTCGCTGGGCATCTCGTGCGCGCGCGTGTCGACCGGGAAACCGGTCAGGTGAAGATCGTGGACCACGTCGTCGTCCAGGACGTCGGCTTTGCCATCAACCCGGCAGCCGTCGAAGGCCAGATGATCGGCGCGGCGGTCCAGGGCCTCGGATGGGGACTCTTCGAGCAGATGACCTACGACGAGGGTGGCGGGCTGGTCACCGGCACCTTTGCGGACTACGCGCTGCCGAGGGCCTCCCATGCGCCGCGGGTGGACACGGTGATCGTGGAGGTTCCATCGGACGACGGGCCGTTCGGCGCCAAGGGCGTGGGCGAGCCTCCAGTCGTCGCCGCGGCGGCGGCCATCGCCAACGCCGTCTCGGATGCCGCGGGGGCGCGCTTCACGGCCCTGCCGATCTCGCCGGAACGGGTCGTGCTGGCCATGGCCAAGAAGGAATAGCCGCGGGGAGCGACGAAGCCACCGGGTCTTGAGGGGATACTGCCGGTCTGCTTCTGACCGCACACTAGAGGCGGAGGTTACAGATGAAGAGATTCCGCACTGCTGCCCTGATTCTAGCTGTCATGCTCGTGTCACTCGCAACGATGGCGCAACCCGCGGCCGCGCAGATCTGGGCGCGCGTAGGTTACTGGCCGACCCACACGACCGCCAACGTCGCTGGAGCGTTTCTTGGTTCTTGGGATTCGTCGATGGTCAGCCTGAACTTGCGCCGGGATATCAACCCCGACTGGGCGATCACCTTTAACGGCGACTGGGGTGCCCAAAGGAACTGGGCGGGGAGTTGGACGACCGCGACATCGGGGAACGACAGTTTCTGGAACTTCAACCTCCACCGCGTCTTCATGGCCCCGACGGGCCGGTTCAGCCTGTTCGCCGGGTACGGGAGCGCCGGTGAAAGTAGTGTCTTCCCGGCCTCTGCTAGCCCACAGACCTTCCGGGCCAGCGGCTTTCGGCTCGGCGCGGACTTCATGCGCCAGTTTGCTGGTGCCTGGAGTATGGCGGCTTGGGCGGCGTTCTCCGTCGGTGCGAACGGGAGCTGGACCTGGACGGGCACCGCTGCCCCCGGACCCGAGACGTCCAGCGCGAGTATGGTCGAGTATGGGGCGATGGTCGGCTGGACGGCCGGCGGCTGGACAATCGACGGCGGCTGGCGTGCCATGAACCTGAACTCCTCGGGCACCGCGAACTACTGTAACTGCAACTTCCAGTGGACGGGTCTGACGGTTGGTGTCAGCCGGTCCTTCCCGTAGACATTACCTATTGAGCGTTGCGGGCCGGGGTGAACAACG
Source organism: bacterium (assembly GCA_041497675.1). Taxonomy (GTDB): domain Bacteria; phylum Sysuimicrobiota; class Sysuimicrobiia; order Sysuimicrobiales; family Humicultoraceae; genus JBGPNN01. Next base: position 383 of record JBGQGY010000131.1, on the reverse strand, counting down.
CCCCGGCCCGTTTGCTTTCCACTTCTACCGTGCGCGACGCGTTATGATGAGAGGCGCGGTGCGCGTGGGGACGTAGCTCAGTGGGAGAGCACCTGCTTTGCACGCAGGGGGTCGCCGGTTCAAATCCGGTCGTCTCCACCAACTGTCTGTTTTCAGTGGGCAGCGGCAGACAATATTAGCGCGAGACGTGCCGAGCAACGTCTTCGAAGAGCCAAGTTGAACTAGTTCACTTGGGAGTCGTTGGGGGAACAGATGCTGTGGGGGGGGGGCCGGGCGGCCCCCCCCCCCCCCCCCCCAAAACAAATTATTTGGGAGAAGAGGAAAACCCCCCCGCCGCGGGGGGCGGAACAGGAAGGAACCCAGAAGAGACCCCCCCCGAAGGG
>JBGQGY010000130.1:0-9667 GCA_041497675.1 bacterium | reverse complement strand
GGTACTGGGCGAGTTCCTGAAGGGTGTCGAGACCCGGACGCCTAACGTCTAGGGCATGATCGGCGACCTCAATCCCCCAACCCGGCTGCTGTGCGGCACCGGGCCGACCAATCCCGACCCTCGCGTGCTGCGGGCGATGACCGCGCCCCTGCTCGGCCAGTTCGATCCGGCCTTCACCACCATCATGAACGACGTCATGACCCTCGGCCGCGCGACGTTCCGTACCAAGAACCACCGGACGTTTGCCATCTCCGGCACCGGGCGCGCCGCCATGGAAGCGGGGCTGACCTCGCTGATCGAGCCCGGCGACCGCGTGCTGGTCGGGAACTGCGGGCGTTTCGGTGACCTCTTCGTCGACATCGCTTCACGCTACGGCGCCAAAGTCGCTCAGGTGCGCGCCGAGTGGGGCCGTACGATCGATCCCCAGGCCGTCGCCGACGCGTTGCGCCGCGAGCCGGCAAAGATCGTGTGCATGGTGCACGGCGAGACGTCGACCGGCATGTGGCAGCCGCTCGAGGAGATCGGCCGGATCTGCCATGACCGGGGCGCGGTGCTGGTCGTCGACGCGGTAGTGACGCTTGGCGGCGTACCGGTCGAGACCGATGCGTGGCAGATCGACGTCTGCTTCGCCGGCGGGCAGAAGTGCATCGGGATGCCGTCGGGGATGTCGCCGATCACCTACAATGACCGCGCCGAGACCGCGATGGCCGCCCGCAAGACGCCGGTCGTCAGCAACTACTTCGACCTGACGCAGTTGCAGCGGTACTGGAGCCCCGAGCGCCTGAACCACCACACGCTGCCGACCAGCATGACCTACGCTCTGCGCGAGGCGCTGCGACTGATCCTCGACGAAGGGCTCGAGCCGCGATGTGCACGCCACCGGCGCGCCGGAGACGCGCTCAAAGCGGGGCTGGCGGCGATGGGGCTGGACCTGTTTGGCGACGCGCAGCGCCGGCTACCGATGATTACCGCCGTGCGCATCCCAGACGGCGTCGAGGACGAGCCCACCCGGTTGCAGTTGCTCGAAGAGTTTGGCATCGAGATCGCCACGTCGTTTGGCCCGATCCGCGGGAAGATCTGGCGGATCGGTATGATGGGGTACAACGCGGACCTTCGCGTGGTGCTCGCGGTGCTTGACGGGCTCGAACACGTCCTGCGCAGCCGCGGGGTCGCGGTGCCGCGGGGCGCCGGGGTCGACGCCGCTCGCGACTCATACCTGCGGCACGCCCCCGCGACGGTCTAACCTATCATGGAAGGGCGTTTTCCGAGCGCGATTCGAGTGATCCGCACCAACTGTACGGACCCCACCCAGCACGCGTCGTTCAATGAATGGTATGACGGGGTCCACGCACCCGACGTCCTCTCATCCGGTATGGTCTCGCGCGTCGTCCGGTATCAAAACGCCGACCCTGCCGACGCCGGCCCCGGGTACCTGGCCATCCACGAATTGGCGTGGGACGACTTGGACGAGGTGGCCCGCCACGTCGCGCGGACCCGTCGGCGTCTCACCGACAGCGACGGTTTTCACCCCGCGGTGCACATCCTGAAGGCGGAGTCGTGGAAGCGCATCGGCCGCGCGTTCTCGACGCCGCGAACCGGCCGGGGAGGCGTCATGGGCATCTTCGTGATCGAAGCCCGCAGCGCCGACGCCGCCCGCGTGGATGACTTCAATCGCTGGTACAACGATGTGCACGTGCCCGACATGCTCGACACGAGGCTCTTTACGAGCGCGTACCGTTTCGCAGCGGTCGCCGCCGGATCGCTGACCGGTGCGGTGGTCCCAACCGAGGCAGAAGCCGTTGGCGCGCCTGCCGATCCACGCCCGACGTACCTGGCGCTCTATGAAACGGACTCGGATCCGATGACCGCGGTCGAGGCCTTCGCCCGCACCCACCGGTCGCGGCTCAAAGCGGCGGGACGGCTGATCGACTACATCGAGGTGACCTGGCGGGGTATCTATCGCCAGTTGAACTCTCGTTCCGTCACGTCTTGACGAACTTCAGGATGTAGGCAAACGACACCCGGCGGTAGTACTGCGCGCGGACCGGGTGGAGGGTCTGCAAGCCTTCCTCCGTGAGTTCCGGCTCATCAAGATCGCGCAACTCCAATCCCGCTGTCCGGCAGGCCGCGATATAGTCGCGCAGCGGCCGGTGAAAACTCAAGAAGGGTTTGAACTGTCCCCACTGGATGTAGCCGGCACGCCGGATGAAATAGTCGTCGTCCATCCAGTACGCGCGGTCTTCGATCCGGGGTGAATCCGCAGCAGGCACGTGCCAGCGGCCATCCAGGCTCCAGCGTGTGAGCGCGCACACGAACCGTCCGCTGGGTTTGAGCACGCGCGCAATCTCGGCCACGGCCGCCTCGTAGTGGCGGACATCCATCAGGACATAGTTGGCCACGGCGGCGTCGACACTCGCGGCGGGTAGGAACAGCATCGCCGAAATCGAGGCGTGGTGAAACTCGACGTCGATGGGTTCGCGCTGTTGGTAGGCGATCGCGAGTTCGTGGAAGCGGGCGGCGTTTTCCACGGCCACCACGCGCGCGCCGCGCTTCGCCATCGCGCGCGCCAGATACCCCGCGCCGCTGCCCGCATCGAGCACGCGCTGCCCGCGCACGTCGCCCAGCAGCGCCAGCAGCACCGGGTCGCTGAGGTACCTCCGGTTCTCGTCGCCCCGTTCGTCATACCCCGCATCCCAGAGGTCGGCGTTGGCGCTCCAGGTGGCGCTGATGTCTGCGTCGGTCACCCGATCGAGATCGACCCGCGGCAGCCGTTTCGATGGATAGCGGATCACGTGTGGTTCCGATGCTAACCACCGGCGGGCGGCGCTTGCTTCGCGGTCGAGTTGCCAGGGATGCGGGCCGGTGAACTCGGCGCGGTCGAGCCCGGGATGACGCTCGCCGCAATCGGGACACTCCAGAACATACCAATAGTGCCAGTTCCAAAAATCGCCGGTCTCGGACTCAACTCGCCCCGCGTTGCGACATAGCAGCCGGCCCGACCGCGGGCAAAAGAACCGCGAGGCGAAGTGCCCCGGTTCACCGCAATGATCGCAGACAAATCGCCAGTGCCAGGCGCACCGCGGGGCCTCCGATCCCAGATCGAACTCCGCCGGCCGGGGCGCGTAGCGCGGATCAGCCGCGACGATCAGGTCGCAGTAGTAGTAATTCACGGCTTCCGTTGTTCCCCGACCGGCAAGAAGCCTCCTGTTACAACAGGTGTGCCACATGTCACACGGCCCGAGTGACCCCGGCAATGGTTCCCGCCACACCCGAGGCCTACGGTGGGGATGAAACCCGGTGAACCGCCGGGACCCGTCATGCGTAGATACACAGGTATAAAAACCGATCTATTTGGGCCGTAAGAAGATCACAGGGAGGTGAACCTCATGCCCGGGTTCGAGGTTTGGCAGGCACCTGGCGGGATGATCTGGCAGGGGATGGACCAGGAGGAAGCGTTCCTGGTCGCGCTCAAGCATCGCCAGCCCGGCATCGTCATCGAGGTCGCCGAGATCTTCAACAAGTTTGGGGAACTCCGCCCGCGCCGTCTGGCCTGGTATGACGGCCGGCAGCCGACCGAGGCGACCGAATAGCGACGTTCACAAAGCTAAGGTTGCTCTGTAGCCAACCCTATGTAGTATGGAACAGGTTTTGGACCAGGGACATCGGGTGACGGCGGTGGACCCGCAGAACGCGCCGGCGGGCTGAGACCGACCAGTTCGTCGGGCCGGACCGGCACCCGGTTGAGTGCCCGACCCGTGGCATCACGCAGCGCGGCGACGATCGCCGCCGTCGAGACCACTGTCGAAGGCTCCCCCACCCCCTTGGCCCCAAACGGTACTCCCGGCTCTGGCTCTTCAACCAGCACCGCTTCGACGACCGGCATGTCCAGGATTGTTGGGATCAAATAGTCGGTGAAGGACGGGTTACGGATCTTGCCGTCCTTCGTCTGGATCTCCTCCATCAGGGCCAGACCCAGACCCTGAGCCGTCCCTCCGTCGATCTGCCCATACACGTGCTGGGGGTGAATCGCCCGACCCACGTCCTGCGCGGTGGCGATCTGTACGACGCGCACCAGGCCCAACTCCTCGTCCACGTCGACCACCGCCCGCTGCGCCGCAAATGCAAAGGCCACGTGGGGGTCGCCCTGCCCCTTTGCGTCTACCGGCGTGGTGCGCCGGTGGTGATAGACGCGCGTCTGCTCGATCGGTGCGTCGAGAAACTCCTCGATCGACGCCAGCGGCCGGCCGGCCAGCAGCACGAGCCCGCCGGTCAGTGAAAGATCGCCGTGGAGCCGTGACCCCGCGTGCTGCCGCACGCGCTCGAAGAGCTCGTCCCTCACCGCGGCGCAGGCGAGTTGCGCGGCGCCGCCCGACATCATCGTCTGACGTGAGGCCGAACTCGACCCGGCCGAGCCGACCTGCGTGTCCGCGGGATGTAGGACGACGTGGTCCACACCCAACTCGGTACGGACGACCTGGGCGAGGATGGTGTGCACACCCTGACCCACCTCGGCCGCGGCGCTGTGCACCTCGACCGCGGGACCGCTGGGGGTCTTGAAGAGTTTGAGGCGCACCGCCGCCGAGTCATCGAAGCCTTCGCTGTACGCGAGGTTCTTGTACCCGACGGCGAACCCGACCCCACGGCGTAGGCGCTCTCCCCGTGAGACGTTGCCGGCTCCGCCGGGCAGCAGCAGCGGGTCGGGGCGCGACCTTGCAGCAATCGCGGCATCGTGAGGAGGCAACGGGATCGCGGCACAACGTGTGATGACCTCGCGCACCGGCGCGCTGCCGCGAATGACCTGTCCGGTGGGCAGGATCGACCCGGTCTTCAGCGCGTTCTGTGCACGCAGGGCCACGGGGTCGATGCCCAGCGCCTTGGCCAGTCTGTCCATCTGGGCCTCGTAGGCGAAACACACCTGCACCGCGCCAAATCCGCGCATGGCGCCGCACGGAGGATTGTTGGTGTAGACGGCCGTGCCTTCGATCAAGGCGTTCGCCACCTCGTACGGACCGGCGGCAAACGTCGAGGCGTTGCCGATGACTGCCGACGACGATGAGGCGTAGGCGCCGCCATCCACCACAATGCGCGCGCGGACGTGGACCAGACGACCGTCGCGCGTGGCGCCCGTGCGCATCCAAATCCGCGATGGGTGGCGGTGCACGTGACCGAAAAACGACTCCTCCCGACCGTAGACGATCTTGACCGGCTTGCCGGTGCGCAGCGCGAGCATGCAGGCATGGACGTGCATGCTGACGTCTTCACGTGCCCCAAAGGCGCCGCCAACACCGGCCAGATATAGACGCACCTTGTCCGTGGGAAGGTTCACACACGGGGCAATCTGCTCTTGATCCACGTGGAGCCATTGCGTGGCAACGTAGAGATCGACGCCGCCATCCGCGGCGGGAATCGCCAGGCCGGCCTCGGGTCCAAGAAACGCCTGGTCCTGCATGCCGGTTTCGTAGTAGCCATCGACCCACACGTCGGCCGCGGCCGCGGGGTTGCCGTGCTCGATCCGCACGTGGCGCAGGACGTTGCCGAAATCGTGCACGCGAGGAGCGTCGGTCCGCAGCGCGTGCTCCATATCGGTGACCGCGGGCAGTACATCATAGTCGACCGTGATTTTGTCCGCCGCGCGCCGTGCGGTCTCGGGATCGCTGGCGGCGAGGATCGCGACGGCTTCGCCGGCGTATCGCACCCGATCCCACGCCAGCACCGGCTGATCCGCAAACTCCAGCCCGTATGTTTTCTTGCCCGGCACGTCGGCCGCCAGCAGCACGCACGCCACGCCAGGGCTCGCCAGCGCCTTCGAGACGTCGACCGAGCGGATGCGCGCGCTGGGATGCGGGCTGCGGAGCGTATGGCCCCACACCATGCCGTCGGCCCAGAGATCGCTGCCGAACTGAAACTGCCCCGTGACCTTGGGGACTCCATCGACGCGCCGGGGGCTCTCGCCGACGCCGCCGCGCGTGACGCGAATCGTGCGGATGCTCACTTGGAGCCCTGCCCTGCGCGCGACGCCAGGATGCGGCGCGCAACCCGCCGGCCGTCTGCGGCGATCGTCACCTCGTCAGCGTTGGCGAGCCGCCCGCCGCGCACCACAGGCTTGCCTTCTACGATGAGATGGTGCACGCGCTGCGGGGCGCAGTGCACGAGCGCGGCGACCGGGTCGACCTCCGCACCCGCGAATTCGACGCCGTCTACCCTGAAGAGCGCGATGTCGGCGCGCTTCCCGGGTTCGATCGAGCCGACGTCGTCGCGCCCAAGACACGCCGCGCCGCCACGTGTGGCGACGCGCAAGGCTTCGCGCGCGGTCAAACCGCGCGCCGCCGACGTTTCGTCAGGCCCGATCCGTGAGACCAGCAGGCCCGCGCGCGCCTCGGCCAGCATGTGACCACCGTCGTTTGACGCCGATCCGTCGACCCCGAGCCCCACGCGCACGCGCGCATCCAGCAACGCCCGCACCGGCGCGATGCCCGATCCCAGCCGCTGGTTGGACGTCGGGCACCACGCCGCACCGGTCGCGCTGTCCGCCATGCGGCGGATGCCCGGCTCGTGGACGTGCACACAGTGTGCGAGCCAGACGTCCGGCCCAAGCCAGCCGAGATCGTCGAGCAGTTCGATCGGCTTGCGCTTGAAGGTCGCCAGACAGTAAGCCTCTTCGTCCTGCGTCTCGGCGATGTGCGTGTGCAGACGGACGCCGAGCCGCCGGGCCAGATCGGCCGACTCGCGCATCAGCCGCGGCGTCACGGAAAACGGTGAACAGGGTGCCACGGCGATCCGCAACATCGAGCCGCGTGCCGGGTCGTGGAACGTTCTGACGGCGGTCTCGGTCTGCGCCAGGATGTCGTCGGTGTCCTGCACGATGACATCGGGCGGCAGACCGCCCTGGGATTGCCCGAGGTCCATCGACCCGCGGCACGGATGGAACCGCAGCCCGATCTCGGCGGCCGCCTTGATCTCGGCCCCCAGCAAGTCGACCCCGTCGCTCGTCGTCGGAAAAACATAGTGATGATCGGTGGTCGTCGCGCACCCTGACAGCGCGAGTTCGGCCAACCCCACGCGCGCCGCGGTCCACGTCCATTCAACATCCACACCGGCCCAAATCGGATACAGCGCGCGCAGCCACCCGAAGAGTCCCTGATCGGTGGCCCGGACACGGGTGAGTGTCTGGTAGAGGTGATGGTGGGCGTTGATCAACCCGGGGAGCGCGATGGTGCCCCGGCCATCGATCCGCTCGGCAGGCACCGGGCCCGGCGCGATGCCCTTCCCGACGCTGGTGATGACCCCGTCTTCGATGAGGATCGACCCACCGGGAATCTCGGTGCCCGCGTCGTCCATCGTGACGACGACGTCGCAGGATTCGATGAGCAGTCGATTCGCCACGCGGCTATGTCAGCCGGCGCATCCGGCCGGCCGCGAGCTTCACGGCGTCCAGGATCTTCTGATACCCGGTGCACCGGCACAGGTTACCTGATAAGGCTTCCCGCACTTCCATCTCTCCTGGGGACGGATCGCGCGTCAGCAAATCGGCGACGGCCACGATGAGCCCCGGCGTGCAGAAACCGCACTGGACCGCGCCGGTCTCGAGAAACGCCTCCTGCACCGGGTGCAGCGTCTGATCCTGAGCCAGCGACTCGACGGTGCGCACCTCGCGCTCGTGCGCCTGCGCCGCGAGCACCAGACACGCGCAGACGAGATCGCCGTCGAGCCATACCGAGCACGACCCGCACTCGCCCTGCTCGCAGGCGTTCTTCGAACCCGGCAATCCCAAGTGCTCGCGCAGCACGAACAGCAGGCTGGCGCCGGGCCACACGTCGGCGGTGCGCCACTCGCCGTTGACACGCGCGCGAATCAGCATCGTCGGTCGTCCAACGCCCACCGCAGGGCCCGCCGCGCCAGCACCGCGCACGCGTGGCGGCGGTAGGCGGCGGTCCCACGCACGTCATCGATCGGTCTGGCCGCGGCGGCAACACGCTCGCCAAACTCTTCGGCGGCCGCGCCCGGAAGCGGCGCCGCCGGATCATCCCACGTGCCCGCGGCCGTCAGCGCCGTCGCCGCAAAGCCCTCAGCGTCGGGCGCACGGAGGATCGTCGGCCCCACCGAGCCGAGCGCGACACGCACCCGATGCCGGTCTTCATCGAACACCATGCAGAGGCTCGCGATGGCGATCACCATCGCGTTGCGCACGCCGACCTTGGAAAACGTTCCGAGGCCGCGTGTCACGGTCCAGCGGACACCAAGAATCAATTCATCAGGCGCGATCGACGTCTTCTTGGGCCCGGTCATGAACTGTTCCCATGACACAACCCGGGTCTGCCGGCCTGTCCTGACGAGCACCACCTCGGCATCATACGCTGCCAAGACCGGTAGCGCGTCACCGGCGGGCGAGGCCGTGCCGAGGTTGCCGCCCACCGTCCCGCGGTTGCGGATCTGCGGCGAGCCCACCGCCCGTGAGGCTTCAACCAGAGGACGAAACTGCGGCAGCTCGCGAATGATCCGGCTGTACGTCACGCCGGCCCCCAGAAATATCGTGCCGTTCTCCTTCCGCCACTCCCGCAGCTCTGAGACCCGGGTGAGGTCCATCAGCCACTCGGGCCGCCGGCGATCGAAGTTGAGGTCGACCATCAGGTCCGTGCCGCCCGCGATGGGCACAGCTTCCGGATGATCGGCCTTGGCGGCCAACGCCTCATCCAGGCTGCGGGGAGAAAGGACGTTCATGGAAGGCAACCTTCAACAGGCACAGAATTGGTCTCCCGCCGGCGCCACCGGTCGCGCGCGACCGCGACCAGCTCATCGATCGCCGTGTCCATCTCCTGCGCGCGTGAACGCGTGAGCCGCTGCCGGAAGACCTCCAGAATCTCCGTCCTCGACCGCCGGTTCACAAAGACCACAAACCGTAAGCCAAACCTGTTCTCATAAGCGTCGTTGAGTCGCGAGAGCTCCTCCATCACCCGAGGATCTTCGTCGGTTCCCTGTTCTCTCGCCGAGGTTGCCGACAGTCTCTGCTCGCCAATTCGTGGGTGCGCGTTGAGCGCCTCGACCCGCTCCTCTTCCGGCACGGTACGCAGCAGTTGAGGTGCTTCGCCGAGAGGATTCTCACACGCCGCCAGGCGATGGATGAAGCGCGTGCGGCCTTCGAACAGGACCGCGAGTTCGTCGACCGTCAGCTTCCGCGGTAGGTCGTGCATCCGTACGGAGAGACGAGCAGGGGAATGTGGTAGTGCTTACCCACGTCCGCAATCTTCACTTCGATCTCAACCTTGCTGAAGAACGGGGACGGCGGATAGAACACTAATCGGTATGCTCCCGATTCGAGCGTCCCCTGCACGAGATCCGCGATGCGGCCGTCGGTGTTGGTCTGCTGCGCCGAGACGAGCGTCGATCCCCTATACAGCTCGACCCGCACGCCACGCGCCGGCAGTCCTGTGGCCGTGTCGAGCACGTGCGTCGAGATCGAAGGCGGCATTACGGCGTGGATGCGCCGCCGGTTTTGAAGATCGGAAGGATCCCCAGGTGGTGGATGCCTTCGCGATCCTCGCCTTCGAGCAGCAACGCGGCCCGGCCCGCGATTGTGCCGCCGGCCTCTTTGACGAGGTCCTGCATCGCCTCAAGTGTTTCGCCGGTGCTGACGATGTCGTCGACGATGCCGACCCGCTTCCCCTTGATC
>JBGQGY010000129.1:0-9709 GCA_041497675.1 bacterium | reverse complement strand
TCCTTGACGGCGGCCTCCAGCGCCGGATCCGGCGCCGCGATGACGACATTCCGCCTGGGCTTGCCGGCCGCCGCCACGAGCTGGCGCTGCGCACCGATGAGCTTCTTGATCTCAGCGTGTGCCAGGTCGATCGCCTGGAGTACCTGCGCCTCCGGCACCTCCGTGGCGCCGGCTTCCACCATCACGATCGCGCTCTCCGTGGCGGCGACGACGAGGTCGAGCTGGCTCTTCTCTTCGAGCACCCGCATGGTCGGATTCACGACGAGCTGGCCTTCGATGAGCCCCACCCGGACGGCGCCGACGGGCCCATCCCACGGGATCCCCGAAATCAGCAGCGCGCACGAGGCGCCGTTGACCGCCGCCACGCCCGGATCGTGCTCTTGATCGGTCGAGAGCACGGTCGCCACGACCTGTACGTCGTTGCGCATGCCTTTCGGGAACAGCGGGCGCAGCGGTCGATCGATCAAGCGCGAGGTCAGGATCGCGCGCTCACCGGGCCGCCCCTCCCGTTTGAAAAAGCCGCCGGGGATCTTCCCGGCGGCGTACATGCGTTCCTCGAGGTCACACGTGAGCGGGAAGAAGTCTATGCCTTGCCGCGGGGTGTCCCCCATCGTCGCGGTCACGAGCACCACCGTCTCACCGTGGGTGACGGTGACGGCGCCGCCGGCCTGCTTGGCCAGCAGCCCCGTTTCGAAGACCAACCGCGTCCCTTCGAGCTCGGCCTCGGCGCGACGTACCTGTGATGCCAGATCCATTGATTCCCGTCCTTCCTCTGCTCCAGCGAATGCCCCGGTCAGTGCCGGCGCGTGCGAGGGTCTTGGGGGTTACCGCCGCAGGCCGAGCGCCTCCACCAGGCGCCGATAGGTTGTAATGTCAGTCCGCTCCAGATACGTGAGCAACCTGCGTCGCTGCCCGACCATCTTCAACAATCCTCTTCGCGAGTGGAAATCCCTGTTGTGGACCTTCAGATGCTCGGAGAGCTGATTGATGCGCTCGGTCAACAAGGCGATCTGTACTTCCGGCGAACCCGTATCCTTCTCGTGCCGGCGGTGCTTTCCAAGAACACCCTGCTTGGCTTCACCCTTGAGCATTGCGCTCCTCCAAACTCCGGCACACGCCGGACGAAGATACGCCCGCAGCCGAGAGGCCGTAGGAGCGACGGCATCCCAGCCGGGGTCACGGTCCATAGTAGCACAGAGGACAAGGTTTGAAACCACTGTATTAAGTCTATTATACTGAACTTCCTAGATGGTACCGGGTTTTGGCATGGTGCCAAGAACCCTTCTTGCACTCTCAATATCCGTCCGTATCTGCCGCAGCAGGGCGTCGGGTCCATCGAAGGATATTTCATCTCGCAACCGCTCCGCGAAGGCCAGTTCCAGCACCTTCCCGTGGAGGTCGAGGCTCGTATCCAGCAAGTGGGCCTCCAGCGCCTGCGTGACACCGCCGAATGTCGGGCGGACGCCGATATTGACGGCCGCCTGATGAGTCGTCGCGTCTACAGTGGCATATGCCGCGTAGACACCGCGAGCCGGCACTAGCTTGTCCTCGGGGACCTCCACGTTTGCGGTGGGGATACCCAGCCGCCTGCCGCGGCCCTCACCCCGGACCACCGCCCCGGACACCACGTACCATCGGCCCAGCCAGGCGCCGGCCTGCCTCACGTCTCCCCCACGCAACCGATCCCTGATCGCGGAACTGCTCACAATCTCCCCGCCGTGGCGAACGGGCGGTACGATCGTGACCTCGAGTCCCCGCGCCAACGCCCACTCCTGGAGCATCGGGACCGTCCCCCGCCGTTTCCTCCCGAACGTGTGGTTAGAGGAGACCACCAGGTGGCGCGCTCCCAGGCGGCCGGCGACGAGATCGAGCCAATCCGACGCCTCGACTTCCCGCAGCCGGGCGTCGAACGGGATCACCACCACCCCGTCGACGCCGGTCTCGTCGAACAGTGCAATGCGTTCGTCCAGCGTGCTCAGCAGGAACGGCCCAGGGGGCGGCGCGATGACCTTCAGCGGGTGCGGGTCAAAGGTCGTGACGACGGCGTCGCCGCCGCGCGCCGACGCGGCCGCGCGGACCGCGTCGATGATGGCCCGGTGGCCGCGATGGAGCCCGTCGAACGTCCCGAGGGCAACGCAGACCGGCCGCACCGGGGTCGGGAACGCCTCGAGCCCGTGGACGACCTTCACGTCGCGCCGCGGCCTCGGACGACCCGGAATGGCTGGAGGCGCCCCGCCTCGACCCTGCCGAGCGCGACGAGTCCGCGTTGGTCGCGCAGGCGCACCGGCCCCTCCGGCGGGATCCGCTGCCACCCCGGCAATTGGAACAGCGGTAGGGCGCGTCCGTCCATGACCTGCGCCCGCTGCGAGGGCGTCAGGTCGACCACGGGGAGATCGTCCAAGGCGGCATCGGGCGAGTGGACCAGCATGGGCAGCCGCCCTTCGGCCGCCGCGGAGGCGAGTTCTTCGAAGGTCAGACTCTGGTCGAGAGTAAACCGCCCGCTGCGGGTGCGCAGCACGAACGAGGCGTGCGCGCCGCAGCCCAGATGCTCGCCGAGGTCACGGGCGATCGCCCGCACATACGTGCCCTTCGAGCACTCGATCTGCACCAGGACCCGCGGCCGGTGGCCCGGTGAAAAGTCCAGCACGCGGCATTCCGAGATTTCGACCCGGCGTGGCTCGACCTCTACGACCTCGCCGCGCCGGGCGTGCTCGTAGAGGCGCCGCCCGGCCCTGTGCACCGCCGAGACCATGGGTGGCACCTGGTCATACGTCCCCACGAACCCGGCAAGCGCGTCGGCAACGCGCTCGCGGGTGAGATCGGCCGCGTCCTTTTCCGACGTCACCCGACCGTACGCGTCTCCAGAGTCGGTCGCGACGCCGAAGGTGAACTCGGTCCGGTACCCCTTCTGCCGTTCAATGAGGAACTCGGCGATGCTCGTGGCGTGACCCAGACACAGCACGAGGACCCCGCACGCGCCCGGGTCGAGGGTACCGGTGTGTCCGATACGTCGCATGCCGGTGAGCCGTCGCATCCAGTCGACGACGTCATGTGACGTCATCCCCGGCGGCTTCAACGTGTTGAGCACGCCGTGGATCGTGACCACGTTCTCGGGCAGCGGCACCATCACACTGACCGGTCGAGCTCGCGGCGGGCCGCGTCCAGCGCCAGGCTCACGGTCTCTGCGAGGGGCCGCGGCACCTCGGCCCCGGCCGCTCCCGGATGGCCTCCTCCACCCAGCGCCTGCGCCACGGCGTTGGCGCGGACCCCGTCTCGCGCCCGTATCGATACGTGCACCGTGGCAGGCCCCTGCTCGAACACGAGGGCCAGTCGCACCCCTCGGATGGTCCGGAGCGTCGCCGCGATGCCCTGAACCTCTTCCGGCACCGCACCCGCGGCCTGGAGCATCGCGGGGGTGATCACGGTGAGCGCGACCGCGCCGCCTTCCCGCAGTTCGATGCCGGTCAGCGCCGCGCCCAGCACGCGCAACGCGGACGGCGGTTGTTCCTCGTAGACGGCGCGCACGATCTCATGCAGGACGGCACCGCGCTCGATGAGGTCGGCGGCGACGCGTAACGCGTTTGGCGTTGTATTGGTGAATCGGAACACCCCGGTATCGGTGACGATCGCCGTCAGCAGATTCACCGCCATCGCGCGGTCGATGGACACGCCCAACCGGGGAATGAGATCCGCCACCTGCTCGCCGACGGCGGCGGCGGCCGGGTCCCAATCGGTCAGGTGCGCGTACGAACGGTGGTCTTCATGATGATCGATCGCGATCATCATCGGCGTGCCCGCGACCGCCGGCGCAAGCGCCCCGGCGCGTTCGATCGTGCCGCACTCAATCGTCACCGCGGTGTCGAACGACGCCCCACTCGGTGCGGCGGTGACGACCCGATCGGCGCCCGTCAGAAAGGTCAACGCCGCGGGAACACCGTCCTGGCTGCCCACCACAACTGAGCCGCCACGCCGCTCAAGGGCCAATGCCAGCGCGAGACCGGCCCCGAGACAGTCGCCATCCGGACTCGTGTGGCAGACGATCAGGGTGCGCGTGCTAGCCTTGAGAGCCTGGGCGACCGCCGCCCGGACGTCCACGCGACTCCTCCTCTGTCACCTCTCGGAGCAGGGAGGCAATGCGGGTACCGCGCTCGATCGAGTCATCGAGGCGGAAGTGGAGCTGTGGCACAGAGCGGATCGACAACCGGTGGCCCAACTCCGAGCGGATGTGCCCGGTGGCCCGCTCGAGGCCCTCCATCGTGCGCTGCTTCGCCTCCGCATCGCCCAAGACGCTGACGAAGATCTTGGCGTGCCGCAGGTCGTGGCTGACCTCTACCCCGGTGAGCGACACAAACCCGATGCGAGGATCGTTCAGCCCCTGCTGGATGATCTCACTGACTTCGGTGCGGATGACTTCCGCCAACCGCTCGGCCCGCGTCGGACTCATGACCGTTCACCGGACCTCCACTTCAAAATCCATCAGCACGATTTCGCCCTGGTGTTCCACAAACAACTCGACCTGGGAGAGGACCTCGTGCGCGTGCCGCACCGTCGTGGTGACGCACGCGAAGCCGACCGCAGCCCGGCGCCAGGTGTCGTGGTGATCGACTTCGGCCGCCGACACACGGAACCGGTGCTGAGCCCGTTCGACCAGGCTCTTGATCAAGCGGCGCTTGTCCTTGAGCCCACGAGCGCCCGGCAGACTCAACTCGGCACGTGCAACTCCGACGACGATCTCGCACCCCGGCCTAGACAGGGACCTGCTGCACCTCGTAGACCTCGATGATATCGTGCTCTTTGACGTCGTTAAAGCGCTCGAGCCCGATGCCGCACTCGAACCCTTCAGTCACCTCGCGAACGTCTTCCTTGAAACGCCTCAGCGACCCGATGCGTCCCTGGTGCACGACCACGCCGTCGCGGATCAGGCGCGCCAACGCGCCGCGGACAATGCGCCCGCTCGAGACGTACGATCCGGCGATGACGCCGAGGCGGGCGATGGTGAAGATCTGACGCGCCTCGGCCTGCCCGATCGTGATCTCACGAAACCTCGGCGCGAACAGACCCTTTTGGACCCGCACCAGGTCGTCGAGGGCCTCGTAGATCACCCGGTAGAGCCGTACGTCGACGCCGTGTTCCGCTGCGACCCGGCGCACCTGCGCGTCCGGGCGGACGTTGAAGCCGATCACCACCGCGCGGCTGGCCGCCGCCAGCATGATGTCGGACTCGGTCACGTTCCCCACCCCGGCATGCAGGATGGACACGGCCACCTCGGTCACGGGCAGATTGCCGACGGCCGCCGTCAACGCTTCGACCGAGCCGTGGGCATCCGCTTTGATGATCAGGCGCAACTCCTTTGGTCCACTTCCCCCTTCTTCCCCGCCGCCCCAACGCGTCACCGCCATCTCGGCGGCCCGGCGGCGCTCGCGGCGCTCCTCCGCAACGGCCTTGGCCATGCGCTCGTCGCGAACGACTTCCAGCAGATCGCCGGCGGTTGGCACCGCGACCACCCCGACAACCTCCACGGGCGTCGAAGGCGTCGCCTCGTCAACACGCTGACCCCGGGCATCGGTCATCGCGCGCACACGGCCGTACGACTCACCCGTCACGACCGCGTCGCCAATCTTGAGACGCCCTTCTTGAATGAGCACCGTCGCCACCGGGCCGCGGCCGCGATCGAGACGTGCTTCGATCACCGTACCACGCGCGGGGCGATCGACCTCGGCCCGAAGATCCTGCAACTCGGCAACCAGCAAGATCATCTCCAGGAGATGATCGAGTCCGGTGCCCTGGCGGGCCGAGACCGGGACCATGATGGTATCGCCGCCCCACTCTTCGGGGACCAAACCGTGTTCGACCAGCGCCTGCTTCACGCGGTCGGGGTTCGCCTGCGGGAGATCAATCTTGTTGATGGCCACGATGATAGGGACGCCCGCGGCCCTGGCATGATTGATAGCCTCGACGGTCTGCGGCATGACGCCGTCGTCCGCCGCCACGACCAGGACCGCGATGTCAGTCACCTGTGCCCCACGCGCCCGCAGGGCCGTGAACGCCTCATGGCCCGGAGTGTCGATGAAGACGCTGGGCTTGCCGTTCACCTCGACGACCGACGCGCCGATGTGTTGTGTGATCCCGCCAAACTCTCCCTCAGCCACCTTCGTCTTGCGGATCGCGTCAAGCAGCGTGGTTTTGCCGTGGTCCACGTGCCCCATGACCGTCACGACAGGCGGCCGGGGTAACGCTCCCTCTCCGGCGGCGATCGTGATCCGTTCGATCTTGATCGGTGCCGCCTTTTGCCTCTTGGCGGCCGCAGCCGGCCGGTCCACCTTCGTGCCGAAAGACTCAGCGATTTTTTGCGCCAGATCGAGCGGCACTTGCTGGTTGATCCCGGCCAGCACACCATGGTCGAGCAGCCGCCGGACGATCTCGCCGATGGGCGCCTGCAGACGCGCGGCCAGTTCGCCAACGCTAATCGGTCCGGTCAATTCGACTTCAGCGGCAAAGGTGGGCGGCGCCGCGACCACCGGCTGCTCCTCAACGCGGCGTGCCGGTCGCTTGCGACGTGGCAGCCGGCGCATCTGTCTGCGCGGATCGACCTGGGGTCGACCGGGCGGTTTGCCCTCGGGTCCTGGGCGCCGGCGATCAGGCGTAGACGGACGGGCCGGGGTAGACGGACGGGCCGGGGTCGG
Source organism: bacterium (assembly GCA_041497675.1). Classification (GTDB taxonomy): domain Bacteria; phylum Sysuimicrobiota; class Sysuimicrobiia; order Sysuimicrobiales; family Humicultoraceae; genus JBGPNN01. The sequence continues at coordinate 3,026 of JBGQGY010000129.1, read as the reverse complement.
CGCTCGCGGCGGCTCGGGCGGGGCCGGGAGCCGTCCGGCTGTCTCTCTCGGCGCTTCTCTGTGGGGCTCTCTCCTTGGCGGCCTGACGGGTTCGATGCGAACCCCGCGACCGGGTGCCGTGGGCGCCGATCGCGCCGGTCTTGGCGCCTCCCCGGGCGGCGCAGCCTGCGGTCTTGTGGGCGCAGGCGGCGGGACCGGCGGTGCCTCAACGGGAGACGCGGCGGGCGCGCCCGCCGCAGGCCGCATGACCACGCGCGGGGGCTCTTCAGTCCTCGCGGGTGGCTCAGGCGGTGCAGCGACGAGTGGCGGAATCTCCACGGGCGCCGGCGGCGGTATCACGATCTTGCGGACACCAAGAATGCGCTCGCCGGTCGGCGTGCGGGCGTCGATGCGGGGTGGGGCCGGAGACTCTGCCGTCGGTTTCGCGGGCTGTGTCACTCCCGCGCCCTTTTTCCCCCTCGTCGCGCGCATGGCGGCCACGTGCTCGCGGATCCGCTCTTCAGCAACCACCATCAGGCTGCTGCTGTGGCTCTTGACCGTCACCTTGAGCTGCGCCAGGAGGTCCATCAGCTCCTTGGTGTCCAGTCCGAGCTCTTTGGCCAGTTCGTAGACCCGCATCCACCAACCTCCTCAAAACTCGCCGGAGGGCCGCGAGATCGCCAGCCGCAACGTATCAGCCACCGCGGCGGGCATGACCACTTCGAGCGCGTGCTGCAATCGACCCTGCGTCAACGCCTGATCCGCGCACTCGGGCCGCGGACACACATACGCCCCCCGGCCCGACAGCTTCCCCGTTGCGTCGACACGGACTTCTCCAGACGGCGTGCGCACGACGCGGACCAGCTCGCGCTTCGGGCGCATTTGCCGGCACGCGACGCACTGGCGCAGCGGGACATGGCGGGGCCGCGGCATCGTCTGCCCCTACGCCGTCTTCTGCTCCGTGTCGGCTACCGGCGCCTCGGACGGCTCAGCGGCCGGGCTGGGCGCCGCGCTTGGACCAGGCGCATCGGCCGGCGCCGCGGCAACTGCGGGAGCGGTGCCCCCTTCTTCTTCGGGCAGATCGACAAAGAGTTTCTGCGCCTCGATCTCCTTGATCTGCGATTCGCTCTTGATGTCGATCCGCCACCCTGTCAGTTTCGCGGCCAGACGCGCGTTCTGCCCCTCACGGCCGATAGCCAGCGAGAGCTGATGGTCGGGCACGATCACAAGCGCCGTCTTGGTTGGCTCGTTGATCTCGACCCGCACGACCTTCGCCGGCGAAAGCGCCGCAGCGGCAAACTGCGCGACATCGGGGCTCCACGAGACGATGTCGATCTTCTCGCCGCGCAACTCGTCGACAATCGCCTGCACCCTCGAACCCTTCGGGCCGACGCATGCACCGACGGCGTCGACGTTCCGGTCGCGCGAGGCCACGGCGATCTTGCTGCGCGTGCCCGCCTCCCGGGCGATGGCCTTGAGTTCGACGATCCCCTCGTACACCTCGGGGACCTCGAGTTCGAACAATCGCTTCAACAGACCCGGGTGAGTTCGCGACACCACGATCTGCGGACCCCGCGTCCCCTGCCGCACTTCCACGACGTACGCCTTGGCCCGCTCGCCCTGCCGGTAGCCCTCACGTGGTATCTGCTCGGGTGGCGGCAGCACCGCCTCGATCCGGCCCAAATCCATATATACGTTCTTCCGCTCGATACGCTGGACGATACCGGTGACGATGTCGCCCTCACGATCTCGAAACTCTTTGTACACGAGTTCGCGCTCGGCCTCGCGTAGCCGTTGGACGACGACCTGTTTGGCGGTTTGGGCGGCGATCCGCCCGAAGTCCCGCGGCGTAACCTCGACCTCGACCATCTCCCCGATCTCCGACGTTGGATCCCACTCCCGCACCTGCAAGAGCGCGATCTGGGTGGTCGGGTCGTCGACGTTCTCCACGATCGTGCGCACCTGGTAGGCCCGCATCTCGCCGGTCTCGCGGTCCATCTCGATGCGCATGTTTTGCGCCGTCGCGCCAAAGTTCTTCTTGTAGGCGGACAGCAGCGCCGCCTCGATGGCCTCGACGATCACGTCCTTGCTGATGCCTTTTTCTTCTTCGATTTGATCGAGCGCCCTCAACAGCTCGACATTCATGACGGCGTACGTCCTCCTCTGGTGAAGTCTTCCCGCAAGTCGTCCATCTCCACGACGAGCCGCGCGGTCGCGACGCGCTCCAGCGGGAGTCGCGCCGTGTCCGCATCCAGTTCCAGGACGACGTCCGGGCCGTCGAGCCCGATCAATCGGCCCCGCCACCGCCGCCGCCCCTCGATCGGTTCGCGCACCGTGAGTTCGATCTTGCGCCCCGCAAAACGCACGAAGTCTTCAGCCGAGCGCAACGGCCGGTCCAACCCGGGTGATGCGACCTCCAACATGTATGCGTGCGGGATCGGATCGTGCAGGTCCAGCGCGCGGCTCAACTCCTCTGAAATCCGCGCACAATCCTCCACGTTCAATCCTCCCTCTCGTTCGACGCTGACCCGAACGACGGGTCGGCGTCCTTCGCCACCCACCTCGAGGCTAAACAGCGTCGCCCCGTGCCGGGCCGCGACGGACGCCGCAAGATCCTGTACATCCTTCAACCAGGCAGGCGCCTTCACAGCACTCGCCCCTCATAAAAAACGAGCGGGCTGACACCCACTCGCGTCGTCGAGCATGCCGGCTGAACGTACCGGCCGTTTTCTACTTGAGGTGCAACGGACCCTTTATAGCATACCTCCGCCGAACAGGCAAGGAGCCACGGCTGGCCTCGGTCGAGGCGTTACTCGGCCGGACCGTAGATCGCACCATCGGGACCCTCATCTATGAGCTTGAGCGGCAACGCGGCCTTGAGCTCCTGCTCCGAAGGCAAGTACCCGCGGCCTGGAAAGTCACGGCCTGGAACCTCACGAAAATACACAAGCAGCACTTCTCGGTTCCGGAGTCTTCGATCGATCCGGGCCAATTCCGAGCGATATTCGCTCTCCGTTTTTCCAGGAAGGGAGCCAGACGGCCTCCCG
>JBGQGY010000128.1:0-9750 GCA_041497675.1 bacterium | reverse complement strand
GCGATCCGGTCGGACATCGTCAGGGCCTCGCCTTGGTCATGGGTCACGTAGATAAACGTGGTGCCGACGCGATGCTGCAGCGCCTTCAACTCGGCCTGCATCTGGAGCCGAAGCTTCAGATCGAGGGCGCCCAGGGGCTCGTCGAGCAAGAGGACCGCCGGTTCGTTGACCAGGGCCCGGGCGATCGCGATGCGCTGTTTCTGGCCGCCCGACAACTGGTGGATTTCACGAGCCCCATACCCGGGGAGATCGACGAGCTGCAGCACATCATCGACCTTGCGCGAGATCGCATCTGACGGCACGCGTTTCAGGCGAAGGCCAAACGCGATGTTTTCGAACACGGTGAGGTGGGGGAACAACGCCAGGTGCTGGAAGACCATGTTCGTGGCGCGCCGGTAGGGTGGGACGTCCGTGACGACCTGCCCGCGCAACAGCACGTCACCGGCGGTCGGATACTCGAGCCCGCCGATCATGCGTAGGGTCGTGGTCTTCCCGCAGCCCGAGGGACCGAGCAGCGAGAAAAACTCGCCGCGGCGGATCTGCAATGACACCTGATCCACCGCGACGACGGTGCCGAAGTGCTTTGAGACCTCGCGAAGTTCTACGTCGTCGTCCACTACCGACCCATGCGGGCCACCACTTCCTTGTCCCACCGCTCGCGCCAGGCCGTCTCGTTTTGCGCGATCGTCGCCCAGTCGAACTGGATCGCGCGGGCCGTTTCCTGGGGGCTGTACATCGGCAGGTCGCGCAGGCTGGGCGGGACGATGACCTTCTTGGTCGTGGGCACGTAGAAGGTCAACGCCGCCCATCGCGCCAGCCAGCGCTCCGAGAGGATCATGTTGATGACGTCCTCGGCGATGCGTTTCTGCTGCGCGGTGACCCCCTTGACCACGACGAGGAACAGCGGGAACGCCACCGTACCTTCCTTCGGGATGACGAAATCCACCGGCGCCCCCTCGCGCTTCCACTGCAGGGCGTTGCCGCCGAACATCGCGGCGATGTGCGCGTCGCCACGGATGACCAGGTCTCGCACGTCCACGTTGCTGTTCGCGAACGCGACGAACTGGTTCGCCTGCTGGCTCCAGAGCCGGAAGCCGGGATCGATGTTCTTCTCACTGCCGCCGTTGAGCCGGGCCGCGACGATCAGACCGTTCGTGTACCACGCATACTTGATCGTCGTGACCTTGCCGCGAAATCTCGGGGACCACATGTCGGTCCACGACGTCGGGGGATCCTTGACGAAGTTGGTGTTGTACATCAGGCCGACCGGGGCAATGGAGAACCCGATGCCTTTGTTCCCCGGCCGCTTGTAGGCGTCCGAGATGTTGGCCGCATTGGGGATGTTGTTCAGATCGAGCGACTCCCACATATCATCGATATCGCCCTGATACGTGAACTGGGTGTTGCTGTAGCCCAGGTGGACGAGTGGTCGGTCCGGGCTCAGCTTCCGGGCGCTGGCCATCTTGGGGTAGACTTCGAAGTTCTGCCCCTCGAGGACCTCGATCTGCACACCCGGATGGTTGGTCATGTAGAACTTCGAGACCTCGTGCGCGACGGCGGGTAGGCTCAGACCGGACCACACAAAAAGCGTAAGCCGTTCTGTGCCACCGGCCGATGCCCGTTGCGCCAGCCCCAACGTCGCGCCCCCGATCTGCGCGAGTGCGAAGAGACCCAGCCCGGCCTTTGCGCCTTCGGTCAGAAACTCCCGTCTCTTCACGCGTCGTGCCATCGGTGTCGCCTCCTCATAGGTGCTCAATCGAGCATGTCTTCGGGTGGCCTGCACGCGGTTCCTTCGTATGCCGGCAGGGGGCGGTTTCGGCCGGAGGGAATAGTGCCCGCGGAGGTGATTGCGTTGAAGCGAGCACTCCTAGCGGTGATCGTCACGCTGCTGCTCCTGGCATCCCTGGTGTCGGCTCAGACGGCCCGGCGCGGCGGTGTGGTCCGGGTCGGTCTCGACGCCGACACGACGGGTATGGACCCCCACTTCGCCAGCGCGGCGGTCGATCGACAGGTCTATCAGAGCCTCTATGACAAGCTTGTCGACATCAACCAGGACCTCGAGATCGTGCCCATGCTGGCGACCTCGTGGGCGCTCTCGAACAGCGGCCGGACGATCACCTTCAAGCTCAGACCCAACGTCGTGTTTCATGACGGCACGCCCTTCAATGCCGAGGCGGTCAAGTTCAACTTCGAGCGCATGCTCGAACCCGGCTCGTTTCGCCGCAGCGAGATCCTGCTCGTGCAACGAGCCGTCGTCATCGACCCGCTCACGGTCCAGCTCGACCTCGAGCGACCGTCGAGCGCACTCCTCGCGGTGCTGAGCGACCGCGCCGGCATGATGGTGTCACCCACGGCGGCGCGGCGGCTGGGCCGGGATTTCGCGCGTGAGGCCGTCGGGGCGGGGCCGTACAAGTTTGTCGAACGGCGGCCGCAAGACCGGACGGTCCTCGAACGCTTTGACCGCCACTGGGACAAGGCGGCGGGCAACGTCGACCGGATCGTCTTCCGCCCGTTCACGGATGACCAGGCGCGTGTCGCCAACCTCCGCGCGGGCGAACTCGACATCATCAACCAGGTGCCACCGACTGAAATCCCGGCACTACGGACCGACGCCCGCGTGAAGCTGCTCGAGCGCGTGGGACTCGGCTATTCGGGCGTGTGGGTCAACACGGCGTCGCCGATGCTGGGGAACAAGGCGCTGCGGCAGGCGTTCAACGCGACGATTGATCGCGCCACGCTTGTGCGCGTGGTCTTCGGGGAGACCGCGGCGCCGGCCAACGGGCCGTTCCCCCAGGGCATGCTGGCTTCCGACGCCGGGCCCAACAGCAAGATTCCCGAGCGGAACCTGGAGCTCGCCCGCGCAAAGCTCCGCGAGGGTGGACAGCCCAATGGGTTTGCCCTCACGCTCAAAGTCCCGCCGAACCGCGTCCAACAGCAGATCGCCCAAGTGTTGCAGTCGATGGCCGGCGAAGCCGGCATCCGGGTGAGCGTTGAGATCGTCGAGTTTGGGGCGCTGCTCAGCCAGATGGACAAAGCGCAGTACGACGGGGCCCTGGTGGGATGGAGCGGCCGCCCGGATCCGGACGGCAACGTGTACAACATCTTCAATACAGGAGGCGGGTTCAACTACTCACAATACAACAATCCGCGGCTGGACTCACTGTTGGAAGCCGCGCGGATCCTCTCGGTGCCCGATCTCCGCCGGAGGGCCTACGCCGACGCGATGACGATCCTCAACGACGATCTCCCGTATCTTTTCATCTACTGGCCCAAAGAGTACAAGGCGATGAGTCCGAAACTGGCGGGGTTCGTGCACAACTCGGATGGCATGATACGGCTCCGCCACGCCTGGTTGAACCCGTAAATCCTGGCGGGCCCGGGCTCAGCCGTTCGTGACGACCCGGGCCCCGTCCAGATTCCCGAGCATGTACGAGTAGTCACCGGGGTTGACCGGCGTGATGCCGGTCCGCAGCAGCACCACGACGTTCCGCGCGTACGGCGCGCGCAACTCTTCCAACGTCTCAAACGTGTACGGGGAGACGACTCTCCCCAACAGTGTCCCGCGCGGGACCTCGTGTCCCAACGCCCCCGGGCCGACCTGCGAGTGCAGCAACCCGCCGTGCCCCGGCCGCAACGTCGTCATCTCGCGGAGCACGATCTGCCGGTCCGGCAGTTCCGGGCGGCCGTCGAGCATGCCCAGATGGCGCATCACGTTGAAGACCCCGCGCACGCCGAGGTCGACGTAGTGCGGATCGCGATGATAGCCGCCGCCGATCTCGGCCACGACCGACGCCTTGCCCTGTGAGGCGGCCAGCGCGCCCATCGTGCCGGCGTATCCGTCGACCTGGCGTACGACGCCCTGCCCAAAGGCCAGGGCCGCGTCGACGTCCCGGAGGCTGATGGTGTAGTCAACGATCGGAAAGGTCCCCCCGGCGTGCAGGTCGACCAAATGGGTGATCTCGTCGAGAAACTGCGCCTGGAGGGCATGGGCCAGCCGCGCGGCGAGATCGAGCGTCGGGTCGGCGGGAAATACCCGGTTGAGGTTGGAGATCTCGATCGAGCCGGGTGTGACGCGCGTGAGCGTCTGGAACGCCAGGGGGTTGGCGACGGGGACCAGGCGCAGGCGGCCTCGAAGTCTTCCCGGATCGACCCCGTCCAGGACGCGGCGCACCACCTCGGGACCGGTGACCTCGTCGCCGTGCAGGAGCGCTGACACCCCCAGGCAGGGGCCGGCAGCCACCCCGTCAACCTCGTGGACGGGCACCCGCAAGGGCGCCCCCGTGGCCAGCGTGGCCACCTCGATCCAGCGAAGCCGCCGTCCCGTCATGGCCAGAAGGTTCGTCCTCCAGGCGTCGAAAACCCTGCTGAAGTCCCCCTGCGAGGGCGTTACATGGTATAGTTAGTAGGTGAGGCTTTCCACTCGCGCCGCGCCCAGGCACGATCCCAGGATGGTGTACGCCGTACAGGCCACCAGAGCCGGGGGTCTGACGGTCGCCGAGATCGCCGCCAAGTACAATCTGCCGCTCCCGACGGTCCTACAACTGCTCCGGGCCCCATCGCAGGCGTGTGCCCTGCGGACGCCATACGAGTTCCGGCAGGGAGCGCTGCCCGCGCGGGCGCCGGCCCAGATCTACTGGTTGGGGTTCATTGCGGCGACCGGTCGGATATCTGGGGAAAACGCCCGCGGCACGCTCGTCATGGCCATCCACCCCGACGACGGGGCGTACGTGCAAACGCTGCTGACCGACCTGATCGAAGGGTACGCGAACTGTGAGTTCGTCGACAGCAGCCTCAGCGGCCGGCAGGCCTACGTTCGGAACCCCGAGCTCGCCAGGGTGCTGTTGCAGTGGGGCATCGCAGCGATGCCCGAGCAGTCCAGCGTCCCGCTGGAGTTCGTGCCGACGGCGTTGATGCCGGATTTCTTGCGGGGGTACATCGAAGGCACACCGTCTCGAAGCGCGACGCTGTCCCCGCGGCTGCGAGGGTCCTTGACGCTGACCGGAGCCCCGGCGTTTATCGCGAGCCTGGCCGCGGCGCTGAAGGGTCTGTGCGGCACCGGCGGGACGGTGGGACAGCCCGGGCAGAACGGTCTGGTGCGCCTGGTCTACACCGCCAGAGACAGCATGCGTCTCCTCGAGTTCGCCTACAGGACCCCAACGCGCAGCTCACCTCGTGCCGCGGCGCTCGTCACGTACTTCGCGCGCCGCCAGTCGGGGCGCTCTGCCTCACCCGCCTCGCGGCCCGGGAAACGAGACGATCTACCAGCGACGGGATCATCGAATTGACGGTGATACCGACGCTGTAGATCGCCGGGACCACAAGGCTCGGGCGGGGTCGGTTCGCCAGACCAACGATGGCTCGGGCCACGCGCTCCGTGTCGGTACGCAGCCAGCGCAGGGAACGCAACCTCCCACCGGCCATCGCGAGCCCGACGCTCTTCTCACGGCGGACCCTCCCAAGTTCAGTTCCCTCAACCGGCCCGGGAGAGATGACGCAGACGTGCACGCCCTGCGGCCCCACCTCTCGCCGTAGCGCTTCGCTGAATCCGTCGAGTCCGAACTTCGTCGCGTTGTAGATCGACATCGTCGGCGTCGCGATCTTGCCGGCCACGGATCCGACGTTAATGATGACGCCGCGATGGCGCGCAAGCATGTCGGGCAACACGGCCCGGGTCATCAGGATGGGCGCGATCAGGTTGACGCCGATCTGGGCGCGGATGTCATCTTCGGCAAGCTGCTCGAGCCAGTTGTACTGCCCAAACCCCGCGTTATTCACGAGCACGTCGACCGCGCCGTACCGCCCCACCGCCTCCGCGATGATTCTCGCGATATCCTCACGCCGCGTCAGATCGGCGGCCACCACCAGGGCATCGGGGAGACCCGATGCCACCGCCTGTAGGCGGTCCAGGCGCCTGGCGGTGAGTACGACGCGGTCGCCTGCTCGGCCAAACGCCTGAGCCGCCGCCGCGCCGATACCGCTCGACGCCCCGGTGACGATCACGGTCCGCCCGCTCATGCCGCACCTCCACTGCGTGCCCGCGCCCCACGTGGGTACGTGGACGGCCGCTGCGTGCATCTTCGTCCGCGACGCGGCGAACCCTGGCGACGGCGGCAGGGGTTGCCGCCGGGCCCAGAGAAAGGACCGCCGCCTGAGGGGAGGCATCAATGGAGTTCCGAGACGTGCTCCGCCACCGGCGGATGATCCGCGCGTTCGAGACGCGGCCCGTCCCCGATCCGACGTTGCGCCGGCTGCTGAGGGCGGCGCAACGCGCGCCGAGCGCGGGGCATACCCAGCCGCTCGAACTGATCGTGGTCCGTGCGCCCGAGATCCGGCGCGGGCTGGCGGCGGCCTCCTGGAGCCGCGGGGCGCGCCCCGACGCGGGGGATCTAACCGTGGTGTTTTGCGGCGACATCGTACGCGAGGCCGAGCGGTACGGGGCGCGCGGCGCGGGCAAATACCTCTACGCGGACGTGGCCTTCGCCGCCCTGCTGTTCATGCTGTCGGCGATCGATGAGGGACTGGCAGCCGCGTTTATCGGTGATTTTCACGAAGAACACGTGCAGGCAGTGCTCGGTCTTCCGCCGCACGTCACCCCTGTCGGGATGGTCATCCTCGGCTACGGCCGAGAAGACCCGCGACCGCGCCCCTGGCGGCCGCTGCGGGACATCATCCATCACGAGCGGTATGCGCCGGCCTATGACTGGGGGCCGCGGCGCCTGCCGCCACCTACACCTGGAGGGACGCCATGAGCGATGTCATTCATCTGTCGAAGATTTCGAAACCCGCTGCCCTGGGCGCAGACTCTCAAGGGCTGCGTGACCATCGAACACCACGCGCATATCGAAGAAGAGTAGCCGGGCTCAGGTGGCGGGCGTCACTTCGGCCTCAGGCCCCCATTGCACCGTCTGGACGGGCGGCGCCGGCCGCTCATTGACCGTCAGCCTAAAGACGTCCGGCCGAGCATAATGACCCGCCACGTCGAAGTCGAACCGCCCCTGCACGACCGCGGCCAGGTCGAGGTCCGCGGTGAGAATCCCTTCCTCGCCAAATAGCGGACCCGCAAGATACTCGCCGAGCGGCGCGACGATGGCGCTGCCGCCGCGCGCGAGCACGTGCGGCGCGTCGTCAAGCTCGTCGAGGGTCTCAAAATCCGCCGGGTACATATCTTTCGTCACGAACTGGCAGGCTGAGAGGACGAAACAGCGCCCCTCGCACGCGATGTGCCGGATCGTGGCCTGCCAGGTGTCGCGCGTGTCGGCCGTCGGTGACACGTAGAGGTCGACGCCCTTGCCGTACATGGCCATGCGCGCCATCGGCATGTAGTTCTCCCAGCAGATCAGCCCGCCGAGGCGCCCAAACGGCGTCTCGATCACGGGCAGGGTGCTCCCGTCTCCGGCGCCCCAGATGTAGCGCTCACCCGCCGTGGGCATGAGCTTTCGGTGTTTGGCGACCAGGCGCCCGTCCGGACCGAAGTAGAGCAGCGTGCAGTAGACCGTCCCACGGCTGAAGGTGCTGTCGCGCTCAATGACGCCGATGGCGACATAGGCTTCGGCCCGTCGTGCGGCGAGGCCGATCGCTTCGGTGACCGGCCCCGGGACGTCGACGGCGTTGGCCCAGTAGCGCGCCCAGGCCTTCCGGCCTTCGAGCGTGCGCCCGCCGATGCGTGTGCCGAAGCGGACCCCCCACGGATACGCGGGGATGAACGCCTCCGGGAACACGATGAGCCGCGCGCCCTGCGACGCCGCCTGGTCGATGAGCCGCACCGTCTTGTGAACGGTCGCCTCCCGGTCCATGACCACGGCCGCCGCCTGCACTACCGCCGCACGTACCTTTGGAAACCGATCGCCCATTTCGGACCTCCCGACGTCAAACCCAGCCTAGGTCCGCGTCCCGATGGGCGTCAAGAAGGGCATACACCTGCAGGGGGAAGGTGCGCGATGGATCCCAAGGCGCAGCTCATTGAGGGCCTTCTGCGCGGCTTTGGAGTCGCAGCGAAGACCCTCGCCTTGTTTCCGCTGCCTCATCCGGTGACGGATCGGGCCGTCACCGACTTCCTCACGAAGCTGCAACAGTACACCGCCGCTTACGGTCCATTCGCCGCGCGGGTCGCCCGCCAGGAGTTATGGGTGGGCAGCCTCTCCTTTAAAGATGGGACGTTCGGCAGCCTCGCGTCGTTGCTCTATGTGCGGAAGATTGCCAAGTTTTTCGTGATGCCGGCGGTCAAGACCGAAGAGGTGACGTCGTTTCTGTCCATCGTCGGCAAGGACCGCGGCCAGATCGATGCCGCCGGCGGCGCCGCCCACCTGCTGTGGCAGAGCGGTGTGGAGAACATCCAGGTCGTGGAACGGGCGTTTCAATTCCAGGCGGTCATCGAGCCCGGCACCGCGGCAACCGTTCCAAACGTCCTGGGCCCGCACCGGCTTTCCCCGGATGAGCGCGAGCGTGTCATCGAAGCCCTGCGGCACGACCCGGCTCAGGCGCATACGCTCCTCGAGGAACTGTGCAGCAAGACCGATACCACACGCCCCGGCGAAGACGCACAGGGAGCGCTGGCGTTCGAGACGATCAAACACCTCGACCGGCTGATAGTCGACGAGCCGGTGGAGGATCAGGAACAGCTCTACGATAACCTGGCGGAAGCGCAACTGTTGCTGAAGGAGCCCCTGCGGGGTCAGTTGATGCGCACGCTGCTTTCGCGCGTGATCGACAACGACAGCGCCAGGGTCCTCTTCAACCACCTCCCCAATGAACGTCTCGCCGAGTTCATCTTTGACATGATGGCCGCTGGGACGCTGTCCGCCGGGGATGTGAGGAAGCGGGTCGCCGAGCAGGTGGAGGCCATCTTCCCCTTGGCGATCGATTCGGACAAGACCAAAGCCGTGATCTCTGCCCTCGAAGCCCGCCTGGTGTCTTCCGGGCGCGATGCCGCGGGACTGACCTCGGCCATCATGGCCAGGCTCCCGGCGCCCAGAGCCACCGCCCCTCGGCCGCAACGCCACGTGGAGTTCGATGACATCCTGGTAGAGCTCGGCCCGGATGAGTCCGCGTCGTGTGTGAAGGAGGCGCAGGCGATGGACGAAGCCGGGGTGGTCGAACCGGTGGCCCGGACGCTGGTCGACGTCATGCGCTATGAGGAAGATGAGCAGGAACTGAGCGATGCCGCCGGCGCCCTGGAAGGGCACCTCCGATGGTTGGCCGATCACCATCGTTTCGCGGTCGTCGCCGACATGCTCCAGGCTCTCAGGAGCATGGTCACCCCGGCGAAGACCGGCCGGTCCAAGACGGCGGCGGATCTGCTCCACGCATTCGCGCACGGACCGCTTCTCCAGGTCCTCCTCTCGACGCTGTGGGAGAAGCGCCACGCGATCACCGAGAGCGAGATCTACCCGTGCTTGAAAATCCTGGGCCCCGAGCTGGTGAGCCCACTGGTCGGCGCGCTCGGGCAGGAGCAGCGTGCCGGCATGCGCGCGCTGCTGTGCGATCTCATCGTGCTGCTGTGCCGGGATCGCGTGGATGAGATCGGCCAGCATGCCTCGGATCCCCGCTGGTATCTGGTGCGAAACATCGCCAGCATTCTCGGGCGTCTCGAGCACCCGCGCGTGCTCCCGTATCTCAACCGACTGTTGCACCACGCCGAGTACCGGGTCCGTCGCGAGGCGGTCGACGCGCTGGCCCGATTGGGGCCGGACGACGCCCAGGCGCTCCTCGCCGGATGTCTCGAGGATGCGGACCCGCGCATCCGGCTGCGTG
>JBGQGY010000127.1:0-9936 GCA_041497675.1 bacterium | reverse complement strand
TCGGCGGGGTCGAAAGCGCGCGACATGCTGAAGATCATCCAACCTGAAGGCATGTACACGACACCGAGTTACGTCCACGCTATCCGCGCCGGGAACACGCTCTACCTGGCCGGGCAGGTGGCGCGCGACGCGCAAGGCAATGTGGTTGGCGCCGGAGACGCCGCGGCCCAGGCCCGGCAGGTGTACGCGAACATCGGGAAGGTGCTGAAGGCCGCCGGGGCGGACTGGGCTCACATCGTGAAGATGACGACCTATCTTGTGGACCGCGCCGATTCGCCCGCGGTCAGCGCCGTTCGGTTCGAGCACCTGGGCAGCCACCGCCCGCCGCACACGGGTCTGATCGTTGCCGGTCTCGGCAGTCCGGACCTGCGGGTGGAGGTCGACGTGGTCGCCGTCCTCCCCGGCTAGTACAAGCGCTCGCGGTCGAAGACGTTCAGCAGCGGCTCGCCCTTGCGATACCGGCCGAGGTTCTGGCAGAAGAGATCAGTCAGCGCCGCATTTTCACTGTCGACGGTGCTCGCCGAGTGCGGGCTCACGAGGACGTTGGGCAGGTCCCACAGTGGGTTGCCCGGGTCCGGGGGTTCCTTCGCGAAGACGTCCAGGGCGGCGCCGCCGAGCTGCCCGCTCTGGAGGGCCGCGATCATTGCCGGTTCGTCGACCACCGCGCCGCGGGCCAGGTTGATCAGCACCGCGCCACGCCTCATCCCCGCGATCTCGGAGGCGCCGATCAACCCTTCCGTGTCACGTGTGTGCGGGACCGCCAGGACGACGAAATCGGCCTCGGACAAGATTGCCTTCAGCGCCGAGGTCGGCACCAGCCGGTCGAGCATGCCGTCCAGACCGGCCATCGTTTCGGCGTTGCGCCTGGTGCCGAGCACCCGCATCCCCATGAAGCGGCAGTACCGGGCCACTTCGCGCCCGATGGTCCCCAACCCCACGACGGCCACCGTTGCCCCCGAGAGCGTGCGCCCGCAGTACCGCTGCCACCCGTGCGCGGCCTGCTCGCGGACCATGCGGAAGCCGTCTTTGGCGAACCACAGCATCGCCATAAGCGCAAAGTCGGCCAGCGGCCGCGCGTGGACGCCGCGCGCGGTTGTAAAGACGATCGGCGCATCGATCAGACCGCTGCGTACCAACGTCTGCCCGATGCCGGTGCTGGTGGCCTGGATCCATCGCACATTGGGGATCAGCCCGGCCAGCGCGCGGAGGTTCGGATAGTCGAAGTCGAACATCACCTCGGCCCAGGTCAAATGCTCTCGCCACCGGGCCTCCTCGCGCTCGGAGCGCTTCAATGGATGTCCCACGTGATCGCAGGTGTACCGCGGGGTGGGGAGCAACGACGGCTCGTACATGAGTTGTACTCCGTCCTCGGCGCGGATGCGCTCGACGTACGCGGGCTCGAGGTACGAGGCGATGAGCACATTCATAGAGCTCTCCTTATGCTGGTACTGGCGCAGGAGGAAATGCCGACGGAGGACACGAAGGGACCGGCCCCTTGTCACACCAACGGTTGTGTGTGCTGCGCTGTCATCGCGTTCGCGCGAACGATGTGATTTCCTGCCCTGGCGGCAGATCTTGGTGAGCACCCCCGTGGCGTCGAGCGACGTGCGTATCAACGGTGACCGGGTGAGTCGCCGGCTGCAGGAACTCTCCGCGATCGGGCGCGACCCGCGCGGCGGGATGAGCCGGTTCTCCTTCACGCCCGCGCACGCGCAGGCCTGTCTGCTCGTTGCGGGATGGCTGCGGGAGGCCGGGCTCGATCCCGCGATCGACGGCGCCGGCAACCTGGCCGGTCTTGGTCCGGGACACGGGGCGGCGCTCTCCGCGGGTTCGCATCTCGACACGGTGCCCATGGGCGGGATCTACGACGGGGCGCTGGGAGTGGTCGGCGCGGTCGAATGCGCGCAGGCGCTGCGAGATGCGGGCGCGTCGCTGCGCAGACCCTACGCGGCCCTGGCCTTCGCGGACGAAGAAGGCCATTCGTTTGGCATCGGTTGTCTCACCTCGCGGGCGGTGGTCGGCGAGTTACCCGACGAGCAGATGCGCACGATACGCGACCGCGAGGGCCGCACGCTCGCCGAACGCGCCGCCGCGTGGGATTGTCCCCTCCCCCACCGCGACCCACCGCGGCTGGCCGCCTACCTCGAGCTCCACATTGAACAGGGACCCCGTCTGCACGCGGAAGGACTCGATGCCGCCGCCGCGACCGCGATCGCAGGGATCTGCCGGACGACCGCGACGTTCATCGGTCAGGCCAATCATGGGGGCACGACACCGATGGCGATGCGGCGCGACGCGCTGTGGGGCGCCGCGACACTGGTCCTAGACGTCAGACGTCTCGCCCTGGCATCAGCCGGCGCCACCGTCGCGACCGTGGGCAAGATCGACGTCGACCCCGGCGCCACCAACGTCGTTCCCGGCGCTGCGAGAGTGCGCGTCGAAGTCCGCAGCGGCGAAGACGCACGCCTCGCGCGGCTGCGCGCCGACGTCGAGACGGCTGCCAAAGCCGCGGCACGCGCCTTTGGGTTGAGCGTCACGCTCGATCCCTGGGACAGCCTGCCGCCTCAGCCCCTCGATGACGGCATCCGTTCCCTGGCGTTGGCACAGGCCGCGCGTCGGGGTCTGCACGCCATCAGCATGCCGTCGTGGGCCGGGCACGACGCCAAGATCCTCGCGCCCCATGTGCCCGCGGGGCTGATCTTCGTGCCCAGCCGGGACGGTATCAGCCACTCCCCCGCCGAATTCACCTCGCCCGCGCACATCGCCGCCGGGGTCCAGGTGCTGATGGATACGCTGATGGCGATCGACGCCGCCTCGCCCGCCGCGTGAGCCGCGTACGCGGATGGCGGCGACACGGGCCTCGGCGAAACTGTACGTCGGCACATCGGGGTTCAGTTATCCGGAGTGGCGGGGGACCTTTTACCCGAAGGGCCTGCCCGCCGACCAGATGCTAGAGCACTACAGCGGCGTCTTCTCGACGGTCGAGCTGAACAACACCTTTTACCGCTTCCCACGCACCGAGCACGTCGAGGAGTGGCGGCGCGCCACCCCGGTTGGGTTTCGCTTCAGCATCAAGGCCAGCCGGCAGATTACGCACAACAGGCGCCTGAAAGACGTCGACGAGCTGGTCCGCGTGCAACTCGAGCGTATCTCCGGGCTCAAAGATCGCCGCGGCCCGCTGCTGTTTCAACTGCCGCCATCGCTGCGACGCGACCTGCCCCTGCTGAACGACTTTCTCTACGCCCTGCCGCCGATGCCGCTGGCGCTCGAGTTCAGACACGAATCATGGTATACCGACGAGGTCTACGCCGCGCTCGCCGAGCATCGCGCCGCGCTGGTCATCATGGAATCAGACGAAGACGAGCCGGTCATGACGTTCGTGGGACCCATCGTCTACCTACGCCTGCATCGCTCGGCCTATCCGCCCGACGCGCTGCAGGCCTGGGCGGATCGGATCCGGGAGCAGCTGGCGGCCAAGAAGGACGTCTATGCCTACTTCACCCACGAAGAGGGCGCGCCGGCCCCCGACTACGCCCGCCAACTGTCCGGGCTGATAAGCGGGTAAGATAGAGAGCGGAAGATCATTTGCACAGGAGGTCTACGATGCGTCTGTCTCGTGTTATCGCCCTCGTCGTTGTGACTGCCGTTCTCAGCGCGAGCCTCACGGCAACCGCCTACGGGCAGAATGTCTTCAGCATCATCAAGACGCTGGGAGTCGGCGCGGCGGTCAAGACCTTCGGGCCGCAGATCAACAACTTCATCAACGACCTGCTGCAGAACAAGGGCGTCGCGGTGCGGGCGCAGACCAAGGTCGTCCCGGTCCTCAGTATTTCGATTGGTCTCGGCAATCCGAGCGGCGCCTATATCGGAGCCGCGCAGGTCTCGGGCCCGGTCTCGGCGGTGAACAAGGTCGAGGCGGTCGCGCTGCTGGAGGCCGATTTCCAGACCGCGTTCCGGATCAAAGCCTACGTGCCGGTCGACAACCTGCAGCCTTGGAAGGCGTTCCGGCGGGTCCCGGGTGTGGGTGTCTCGGCGATCGTCGACATCCGCATCTAGCCCCGCGGGCCCTTGATCGACCGGACGCAACCGATTACGCTGTGGGCGGGGTCGCGGCCAAAATCTGCGCGGAGGTGAGATCGTGGACCTGTGGCTCGATCCGATTGTTCGGGCTCTGCGCAACCTCTACCGTGACGAAAGCGGCCAGGAGGTTCTTACCTGGCTGCTGATTATCTTCGTGCTGTGGCTCGTCATTGCCGGCCGGCGCATCATCGTCCAGTAGCCAAGGGGGTTCAGCCATGCGCGCCGCGCTTCGACGTCGCCTGTTCCACGACGAGGATGGCCAGCTCGAGACGTTCGTCCTCGCGTTGGTCATCTTCCTGTTGATCCTCCTGGTGTCGGGCCACCGCATCCTGGTGCAGTAGCGCCCACGGCACCCGTCAATTCCAGATCCCGAACCGCGGCTCCGCCGGCGCCAGTTGAGCGTCGGTGGAGTCGGTGTTTCCTGCCCGCGCATCGACAGGGGGATGCCGGGCGCCCGCGGAAACTACTGAGGACGACTCATCCCAGGAGCGTGGCATGGCGAGCGGCAAGCTGAGAGTTGGCATGCTCGGGGCCGGCACGTGGGCCAAGGGCGCCCACATACCCGGGTGGCAGCGTGACCCCCGGTGCGAGGTTGTGGTGATTTGCGACGTCAAACGCGAGATGGCCGATGAGGCCGCGCGTCAGTTCGGTGTCCGCGAGGCCACGAGCGACTGGCAGTCGACCGTGGCGCGCCCGGATCTGGACGTCATCGACATCGCGACTCCGTCGCAGACACACCACGAACTCGCGGTTGCGGCGCTTGAGGCGGGTAAGCACGTGCTGTGCGAGAAGCCGGTCGCCTATGACTTCCGCGACACGTTGAGGGCCGCCGAGCTGGCGAAGCGGAAGGGCGTGAAGACGAAGCTCGGATTCACGTTCCGATACAGCCCGGGTGTCCTGTATGCGAGGTCGCTCCTCGACGAAGGGTTTGTCGGCGACCCCTTCATCTTCAACGGGTACGAGCAGAACTCGCAGTGGCTCAACCCGCAAACGCCCCTGCGCCAGGTCAACCCCACCGCCGACCAGTCGGTACTCCACACGTCATCCGTTGAAGGCTATGGCGCGCCGATCATCGACATCGGCATGTGGTGGGTCGGCGCCGCCTACGCGCGGTGCGTCGGGGTGATGAAGAACTTCATCCCCGAGCGGATGGTGCGCGCCACCGGGCGGATGATGCGGATGAACATCGATGACGGCGACATTCACGTGGTCGAGTACGCTAACGGCGCCATCGGGTCCATCCAGACGTCGTATATCACGATCGGCAACTACCCCGGCGTCGAAGCGCGCATCTACGGCCGGAAGGGCGCCATCATCTGCCGGCTGATCCAGGAGTTCGGCGTGGCGGAAACGATCAAACTGGCCACGCCCGATGACGTCGAATTCAAGCAGGTTGAGATTCCGCAGCGCTTCTACCCGACCGGCGGCAATCCGCGAGAGTTGTGGCGCACGCTCTTCTACGCGAATCTGATCAAGGATTTTGCCGATGAGATCCTCGGCGCGAGCCCCCGCAACCAGGGGAGCTTCGAGGACGGCGCCCGGGTTCAGGAAGTGATCAACGCGGTTGAACGGTCGCACCACCAGCGGAGGTGGGTCGACCTACCGTTGGGCGATGGGTAACCTCGACAGGTGAAATCGTGGCAGACTCTAATTCTCACTACGTGAGATTGCTCAAAGGGGGGACGTCTTATGGATAGTGGACGACTGAAGCGTCGGGAGTTTCTTGCCCGGGCCGGAGCCCTGGCAGGGGCGGCCGCCCTGGGCGCCACCGGGATACAGAGGATCGCCTGGGCGGCTCCGGCCGGGAGCACCCTGGTCATCGGCGGATTCGATTTCGATGACCACATGGATCCCGCGGCCACCGACTTCGACTCGACGATCCGCGTGACGCTCAATGTCGTCGAGCCACTGGTCTGGGAACCGGAGCCGGGCGTGTTTGTCCCGGGGCTCGCTGAGTCGTGGGCGGTCTCCCAGGACGCCAAGACGTATACGTTCCGACTGAAGCAGGGCGTCAAGTTCCACGATGGGACACCGTTCAACGCCGAGGCGGTCAAGTTTTCGATGGACCGCATCGTCGACCCGGCCACCAAGGCCGGGCAGTCGCACGACCAGATTGGGCCGTATGATCGCACGGAAATCGTCAACGACTACACTGTGAGAATCCAGATGAAGGAAGGGTACACCCCGCTGCTCACCAACCTGAACGGCTATCTGGGGATCGTCTCTCCCACGGCGGTCAAGAAGATGGGTCTCGCCGAGTTTGACCGGCATCCCGTGGGGACCGGGCCGTTCATCTTCAAGGAATGGGTGCCAAAGGACCACGTCACGCTCGTGCGCAATCCGGACTACAACTGGGGGTCATCGTACTTCAAACACAAAGGGCCCGCGTATCTCGAGCAAGTCATCTTCAAGATCATTCCAGAGGATTCCGTCCGGACGGGGACGCTCCGGAGCGGCGAAACCCAGTACATTAATGACCTGGCGCCGCTCGAATATGCGTCCCTGAAGCGGAGCTCGAGAATTACGGTCATCGATAAGGGGCAGCCTGGGTCAGGATTTGTGCTGCTCTTGAACGTCACCAGCAAGGGCCCCGTCAGCGAGCTGGCGGTGCGGCGGGCGATGGAGTACGGCGTCGACCGCGAGGGGCTGAACAAGTCCGTGTTCCAGGGTCTGAACAAGGTGGCCTGGAGCCCGTTGATGCGCCCGACCTTCGGCTATGATCCGGCGACTGAGAAAGTCTACAGCTTCGATCCCACAAAGGCCAAGCAGACGCTCGAAGAGGCCGGTTGGCGGGTCGGGTCGGATGGAATCCGCGAAAAGGGCGGCCAGAAACTTGTGGTCGACTTCCCGATCATCGGGCGGCCGCGCGACCGCGCGATGGCCGAGTCGGTCCAGGCCAGCCTGCGGGAGATCGGCATGGACGTCAAGGTGACGGCGCTGGAGCGCGGCGCGTTCACTGAGGTGCGCCGGCAGAAGCGGTTCGACGTCAACTTCATGTGGTTCTCGTACGGGGACCCCGACGTCCTGCGGACCCTCTTCCACTCATCCAACATCAACGCGTTCAACCGCGGGCAGTATCAGGTGCCGGAGGTCGACCGGATGCTCGAGCAGGCCGCGGGCCTCACGAACAAGGCTCGACGCGCGCAAGTGTACGCCGAGATCCAGCAGCGCGTGCTTCGGGATGCCGTCGTCGTCCCGCTGGTCGATACCGTGACGCACAATGCCAAACGGGCCGAGGTCCAGGGCGACCACCTGGATGCGCTGGCGTCCTACGTGTGGCTGTACGACGTCCAGATCAAGAAGTAGACGCTGAGCACGGTGGCGCGAAGTCTACGTGACGGGCGCGGTGATGACAGTGTCGCCGCGCCCCCTCACTTGCGCCTGACGGGCGCGCGCTGACGCTCACCAGGCAGTCGCCGGACGCGCCATGGCCTCGTTCATCGCCCAACGACTCCTCCAACTGATCCCGGTGCTGATCGGCATTTCGGTCCTGACGTTTCTCATGCTCCACCTGGTGCCCGGCGATCCAGTATCGATCTTTGCCGGAGACAAGCCGCTCACGGAGGAACGCGCGGCCGTCCTCCGCCACGAACTCGGCCTCGACCGGCCGTTGTGGGTGCAGTATGTCGACTACGCGAGCCACGTTGTCCGCGGCGACCTCGGGCGCGCACTCCGCAACCAGCGCCCGGTGCTCGACAGCATCGTCGAGGTGCTGCCCGGCACGGTGCAGTTGACGCTCGCCGCGTTGACACTGGCCGTGTTGACGGGCGTGACGGCGGGCGTCGTGGCGGCGCTCGCGCACGGCACCTGGCTGGACACCGCGGCGATGGCGTTTGCCATCCTTGGCGTGTCGATGCCGGTCTTCTACTCGAGCCTCCTGATGATCTTACTGTTCTCGTTCACCCTTGGCTGGCTTCCGGCCACGGGGCAGGGCGGGATCGAACGCCTCATCATGCCGGCCCTGGCACTCGGATTCATCTCCTCCGCGCTCCTGGCCCGGCTGGTTCGCTCGGGCATGCTCGAAGTGCTGAGCCAGGAGTATATCGTGACGGCGCGCGCCAAGGGTCTGGCCCGTCGCGTCGTGGTCCTCCGTCACGCGCTCAAGAACGCCCTGATCCCCGTGATCACCATGATCGGCCTCCAGCTGGGGGCGCTGCTCGGCGGGGCCGTGGTCACTGAGACGATCTTCTCGCGGCCGGGCGTGGGCAGGCTGGCCGTCGACGCGATCCTCAGCCGGGACTTCCCGCTGGTGCAGGGCACGGTATTGTTTGGCGCCACGGCCTACGTCCTGGTCAATCTTGCCATCGACGCGCTGTATACGCTCGTCGACCCTCGGATCCGCTACGGCTGAGAGAGACGTCAGCATGCAGGAGCAGCCGCCCTCGCGTACCGGCCCAAGTCCGGCGAGACATGCGCTGCGCCGCCTTCTGCGCAGCCGCAGCGCGATCGTCGGCGGCACCCTCCTCCTGGCGATCGCGCTCACGGCGATTCTGGCGCCCGTGCTCAGCCCCTACAGTCCCATCAGGACAAACCAACGCGCGCCACTTGAGCCTCCACACCCCGAGCACCTCATGGGCACCGACCGTTTCGGGCGGGACATCTTTACCCGCGTCCTCTGGGGCGGGCGCATCTCGCTCTTGGTCGGCCTGGTCTCGGTGGGGATCGCGGCCTTCACGGGCGTGACCCTCGGGCTCGTCGCGGGGTACTATGGCGGACGCACCGACACCCTCATCATGCGATTCGTCGACATCTTGCTCGCGTTCCCGGGGATCCTGCTGGCGCTTGCGATCATTGCGACGCTGGGCAGTAACCTTCGCAACCTGATGATTGCCGTCGGCATCGCCGCGATTCCAGACTACGTCCGCATCATGCGTGGGACGGTACTAAGTCTGAAGGAGCGTGAGTTCGTGCTCGCGGCTCGCGTGGTCGGATGCCGCGACCTTTCGATCATCTTCCGGCACATCTTCCCAAATACCATGGCCCCGCTGACCGTGCTGGCGACCCTGCGGATTGCCGGCGCGATCATCACGGGTGCCACCTTGAGCTTCCTGGGGCTTGGCATCCAGCCTCCCACCCCGGAGTGGGGCAACATGCTGGCGGAAGGACGAGGATTTCTTGAGCACGCGTGGTGGGTCGCGCTGTTTCCCGGGCTCGCCATCATGGGGGCCGTCTTTGCGATCAATCTGCTGGGCGATGGTCTACGCGACGTCCTCGACCCGCGGTTGCGAGTCTAGCGTCACGGACGAAGATCGAGGAGAGGATGTAGGGACATGACAAAAGACAAGCTGAGAATTGGCATGCTCGGAGCCGGCAGGTGGGCGAAGATCGCCCACATCCCCGGCTGGCAGCGAGACCCGCGCTGCGAGGTCGTAGTCATCTGTGACGTCGAGCGCGGGTTGGCCGACGATGCCGCCCGGCAGTTTCACGTCCGCGAGGCCACCAGCGACTGGCAGGCGACCGTCTCACGCGCGGATCTCGACGTCATCGACATTGCGACGCCGTCGCACACGCACCACGAGCTGGCCGTCGCGGCACTGGAGGCCGGCAAGCACGTCCTGTGCGAGAAACCCGTCGCCTACGACTCCCGCGAGACTCTACGGACCGCCGAGATGGCGAAGCGCAAGGGCGTGAAGACAAAACTCGGATTCACGTTTCGGTACAGCCCGGGCATCCAGTACGCGAAGTCCCTGATCGACGATGGTTTTGTCGGCCGGCCCTTCATCTTCAACGGCTACGAGCAGAACGCGCAGTGGCTCGACCCGCAGACCCCACTCCGCCAGGTGGACCCGACGGCCGACCCATCAGTGCTCCATACTCAATCGCTCGAGGGGTACGGCGCGCCCATTATCGACATCG
>JBGQGY010000126.1:0-10085 GCA_041497675.1 bacterium | reverse complement strand
ATCGATCGTCGGCGTCGACTACTCCAACAAAGACGTCGCCAAGAAAAGTCTCGATATGAGCCTCGCCTTTGGGAACCCTTTGATTTTCGCAACCCACATGGCGACTGGGTGGCCGGGCCCGCGCTCGAGTCAGGGCTACACCGGCGAGGTGCTCGGCGTGCCGTGCTGCGGCAGCATGCTGGGTGGGGCGGGGTTCGACCGCGACCAGGAAGAAACATGGCTGCAGATGAACCTGCAGGGGATCCACAACGTCATGATCCACCTGGGGATGACGGCGGGCACGATGCGGCTCCCCGAGCGGTATCTGTTGTACGAAACGGTGCACCGCGTGAACCCGCGCGCGGGCGGTTACATGATCCCGGAACACGCCGTCGACGTTTTTGGCCGCGAGGTGAAGCAGGGCGAGCGGCTCGGCCGCGTCCTCAACCCATTCACCTTCGAGGTGATCGAGGATTTGGTCAGCCCGATGGATGGTTATCTCGCGTACTGGGCGCGCAACTACCCCGTGCGGCCGGGCGACTGGTGTTACGGTGTGATTCCAAAGGATCACCCCGGCACGCGGTGGGCACCCCGGCCAACCTGGTAGAGACTTGTTTGGAGGAGGGCACACAGTGCTGATATCACGCAGGATTGTCGTCGCCGTGCTGGCGACATCGCTGCTCGCCGCCTCGCTGCTGGCCGGGGCGGGCGCACCGGTGGCGGCTCAACAGGCGCCGCGGGGCACGCTGACGTTCGTCCAGTCGCTGCTCCCGCTGGTCGCCGACCCGCACGTTGAGTTCCTCAACTCGTCGTTCCACGTGCAGTACGCGATGTTCGACCCGCTCGCCCGTGTGAACGAAGAGGGCAAGCTGACCCCGTATCTGGCCACCTCGTGGAAGTGGGAGTCGCCGACGTCGTGGGTTTTCGAGCTGCGCAAGGGTGTGAAGTGGCACGACGGCGCGCCGTTCACGTCGAAGGACGTGGTCTTTAGCATCACGCGCATCTTCGACCCTGCGACGCGTTCGATCTGGGGACGGATCTACTCGTTCATCGAGCGCGCGGAAGCCATCGACGACTACACGGTGCGGATCCGCACCAAGACCCCGTCCGTCGCGGTCCCGCAGGACTTCGGCCGCATGGCGATGCTGCCCAAGGATACGTTCGAACGCATGGGCAAGGACGCGTTCTTTGCGAAGCCGGTCGGCACGGGGCCGTTCAAGTTTCTCCGCCAGGTCAGGGGTGAAGAAATCGTGATGGAGGCCAACGCGAACTACTGGGGCGGCCCGCCAAAGGTGAAAACGCTCGTCTTCAAACAGGTGCCGGACGAGGCGACGCGCGTGGCCGAACTGCTGGCCGGGACCGCGGACATCGTCGACGGCATCCCGCCGGCGGACGCCGCGCGCGTAAATGCCAGCGGCCGGGCCACGGTCACCTTTGCGCCAACCGTGCGGCGCGTTCTGATCGAGTTCGCGGCCCTCACCACACCGGAGCTCAATGACAAGCGCGTGCGGCTGGCGATCGCGCACGCGATCAACACCCGCGCGATCAACATCGCGATCTACGGTGGGCAGGCCGGCAGACAGACCGGCTGGCTGGACCGATTCTCGTGGGGCTACAACCAGAACCTGAAGCCCTACATCTACGACCCTGCGAGGTCGAAGCGGCTGCTGGCCGAGGCGGGCTATCCAAACGGATTGCCGCTGACCTTCATGATCGGCCGAGGGCGCTTCCTGCTCGACCACGAGGTGGGCCTGGCGATCGCCGACTTCCTCAACAAGGCCGGCTTCACCGTCGACTTCAAGGTCTTCGAGTGGGGTGTGTTCGCCAGCATGCGCACGAGGAAGGAGTTCAAGGGCGTCTTCATGCTGTCGTCAGGCAACAGCACCGGCGAGCCCGACCAGGTCTTCCGCACGTTCGACTCGCAGCGCGAGGCGCTCTACATCGTCGATCCCAAGCTCGACGACTTGATCCACGAGCAGATGGGCGAGGCCGACCGCGTCAAGCGCGCGAAGATGGTCGCGGCGGTGGATTCGTACGTGCACGAGAACATGCTGTCGTTCAACTTGATGACCATTCCCGGGGTCTACGGCCTCAACAAGCGGGTGAAGGACTTCAAGCCGAGCCCGTTTGAGATCTTCACCTTCACGAACGTGAGCGTGCAGTAGAACACCCGGCCCGGTGATCGCCTACATCCTCAGACGGCTCGCATACAGCGTGCTGGTGCTGTTGGGGGTGTCGGCGATCACGTTTTTTGCGGTGTTTGCCAGCGGCGATCCGATCTCGATGATGCTGGGCGCCGACGCCGGGCCCCGGCAGGTCGAGGAGTTCCGCAAGATCATGGGGCTCGACCGGCCGGTCATTGTGCAGTACCTTCACTTTCTCACGCGGGCGGTCCGCGGCGATTTTGGCCGGTCGCTGCGGCACGACACGCCGGCGATGGCGCTGATCCTCGAGCGGCTACCGGCAACCATGCTGCTAGCGTTCGGGGCGCTGGCGGTCTCGACCGTCGTCGCCATCCCGCTCGGCGTGCTGGCCGCCACGCGCCGCGCGTCGGTGCTGGACGACGCGGTCATCGCCACCTCCGCGCTCGGGCTCGCGGCGCCTACGTTCTTCTTCGGCAGCGTCCTCATCATGCTATTTGCCGTGAAGTATCCGCTGCTGCCGCCGTCGGGGGGTGGGTCGCTCGACCGGTTGATTCTGC
Source organism: bacterium (assembly GCA_041497675.1). Taxonomy (GTDB): domain Bacteria; phylum Sysuimicrobiota; class Sysuimicrobiia; order Sysuimicrobiales; family Humicultoraceae; genus JBGPNN01. The sequence continues at coordinate 7,405 of JBGQGY010000126.1, read as the reverse complement.
CCGTCGCCACGCTGGCGTTTGGGCGCATCGCGGTGCTGACCCGCTTTACGCGTTCGGGCATGATCGACGTGCTGTCGCGCCAGTACATCCGGACCGCGCACGCGAAGGGGCTGCCGCGGGCCGCCGTGCTCTACCGGCACGCGCTACGCAACACGCTGATCCCGATCGTCACGCTCGTCGGGCTCGAGATGGGCTCGCTGCTGGGCGGCGCGGTCATCACCGAAAACGTCTTCGCCTGGCCGGGGATCGGCCGGCTCATCGTCCAGGCCGTGGAGAATCGCGACTTCCCGATCGTGACGTCCGGTGTGCTCGTGGCGGCCGCCATCTTCACGCTGATCAATCTCATCGTGGACATCGTCTACTCGTTTATCAATCCGGCGGTGCGCTACCAGTGAAGGGCCGGATGGGGGTCGCCGGCACAGTGGTCGTGGTGCTGCTGCTCTTCGCGGCGGCGTTTGGTCCGTCGCTCGCGCCACACAACCCGGTGGAGGTCAACCTGGCGGCGCGCCTCACCCCGCCGACACGGGGCGGTGAGGGGAAACCCGCGCACTGGCTGGGGACCGATCAACTGGGCCGCGACATCCTCAGCCGCATGCTGCACGCCGCGCGCGTGACGGTGGGAATCTCGCTGACGGCCGTGGCTGTGACCGCGGGGTTGGGCGTGTCGCTCGGTCTGGTCGCGGGATTCTACCGCGGCGCGATCGACAACGTGCTGATGCGCATCGTCGATATCCAGCTTGCCTTTCCCACCATCCTGCTCGCCATCACGATGGTCGCGGTGCTCGGGCGCGGGATCGGCATTCTGATTCTCGTGTTTGTGATCGCCGAGTGGGTGCGCTACGTACGCGTCATCCGCGCGCAGGTGCTGGTGGTGCGCGAGATGCAGTATGTCGAGGCGGCCCGCGCCACCGGCGCGCCCGACCGGCGCATCCTGACCGCGCACATCTTCAAGAACGTGCTGACGGACATCATCATCCTGATGAACCTGGAGATCGGCCGGATCATCCTGCTGGAATCGTCGCTCTCATACCTGGGGCTGGGCGTGCAGCCGCCGATGCCGACCTGGGGCAACATGGTCAACGAGGGGCGGTTGTACCTGCAGACCTCGTGGTGGGTGGTGACGTTTCCCGGTCTGGCGATCGTCCTCTCGGTGCTCGGCCTGAACCTCTTTGGCGAGGGGCTGCGGGGCGCGTACGACCCGACAGGTCGGGAGTGAGCCCTACTGCGTCGTGACGCGGGCGTCCTGCTCGCCCGGCAGCCACAAGTAAATTCGGTCGTCGCTGAAGCAGTCCCAGCTCAGCCGGCGGTTGATCCCGAAGAGCGATGTCTGCTTCCAGAGGAAGATCCAGGGCGCTTCGTCCGCAAAGATGCGCGACACCTGGTGCACGATCTCGCGCTGCCGCTTGAGATCGAACGTCGTCCGCAGCTCTTCGAAGAGCTTCTTCGCCTGGGGACCGTTCTCGGTGGCGTCGCCCCACTCGGACCCCGAAATACCCTGTGTAAACACGGCCTGCAGATCGTCGGGGCCGTAGAACCGCGAGCCGAAGCCCACCAGATACGGCGTCGTGAACTCTCCCCGAAACAGGCGGTTGGTGAACAGCGACCACTCGAGCGTCTGCACCTCGGCGCGCACACCGACACGCTGCAGATACCCGGCCACTGCCTGCGCTAGTTCCTTATCCTTCACGTAGCGGCCGACCGGGGTGATGATGTTCACCGGCGTCGCGGCGTTCCAACCGGCCTCCCGCAGCAGCGTCGTGGCCCGCGCGGCATCGTACGGGTACGGCTTGATGCTGGGATCGACCCATAGATCGCCGCTCACCGGGACGGCCATACGTCCGGTCGCGACACCGCTGAGCAGCGCCTTGTTGATCGCGTCAAAGTCCACCGCGTAGTTGAACGCCTGGCGCACCCGCCGGTCTTTGTACAGCGGCACGTGCGTCGGCAGCCCAACGTGGATCCGCCGCGCCCCAACGGCCTTGCACGCGCGGAGATTCGGATCCGCGTCGACCCGCGGGATGTCCTCCGGCGCGAGATCGGCGACGATGTCCGCCGCGCCGGTCTGGAGCATGGCAAGACGCGTCGACGTTTCGGTGACGGCTCCCCAAATCATCGTGTCGATCGCCGGTTTCCCCCGCCAGTAGTTCGGGTTGGCGACCAGGGTGATGTGATCGTCTTTCTTCCACTCTTTGAACATCCACGGCCCGCTGCCCATCGGTTTGATGGCGGCTTCCTGGACGGTGGCACGTCCGTAATAGCCCGGCGCGAGGATCGGGTTGAACGTCGTATACACCACGAACAGAATCGAGGGCTGCTGCAGCACGAAGTTCACGGTGTAGTCGTCCACCACGTCGACGCGGACGAGCCCGACACGGCGGACGTACGGGTCGGTGAGCCCCTGCCGGCGCAGCTCGGGGATCGAGATCCGATCGAACGTGAACTTGACCGCCTTCGCATCGAGCGGCTCGCCGTTCCAGAACTTGATCCCCCGGCGGATCTTGAACTGCCAGGTGACGCGGTCGGGCAGCAAGCGGAACGATTCCGCAGCGTCCGGCACGATCTCCATCTTCTTGTTGTATGAAATGAGAAAATCAAACATGTGTTTCTGGATATTGGCGAAGTGCCCGGATTCCGCGAACATCGGATCGAGCGTGGGGACATCGGTCCCCTGCACGATCACCACCGGACGCGTGATCCCGGCGGGGGCTCCCCGCGCGGCCGGCTCGAGCGCCGGTAGCATCAGCATCACCGCCAGCAGCACCAGGACAAGTTTCGCGTGGCGAGCGATCATCGGGGATCCTCCCTCGGCCAATGCTTCCACCATCCGGTCGCTTGCTCATACTCGATCGCCGTCCGGAACACCTGCGGCTCATCGTCCCACAGACCGACCAGCTGGATCGCCGCCGGAAGTCCATCCGACGTAAATCCACACGGCACCGACAGCGCCGGAACCCCGGCGTCGTTAAACATGGCCAGGCCTTTGCCAAGAATGGGATCGAACGGCCGCTCACCGGTCGCCATCGAGTCGGTCAGGGGCACTGAGGCACAGGGCGACCCCGGCAGCAGCAACAGCGCCCCGCCCTTCAGCGTGCGGGCGAGCGACGCCTGCAGCGCCTCGCGCGCGTTCATGGCTTCCGCGTACTCGGTAGCGAAGATCTTTGAGCCCGCAGCGACGCGCTTGCGAAAGTTGCGGCCGATCCCTTCGGTGATCTCTGCCACCATCCCGCTGTGCCGCCATGCGATGTCCACCGGCGTAATCGCCAGGTGCGTCCGATGCACGGTCTCGGCGTGATCGATCGTGACCTCACGCAGCTCGTACCCGAGCGAGCGAAAGACGCCGATGGCGTCCTCGACGAGCCGCCCGATGTCGGGTTCGACAGCTTCCCAAAAGTGCGCGCGGGGCAGCAGCAGGGTCGGCCGCGGTCGATCGCCCCGCATGAGCCTCAGGTAATCGGGAGGCGGCGTTCGGAGCGATCCGGAATCGTCGGAGTCCTCGCCGGCGACTGCCGCCATCGTCACGGCGATGTCCTCGACGCGCCGCGCCAGGATGCCGACGTGGTCGAGCGTAAAGCTCAACTCGAAGACGCCCGACCTCCCGATGCGGCCGAACGTCGGCTTCAACCCTGCCACGCCACAGAAGGCCGCGGGATTGCGCACCGATCCGCCGGTATCGGTGCCGAGACTGATCGGTCCCAATCCTGCGGCAACGGCGGCGCCGCCCCCGCTGCTCGACCCTCCGGCGAAGTGGGATCGCTTCCAGGGGTTGGCGGTCTTGCCGAATGGCGCCGCGTGGGTGGGTCCGGCGCAAAACTCGAGCAGGTTGGTCTTGCCGAGCAGCACGGCCCCCGCATCGGTGAGGCGTCGCGTGACGAACGCATCGGCCTCAGGTCGCCGGTGCTCGAAGGCCTTGCTGCCCCACGTCGTCCGCATGCTGGCGGTGTCGATCGCATCCTTGAGCGAGACGGGGATGCCGTGCAGCGGGCCGCGATCACGTCCGCCGTCGAGCTCGGCCTGCGCCGCCCGCGCCTGTCCGAGGGTTACGTCGCGGTCGACGGTGACGTACGCGTGCAGCATCGGGTCGACGGCAGCGATACGATCGAGCAAGACCTCGGCGATCTCCACGGCCGAGACGGCGCGAGCCCGCAAGAGCTGGGCCAGCTCTACGGCGGAACACTGCCAGAGGTTCTGCTGATGAGTGTCACGCACGCTTTGTGGTCTCTTCAACCGGCCAAAGCTTCCACCATCCGGTGGCTTGCTCATACTCGATCGCGGTGCGGAACACCTGCGGCTCCTCATCCCACAGACCGACCAGCTGGATCGCGGCCGGAAGCCCCTCTGCGGTAAAACCACACGGCACCGTGAGCGCAGGAACCCCGGCATCGTTGAACAGCGCCGTCCATTTGCTGCGGAGGGGGTCGAGTGGTTTCTCGCCGGTCACCCACGGGTCGGTCAGAGGCACCGACACGCAGGGTGATCCCGGCAGCAGCAACAGGGCGCCTCCCGCCAGGGTGCGCGCCAGGGACGCCTGCAGCGACGCGCGGGCGTGCATCGCCCCCGCGTAGGCGGTAGCAAAGGTCTTCGAGCCCGTGGCCACGCGCTTGCGAAAGTTGCGGCCGATGCCCTCGGTGATCTCCGCCACCATATCGCCGTGCCGCCACGCAACTTCCACCGGAACGATCGCCGCGTGTGTCCGATGCATGGTCTCGACCTCGTCGATCGTCACCTCACGAAGCTCATATCCGAGCGAGCGAAACACGCCGATGGCGTCCTCGACGAGTCGCTCGACCTCGGGTTCGAGGGCTTCCCAGAAATGCGCGCGGGGCACCAACAACGGCGGCCGCGCTCGGTCGGTCCGCATGAGTCCGAGGTAGTCGGGGGGTGATGTTCGAAGCGACCCCGGATCATCGGGATCCTCACCCGCCACCGCCGCCATCGTCACCGCGATATCCTCGACGCGTCGCGCGAGGATACCAACGTGATCGAGCGTGAAGCTCAACTCGAATACGCCCGACCTCCCGATGCGGCCAAACGTCGGCTTCAACCCCGGCACGCCGCAAAACGCCGCGGGACCCCGCACCGACCCGCCGGTGTCGGTCCCAAGACTGATCGGCCCCAAACCTGCGGCCACGGCCGCGGCACTCCCGCTGCTCGATCCGCCGGAGAAGTGGGACGGCTTCCAGGGGTTGGCGGTCCTGCCGAACGGCGCCGCGTCGCTCGGTCCGGCGCAAAACTCAAGCAGGTTAGCCTTACCGAGGAGCACCGCTCTCGCATCGGCGAGCTTTCGCGTGACGAACGCGTCGGTCTCGGGCCGCCGGTGCTCAAACGCCTTGCTCCCCCACGTCGTCCGCATGCTGGCGGTGTCGATGGCATCCTTGAGCGAGACGGGGATGCCGTGGAGCGGGCCGCGATCGTGCCCGCGATCCAGTTCGTCCTGTGCCGCCCGCGCCTGCCCGAGGGTCACCTCGCGGTCGACGGTGACATAGGCGTGGAGCAGCGAGTCGAGCGCGGAGATGCGGTCAAGGAGCGTCTCGGCGATCTCCACGGCCGAGACGGCGCGGGCCCGCAAGAACTGGGCGAGCTCTACGGCGGAACACTGCCAGAGGTTCTGAGGGGGAACGTTACGCACGACTCGCGGTCTTTTCAGCAGGAGCCGGCCGTCTCCTGCTGCGCGTCCTGCCGATCAAGTCGGCACTTGAAAAACCCGCTCGAAGCCGCCGATATTCTGCACAGTGGAATCTTGACGCTGGATTCCCTTTGTACTACAATACTTGTACTACACAGTTTTGCGGGTAGTCTAAAGCATGCCGACCAGTGTACGATTGGATTCCAAAACCGAAACACTGCTGCGGCGGATTGCCACACGGACGGGCCGCACCAAGTCCGAAGTGCTTCGCGATGCCATCGTGGGCCTCGCTCAGCCCGAGGACGTCGAGCCCGGCGCATCCCTCCTTGACTCAATCAGCGACCTCGTCGGCATTGAATCCGGCGGTCCACCCGATTTGGCTCGACGGTCTGAAGAGGTCTTTCGAGCACGCCTCCTCGCCCGGCGGGGAGCTCGGTGAAGCCTATCTGGCTCATCGATGCGGGGCCGCTAATCGCCCTCATCCGCCAAGATGATAGAGACCACCGCATCTGCGTCAGGGCGCTCGCCTCGCTTCCCTCACCGGTAGCCACCACGTGGCCGGTCGTGACGGAGGCCGTTCATGTGGTTGAAACGCCGCGCGGGAAGAACGCGATCTTTGAGATGGTGGAGCGGAGAACTCTGCAGTTGCTGCCGCTCGATGCCAGTGACATCCCTCGCATTCGTTCACTGATACACAAGTACCGCTCGCAATCAATGGATCTAGCCGATGCCACGCTGGTGCGCGTTGCCGAACGTGACGGCCTCAACCGCATCTTCACGCTTGACACGGACTTCCGTGTCTATCGTCTCGGGCGCGATCGCCCGTTCACCATCGTCCCGTGAGGGTCTGACCCTACGGGTCCGTCCCGCCCGCCATCGCCGCCATCACCTGCTGGCGCTTCCGCTCCATTTCTTCTTTGGTCATCTTGGCTTTGAACGACAGCCCCCAGTTGTGTCCGAAGGGATCCTTTAGCTTGCCGTAGCGGTCGCCCCAGAACTGGTCCTCAAGCGGCATCGTGACACTCGCGCCCGCGGCGACCGCCTGCCGCCACAGTTTGTCCACGTCCCGGTGATAGATGTGCATGCTGGACGTCGTCCCGCCGAGCGTCTGCGGCGCGCCCGTGTCGCCGCCGCGAAAGATGTCGGACAGCATAACGCGCGAGTCGCCGATCATGACCTCGGCGTGCATGATCTTGCCGCCCGGGCCTGGCATCCGCGTGAGCTCTTTTGCGCCAAATGCCCTCTTGTACCAGTCGATCGCGGCGGCCGCGTCGGACACCGCCAGATAGGGCGTCACTGTCCGGAATGGTACGCCCCCCCGCGCGGCACTGGATGTCCGGCGCGTCGTTTTTCTCGCGGTCTTTCTCGCGGCCTTTCTGACGGTCCCCTTCTTAGGCATGGTCGTCATCCTCCAGGCCGTTGTCGGAATTGGGCCCAGTTCGAAGATTGAGCACGAGGGAGACTCAGTCCTCCCGTCTGTCCCTCCGCGATCGCCCGAAAGGTGGCCGGCCGTGCCGCCCGACGGTCCACCGCACCGCCCCCGGCGCCGGCGCTACCCGCAACGGGCGAAGCAGCAGCCCCATGCCGGTCGCTCGCACTTCCATCAGCGCGCCCTTCCCGAGCCCGTAGGCGTCGAGGAATTCTCGCGGCAGAGTGATGCCCACGCTGTTCCCCACGGTGATGATCTGACGGACGAGTCGCATGACCTGATCCCCCCATTGAAGGAATCGGTCAAGAAGCCAGCCGGATGCAGGATCAATCTGCGCGGGTGGACCCGTGTAT
>JBGQGY010000125.1:0-10091 GCA_041497675.1 bacterium | reverse complement strand
GCGGTGCGCGCGCCGCGAAAGGAAGCGGTGCGCTCGGGGACCACCACGGCCGGCGCCGTGACGGCCTCGGAGTTCGGCATCATCCGTCTCGAGAGCGACGCCGGTGTCGAGGGACTCGGCGAGATCTCGATCACGTATCCGCGCATCGGGTTTTCGCTCTGCCACGCGGCCCGCCGTCTCCTCGCGCCGCGATTGATCGGCGTCGATCCGCTGGCCATCCCACAGGCGTTGCGTTTGATCGATGACACGCTGGCCGGTGAGCTCAGCGCGCCGTACCTGCGCGCAGCCTTTGAGATGGCGCTGCTCGATCTGACCGGCCGCCACTACAACGTGCCCGTCTATCAGTTGCTCGGCGGTCGCGCGCGCGACAGCGTACCGCTGGCCTGGGGGATCTACCAGAAGAGTCCCCAGGACATGGCCGAGGATGCCGCCGCCGGAATCGCCGCCGGATTCCACGCGATCAAACTGAAAGTGGGACGCGAGTTGCGCGACGACGTTGCCGCGGTGCGCGCCGTGGCCAAGGCCGTGGGGGCCGACATCCCACTGCGGTTGGACGCCAACATGGCCTGGCGGACGGTGCCCGAAGCCGCCAACGCGATCCGCGCGCTCGCCGCTGAGGCGAAGATCGCCTGGGTCGAGCAGCCACTGGGCCGCGCAAACCTGGACGGCCTGCGGCTGCTGCGCCAGCGTACCGGCGTGCCCATCATGGCCGACGAAAGCCTGCAGACCCTTCGTGACGCGTACGCGGTGGCCCGGGCCGAGGCGGCCGACGTCTGGAACGTCTACGTGGTCGAGGCCGGGGGCTTGATGGCCGCGGCCGAGATCTTCGCGTTGGCCCGCGCGCTCGACATCCCCTGCATCATCGGCAGCCAGGCCGAACTGGGTATCGGCACCGCGGCGGCCGCGCACCTCGCCGTCTCGCTGCCGAATCTCCCGTACCCGTGCGAGACGTTCGGCCCGCTGCGCTACGCCCGGGACATCGTCAACCCCGGGCCCCGGATTGAACGTGGCATGCTGTATGCGTCTGACACCCCAGGGCTGGGCGTGCGGCTCGACCCCGATACGCTACGCGCATGGCAGGTCAACGAATAGGGAGCGTGATGATGAAACCGACGCGCCGTCATATCCGGCTCACGTTTATCAAGACCGGCGAGTCCGCCGTCGCCGAACTGCTCGAGGATGAGGCCCCGACGGTCTGCCAGAAAGTGTGGGAGTCGCTGCCGCAGGAAAACACGACGCTCCACGGGCAGTTCTCGGGCGCCGAGGTGTTCATTCTCATTGACCCGTTGAGCACGCCACAGCAGAACCAGACACAAATCCCGCTGCCCGGTGAGATTCTCTATTTCTTCGATCCAGGCGGCAGCGTCCAGAGTCCAAAGCCCGTGGGCGAGATCTGCCTGGTGTACGGGCGGGGCGTCATCCTGAAAGGGTGGGAAGGTGTGTCGACGTTTGCGAGCCTGTTCGCGCGCATCCCGGGCGACTGGAAGTACGATTGGCCCGACTTCGCGGAAGCCTGCCGGCGCGTGCGTCGAGACGGTCCGCAGCGTCTTCGGATCGAGCGCGGCTAGCGGAATTTCGCCAACAGGTAGCCGCCGTCGACCGGTAGACACACGCCGGTGATGAATGTGGCCTCATCGCTGCACAAGAATAGGGCCGCCTGAGCGACGTCTTCCGGCCGCCCTTTGCGGCCCAACACGCTGCGTGCGATCTGAAACCGAAGGTGTTCCTCGGTGACCGGGTGGGTGTCGATGGCGCCGGGCGCGATGGCGTTGACCCGGATGCCGCGCCGGCCAAAGTCGATGGCCATAGACCGGGTGAGCTGGACCACACCGGCCTTAATCGTCACGTATGGGGCCTGATCGGGGAACGGCAGCACGGCGCCGACCGACGCCAAGTTAATGATACTGCCGCCCTGACTCATCGCCGGTACGGCATATTTCGAGCAGAGAAACATGCCCGTCAGACCGATGCCAATAGATCGGTTCCAGTCCTCCAGCGAGCAGTCCACGACGTTGCCAAAGCCGCTCAAGAGCGCCGCGTTGTTGATCAAGACGTCCAAGCGCCCGCCGGTCGCGACCGTGGTGCGAACCAGGTTCTCGGTGTCCGCGGCCTGCGCGACGTCGCAGGGGACGAAGAGACAATCTCCCCCGGCCGCCGTGATCTCCGCCGCGGTGGCTTCGCCACGGGGCCGATCGATGTCTCCGATCGTGACGCGTGCGCCTTCGCGCGCGAACAGGGCGGCAGTGGCCCGCCCGATCCCGGCCGCGCCCCCCGTGACGATCGCCACTTTCCCTTTGAGTCTCACCGTCGTCTCTCCCAGGCCGGCAGGCCGTCATGCGGCCGCCGGATGACGTCACCCGTTCGTTCCAGCGCCGCCAGATGGCCTTGCGCGCACCATACCCAGCGCTGCGGCGCGTCACCGAGACCGAAATGGCCTCGCAGAGCTTCTGCGATCACGACCAGATGCACCGGCTGCGGAGAACTTGTCATGACGTCGCCGACGACACGGTGACACTCCACGGCATGCTCGCGCGCGCGACGGATGAACTCGCCGGCGTCGCGCCCCTCTTTCACAGGATAGTGGCAGCCCAGCAGCCGGTTCACGCCGATCCGCGACAACCGATCTTGCGTGTCGATGTAGATCAGCGCGTCGAAATACGACGGGGGGAGCACCGCCGGCTCCAGCACCGCGTCACCGGCGACCAGGCTGTTCGACCGGCGATCGTGCAGGGCGATGTGCCCAGCGGTGTGTCCGGGCGCGTGCATGACGTCCAGGCGCCAGCCGCTCCCGACGTCGACCGTGTCACCATCGGTGAGGATCGTCTGCACCTGCACGCCCGGGCCCAGCATCCCCCGCACGCGGTCGAGCACCTGCGGCGCCAGCGGTAGCCCATAGGATTCCGGCCAGAGATAGTTCTCACGGATGTGCGCTTCGGGGTCCTCCACCCAGGCGCGGTCAAGTGGATGCGCGCAGAAGGTGACCTGGGGCGCGGCGGCGCGAACCTCCGACGCGCCGCCATAGTGATCGGCGTGGGCGTGCGTAAAGACACACGCCGAGACCTCGGCGAGTGTTCGTCCGACGCGCCGGAGGTACGCGTCGATCTGTGGGGCCGCGCCCGCGTAGCCGGCATCGACCAGCACGACGCGTTCTCCGAGCAAGGCATAGGTCGCCAGCCCAAGCGGGGCGTACGTCAGATCAATCCGGTGAATCCCGGGTGCGATTTCCACGACGCCTCCGATGGGGTTGGATTCGTGACACTGGGGCTATTGTCATGCCGACGACGCTCCCGGTAGACTGCAACTAACCGTGTTCAGAAAGCGCTCGACGCCGCTGGTCTGGCCCCGCCGATGACAGCGTACATCGCTCGTCGCCTCCTGCAGTTGCTTCCCGTCCTCCTGTTCGTGTCGGCCATCGTCTTCTTCGTGTTCCGCGTCATCCCGGGGGATGCCGCCGTCGCGCGCCTGGGGGAGGCGGCCGACGCCGAGTCCGTGGCCCGTCTACGCCGCGTGATGGGATTGGACAAACCAGTGTACGTCCAGTATCTGCTCTGGTTGAGCCACGCGGTTCAGGCCGATCTGGGCGAGTCGCAGATCAACCGCCAGGGTGTGTTCTCGCTTGTGATCGAGAAGTTCCCCGCCACCCTCGAGCTGGCGGCCCTCGGCATGGGATTGAGCCTCTTGCTCTCGATCCCCGTGGGCATTCTCAGCGCGCTGCGACGCGGCTCCTGGATGGACCATGTCACGCGGCTGGGGGCCATGATTGGTTTTTGTGTCCCGCGCTATTGGCTGGCGGTGCTCCTGATCCTGTTCCTCGCCGTGCACTGGCGTGTATTCCCGCCGGCCGGTTATGTGCCGCTCAGCGAGCACCTGGCGGCGAATTTGCGCTTTGCCACGCTTCCCGCGCTGTCCGTGGCCCTGACACTCGCCGCGGTGCAGATGCGGTTCCTGCGCTCGAGTCTGCTCGAGATTCTCGCGCAGGATTACGTCCGAACCGCCCACGCAAAGGGGCTGGCCCACCGTGTTGTCGTGCTCCATCATGCGCTGAAGAATGCGCTGATCCCGTTTATCACGGTTGCGGGTCTCGAGTTCGGAAACCTGCTCGGTGGGCTCGTCGTCGTCGAGCAGATCTTTTCGTGGCCGGGGGTCGGCTGGCTGATGGTGCAGTCGATCGTCCACCGCGACTACGCCGTCGTGCAGGGGGCCGTGCTCCTGATTGCCACCGGCTTCGTCACGATCAACCTCCTAGTCGACGTTGCCTACGCCGCCCTCGACCCGCGGATTCGCTACGCGTGAACGCGCTGCTCGCGCTCATTCGGGATCGGGCCGCGCTGGCCGGCGCCGTCTTATTTGGGGTGGTGCTCGCGTCGGCGATCCTGGCCCCCAGGCTCGCGCCCTACGATCCGCTGGCTGTGCGCGTGAGCGAGCGGCTCCAGCTCCCGAGCGCGCAGCACCTCTTTGGCACCGATGAGATTGGGCGCGACGTCTTGAGCCGCATCATCTTCGGCGCCCGCGCGTCGCTGAGCGTCGGCGTGATCGCGGTCGGGATCGCGGCCACCCTCGGGACGGCGCTCGGGCTCCTAGCCGGATACTACGGCGGGTTCCCCGGTATCATGATCATGCGTGGCGTCGATGGGCTGCTGGCCTTCCCGGCCATCATCCTCGCGATGGCCTTGATCGCCACGCTCGGACCCAGCCTGGTCAACGCGGCCATTGCTATCGGCATCGTGTTCATTCCGTCATTCGCCCGGCTCGCGCAGGCGAGCGCGCTATCACTCAAGGAGCGCGAGTTCGTTGAGGCCGCACGGGCCTCGGGTGCGACCGATAGGTACGTTCTCGCCCGCGTCCTGCTCCCGAATCATCTCTCGCCGCTGCTGGTGCAGATCTCCGTGAGCTTCGCGAACGCCATCCTGACTGAAGCGGCGCTGTCGTTCCTCGGCCTGGGCGTCCTGCCGCCGACGCCGTCGTGGGGCGCGATGCTGGACACCGGAAGAAAATATCTGGACCAGACGCCGTGGTATTCGGTGGCCTCCGGCGGCGCGATCCTCGTGGCCGTGCTCGGCCTCAACCTGTTGGGCGACGGCCTGCGTGATGTGCTGGACCCGAGGTTGCGCGGGCAGCGTTCCGCCGGACAGGAGTACCACACGCGAGGATGAAGGAATCTGCCCGGGGGTGACATCCTATGGCACGCCGACGAACCGGCAAGCGGATGACCCGGAGAGAGTTTGTGGCGGGGGCGGCGGCCCTGGCGGCGTCGGGGAGCCTGCTGCGGTTCGCGGTGCCTGTCTCGGGCGCGCCCGCGCCGAGTCCCGCTCAGGCACCGGCGAAGCCGAGCACAGGCGGGGTCCTGCGCACGACGCTCGGCGCTGAACCCACCACGCTCGATCCACACCAGTCACGCACGCTGTTCGACTCCGACGTGAAGGACGCGTTGTTCGATGGGCTGCTCGATGACGACTTCACCGACGGTCCGCGCGGCGCGCTGGCTGAATCGTGGGAGTCGCCAAACGCCTCGACCTACACCTTCAAACTGCGCCGGGGCGTGCGGTTCCATGACGGCAGCCCGATCACGGCCGACGCAGTCAAATCCACCGCCGAGCGCATCCTAGGGCCCGATGGGCAGGGGCAGACCCGATCGATCGTCGAGCAGATCGCGTCCATGGACGTCCTGGATCCCCAGACGATTCGGTTTAGGCTGAAAGGACCAAACGCGGCGTTTCTCATGGATATCAGCGATATGAAGATCGTCCCGCGAAACTTCGACGCCCGCAACCCTGTGGGTTCGGGGCCCTTCCAGTTCGTGGAGTGGGTGCGTCTGCGTCACGTCAGGTTGAAGAAGTTCCCCGGCTACTATCGCGAGGGACGGCCCTTTCTCGACGAACTCGTGTTCATGCCCACGCCCGACGAGAATCAGAAGATCATCCTGCTGGAGACGGGACAGGTTGAGTTCACCGACACGGTGCCGCTGCCGCGGGTTAGGGACGTCGAGCGCGGCGGGAAGATCACCGTGCACAGCATCCCGCCGGGCGTGTCGCCGTCGAGTTACTATATGCTGACACGCGCCGACCGCCCGCCGCTGGACAACGTCAAGATCCGGCAGGCCATCAATTTTGCCATCGACCGCAAGGCGCTGCTCGAAGTCACCTTTGGCAAGGGCACGCTCAAGTCCAACGCCATCCCACCCAAACACTGGGCGTTCAACCCGGAGTCGGTCTCGTTCAACGAGCGCGACGTGAACCGGGCGAAAAAGCTCATGAGCGAGGCGGGGCAGAGCGGCGGGCTCTCGCTGCAACTCAAGCACCTGACCAGCCGGGCCGAGTTCTTCACTCTGGCGCAGGTCTTTCAGGCGAACATGGCCGAGATCGGCATCAAGATCGATCTCTTCCCGCAGGAGATCGGCATCTGGGTGAACCAGGTGCTGGTGCAGCGCGATTTTCAGTTGGGTCTGACGGGCGTGATCCCGCGGTACGACCCCGACTCGATGCTGGGCGAGCAGTTCTCAAGCCAGCGCGTCAACGGGAAAGCCATTGGGTGGCGGCACGATCTGTTCGAGAGACAGATGGACCAGGGGCGCGCAAACGTCAATCAGGATGCGCGCAAGCGCGTGTACTTCCACGCGCAGATGATCGCGCAGTGGGAGGCACCGGGGTTCATCTTGAACGAGCGGCCGATCCTCTACGGGGCGGCGCCGAGTGTGCAAGGGTTCAAACCGGACGTCCGCCAACACACGCACTTCGTCGACGTGTGGTTGAAGCGCTAGGGACGCCAACAACGGCGAGTTGGGCCAACCAGGATGGCACCGTGTCCTCATTTTCGTCAGAGGGTGGTAGTGCCCGCCGTCTCAGGACCTCAGCGTCGATGGCCTAGTGGAAGGGCGCTCGGGCACCCGGCCCACCCACGATCCTCCTCAGGGCCACCAGACGCGCGGCTTGCCCAGGAGCCGATGTTACGCGTATCCCCTATCGGGAAGGGCACGTGTTATAACAATCATAACTTCAGAATTGCCGAACGCCGCATCTGGAGCGTGTTTCAGTAAAGCGCGCACCTACGAAACTTACGGAGGGCGGCGAAATCGCCGTCCGGAGTGACTTTCATCCCCTTCCACTTGAGGAAGCCCGGCTCGGGGCTGCGCCGGCAGCATTACACGCTGGGACCATATCAAGTGTTGTGGGTTAACTATGAATAAGAAGGGGGCTGTGCCGGCCACGACCGCGGCCGTGTCTAGCTGTCTCGACCCCAGGGATCCTCGATCACGTAGTTGGGGTCCGTCACGGGGAGTCGCACCCGCTCCCCGCTGCGGTGGGACAGGTGCAGGGCCACCGCGATCTCCAGATCCGCGCGCGCGTCGATCTCGTTCGATGCCGGTTTGCTGCCGGTCTCGATCGCCGCGATCAGGTCCTCCACGGCCCGCAACATCCCGCTGCGGCCGTCGTGGACACCGGGGAACCCGCGGCGGACAAGCATCCGCTGCGGCCCCGACCGGTCGACCTGCCATAGTTCGGGGTACATACCGTTCCCAATTCGAATGCGGCCTTCCGTGCCGATCAGATCCATTTCGAACTGCAGGGGGTCCTCGGAACAGTTTAGGTAGACGCGCACCCCGTTGGGAAACCCGATGATCCCCCGCGCTCCCGGGTCGAACGTTCCCGCGCTGGATTCCAGCTCTCCAAACACCCATTCCGGTTCCGCGCCGAGCAACGATCGTACGAGATCGTACAAATGTGTCCCGCCGAACAACGCGCCTTCGCGGAAGTGCGCCACGACCAGTCGCATCGACCCAATGGCGCCGCCGGCCATGAGTCGCCGCACCGCCCCATACGTCGGATCCCACGTGCGCATGTGGTTCACTGCGACCTTGATCCCACGTGAATGAAACGCGGTAATCATCAGATCGGCGTCGCCAAGACTCTGGGCGATGGGCTTTTCGAGATAGATCCCCTTGACCGGCCGCTGCGCCACGTCGAGCGCGACCGCCGCATGCGCCCGCGTCGGCACGCAGATGCTGACGATGTCGAGGGATTCCCGGTCGAGCATCTCCCGATAGTCGGCGTAGAGATGCTCGACACCTCGCCGCCGGCCAAACGTCTCGAGCCGCTCACGATTGAGGTCGGCCGCGGCGACGAGCTGCGTGCGTGGACAGCGCTGATACGCTCCGGCGTGCGAATAGGGAAGCAGGCTCCAGGCAGGCGCCTTGACGAGCTCGTCCTCGATGGTATCCGCGATGCGGCCGCAGCCGATGATGCCGGCCCGGTAGAGAGGCGTTTGCGTCATCGGCTCACCGCCGAGAGGCCCCAGCTTCCGTAGACAAACAGCACGAGACCGGCGATCCAGAGGATACTGCTGACCAGCCGCTGCGCGGGCGGGTGGCTGACATAGTCATACGCGATCGTGCGCAGGCCGTTGACCCCGTGATAGAGGACAAGCGCGAGCATCGCCCAGTCGATCCCGATCAGCACCGGTCGCCGGAACGGGGATCCCCAAAAACCGTATTGCACGCCGACATGCAGTCCGACGAACGCGATCAGAACGAGACCACTGGCGCGCTGGAGCAGCCAGAGAAACGCGTTCACAAGACCACGCGTGAGAATCCCGCCAGTGCGATCAGCACCGATGCCGCGAGAAATGCCCAGAAGGCCTTCCGCTCACGCATGCCCTCAACCCCTAGATCGAACAAGACCAACCGGACGCCGTTCGCGGAGTGATAGGCCACGCCGGCGAGCAGGAGACCGGCGATGACCGGATGCCGGAGCAGTTGGAGCATGGCCGCGAGACGCTCCGGATGGCGCGCCGCACCAGCCACGGTGATGATGTGCCACGCCGCATAGACGATCAGCGCGACGCCGCTGACCCGTTGCGCCCACCAGGCCCAGATGCCCCAACGAGGATGCGCCGGCCACAATTCGGCATAGGCCCGCATGCGCGTCTCCGGCGATACCCCGTGCATCTGCGCCTCTAGGCCCGCGCGCCGAAGAGGTTCTTCACCGCACGCCGGGCGAGCATCCGTTTGATCTCTTCGATCGCCAGCGTGGGGTCGAGACCCTTAGGACACAGGTTCGCGCAGGTGCCGTGTGTGTGACACCTCCAGCACCCGCGTTCGCTGTCAAGAATCTCAAGGCGCGCGTCGGCGTCCGCGCCACGCGAGTCATGCACCAGACAGAACGCCCGCGTCATCGCGGCGGGGCCGAGGAATCCAGGCGAGAGACTGACGACGTCGCAGGCAGAGTAGCAGATGCCGCACGAGATACATTCGCGGTGCGGGTCGATGGCGCGCCGCTCGGGCGCATCCGGCGCGATGCGCGCGGGTTCGCTGGTATCATTCGGGGCCGCCATGGGCTTGAACGCCGGTTGCACCGCCCGCCACGCGTCGAAGAACGGCTCCATATCGACCATCAGGTCCTGGATCACCGGCAGGTGTCGCAGCGGATCCACCGTGACGGTCGAGTCGGGCACCGCCGAGAGCCGGGTGCTGCAGGCCAGGCGCTCCGTGCCGTTCACCCGCACGCCGCAGGACCCGCACATCCCCGCCCGGCAGTTGAACCGAAACGTCAGCGTACGATCGAGATGGCGCTGGATGTACAGGAGGCCGTCCAACACCGTCATCCGGTCTTCCTCGGGGACGTCGTAGGACTGGTGACGCTGGGACGCGCCATCGCCGTCCCGGGCCACGCGAAACCGGCGGGCGCGCGTCAACGCTCCGCCTCGGTCAGGACCGGCTCGGGGCGCATGCGCGTCATCCGCACCGGCCGTGTCGACACCACCGGACCATCGGCGCCTCGCGTCATCACGATGTGCTGCAGCCAGTGCTCGTCGTCCTGCTTTGGATGATCGGTACGGTAGTGAGAGGCGCGGCTCTCCGTGCGCCGAAGCGCCGCGTGGGTGATGAGTTCAGACGTCGTGACCATGTTCCGTAAATTTAGCGCCTGTCCCCACTCGAGGTTCGCCTGGGGCCGGCTGTGCGCCCTCACCCGGCCGGTGCGCTCACGCAGATCGCCCAGAGCCGACGCGGCGTCCTTCAGCGCGCGTTCCTCGCGGACCACCCCGACCTTATCCCACATCAGCCCGCGCAGGATCTCGAGCAGGGCAAACGCGTCTTC
>JBGQGY010000124.1:0-10152 GCA_041497675.1 bacterium | reverse complement strand
GGGATCCGGCCCGCGCAACTTCCAATACCGCTGCCACTCGGCGGCCGCATCGGGGTGGAGGGCCAGATACTCCTGAAGCCGCTCGTCAGCATCACGATACATCGTGCGCAGCTTGTAGCAGGGAAAGAGACGGTGGCGGCGTCCAACCCGGGATTCAGCGTGGAACACGGGCCCGGGTGACGTCAGCTTGATCACCACCGCGGCGACCGCGAGCAGCGGCAGGCTCAACAGGGCCAGGATGCCCCCGGCCACCAGGTCGAACCCACGCTTGGTCAGCACGTTCCACGGTCTCAGCAGATTGTTGGGCACGCGCAGCAAGATCACGCGGTCTTCAAACAGACCCAGCACTTCAACGCCCAGCACCGGGACTTCGGCCAGGTCCGGGGCGATGATGACGTTCTCGGCGACATCTCGCAGCCGCTCCACCAATCGAAGGAACTCGGCGCGGTCCAGCTGTGGTGCGCTCAGGATGACGTCCCGGGCGCCCACGACCAACGCCCGCTCGGGGGCGAGCCTCGGGTCGGCGATGACCTCGACGATCTCGTACCCAAGTGTCCGGTCGCGCGTGAGCGCCTGGTGCAACAGGGCCACCTGCGCGCCGCGCCCCACGATCAACGCCGGCTGTCGCCAGGGACCCAACGCCACCAGGGCCTGCTTCGTCGCGCGCCGCAAGAACGGCAGCGCGATCAGCAGTACCGCCCAGGTCAATACGACGACCGGACGCGACGCGTCGTCGCCGAGCTTCGCGAGCGACAGGACCGCGAAGATCAGCACCGCCGCCACTGTGACGCCTGACAGACACCGGCGAACTTCTTCCCAGTATGGATCGCGCCGCGTGTACAGACCGGCGTGCCAGAGCGCGGCGAGATACACGAGCGGTAACCACCACAGTTCGAAGTAGTGTGCCGGTGGGTAGGTCGGCTGTTGGAAGGCCGCGGACAGCCGCGGCAGGATCGAGACGCGGACACCGACAGCGATCGACAGGGCAATCGCCAGCGCGGCCACATCGGAGATCGCCAGCGTAATGCGTGCGATGGCCCCCGAGGCCGCGATGGACAGCCCGCGGCGGGCGGGCGCAGCAAACACCCGCTGGTTCATCTCGACACCCTCACCCGTCGACGCCACCATTCCTTCAAGACTATGCCCACGAAGGCCGCGTCCCTGACCAGGTAGCGGCGCCACAACCGCCGGGGCTCGGCGGCCAGACGCCAGATCCACTCTACCCCGGCACCGCGCATCCACCCGGGAGCCCGGGTCTTGGTCCCAGCGGCATAGTCGATGGCGGCCCCACAGCAGACCGCGACCGGCGCCGACAGCCGGTCCCACTGCCCGTGGACCCAGAGTTCCTGTTTGGGTGATCCCAAACCGACGAACAGGAGGTCAGGCCCTGCCGCGTTCACCGCCGCGACGGCCGCTGCCGTCGCAGCGTCATCATCCCCGAACCCTTGAGGCGGTGTGTGCGTTCCGGCGATCCGAAGCCCTGGGAACCGGGTCGCAAGCGCCGAGGCGGCCGCGGCGGCCACGCCGTCGCCCCCGCCGAGCAGGAAGATCGACAACCCACGCGCAGCGGCCGCCTCGGTGAGCGCCGGGAGCAGGTCGGCGCCGGCCACTCTTCCCCGCAGCGGGGCGCCCACCAGCCGGGCGGCCCACACGACCGGGACCCCGTCCGCCAGACACAGGGCGGCGCCGGCGTACGCGACGCGGAAGGCGCTATCGGCCTGGTAGCGGACCACGTGGTCCACGTTTGGCGTGACGACATATCCCCGCTCGCGGCGTCCGGCCGCCCCGATGATGGCGTCGACGGCCTCGGGGAGGCTCAGGGAATCAATCGCCATCCCAAAGAGCACGACCGCCGGTTTTGGATCCGCGAGCAGGAATCGTGGCATGATCCTTCAAGCACTATGCTACGAGATGAAGGTTTGTGCCGTCATCGCCGCACACAACGAGGCCCAGGTCATCGGCCCCACCGTTGAGCACGCCCTGAAGGCGGTGGCGCCGCATCCGGTATTCGTCGTCGCCGACCGCTCTGACGACGGCACGGCGGCGAAGGCCAAGGCCGCCGGCGCACGCGTCCTGGAGCGCCGGGACGGGCCACCGGGCAAGGGCGCCGCCATTGCCTGGTTCCTTGGGCAGAGCGAAGCCGCCGCGGCGGACGCATGGCTGATCCTCGACGCGGATTCGCGGTTGCACCCACAGGCGCTGCCTCCACTGGTTCGGGCGCTCGAGTCCGGCGCCGACGCGGTACAGGGATTTGTCTTCCCGGTCTTCGACGACGATGCGCCCACGGTCTCGCTCGTCGCGTACAGCGAGTGGATGTCTCAAGCGGTCGACGACCGGCTGCGCGGTCGGTTGGGGTGGCCGGTGCGTCTCCGCGGAACAGGCATGGCGATCCGCGGGGAGATCCTGCGCGAACTCGCGCCCCGACTCCGCACGCGCGTCGAAGATGCCGAGTTGACGCTCCTCATCCTGGCCCGGGGCGGTCGGATCGCCTTCGCGCCCGACGCGATCGTCGATGACCCCAAACCGCAGAGCACCGATTTCCTCACGAAGCAGCGCGCCCGATGGCTGCAGGGTGACTGGCAGATCTGGCAGTTATACGCGTCCACCGCGGCGCGTCTGCTGTTCACGCTGCGGCCGGGCGTCTGGTGGTTGCTGAGCACGTTGCTGTTGAAGCCCAGAAGCCTGGTCGCAGTCGCCAAGATCGCGGCGCTGGCGCTCTTGTGGCCGCTCCGCGGATACCTTGCCGCGCGCGTCGCGTTTTGGCTCATCCTGCTCTCCTTCATCTTCGTCGCCGTCTACTCGCTGGCGGGGCTGGTGATCGTTCCGCCTGGGTGGCGCCGTCCTCTCATTCGCTCGATGATTCGCGCCCCAGTGTACGTGGTCATGTGGATCCGGGCATTCTTATTGGGTCTGCGGACCCGCGAGCCCTGGCTGCGCGCGCGCGACTGATCGTCCCTCGAGCACGATCCGATACACGTCCTGCACGCGTACGGCGACATCGCGCCACGGCTGCAGCCAGGCAGGCCGCTCGGCGTAACGCGCTCCGCGGGGCGCGCCGGCGGCGGCAAACACCGCGCGCCTGATCGACGACGGCGATCTCGGATCGCAGTACCACGCCGATGCACCGAACGTATCGCGCAAGTACGGCAGGTCGGAGACGACGAGATTGGCCCCCGCGGCGGCGGCTTCGAGCGCGGCCAGCGGCTGTCCCTCGGTCAGGCTCGGGAGGACGCAGACCGACGCCGCGGCGTAGGCCGACGGCAGCAACGGCGAGTCGTTCGGCAGCCCGTCGATCCACAACCACCCCGGTTCAGCGCGCACCGCGTCCGCGACGGCGCGAGCATAGGGCCCATCGGGGACTGTCGACGGCCCGATCAGGACGAGCGGCATGCCCATCCCGTGTAGCGCGTTGATGAGCCGGCGCTGATTCTTGCGGGGTTCGACGGCCGCCACGCAGAGCGCGAAACCGCTCAGCCCGTGCTGCTGTTCGAAGACGTCGGCGGTCGCGGCAAAGAATCGGTCATCGACCCCGTTGGGGATGACGTGGATCTTCTCGCGGGACGTTCCGAACAATCGGTCAAGCGTCGCGGCCTCGGCGCCTGTGAGCGCAATGACGGCGTCCGCCGCTGCCAGCATCTCCCGCCGCACACCGAACGACGTCTTGACCGGCACCAGACGGTCGACGTGTCTCCACACCCGGTAGAGCGCGTCGGCTCTTCGCGGCAGGAACACGGACGACACCACGACCGGGACGCCCCTGTCGCGCGCGCGGCCGACGATCTCACCAAGTTGGTACTCGCTGCCAAAGCAGTGCAGGAGATCGGCGTCAAACGCCTGCTTCCATGGATCGAGAAGGTCGACCTGGACGCCGAGCGCGCGCAGCGCCTCCGCGGTGCGGAGTACCTGGATCTCCAATCCCCCAAAGGCGATCGAGAACGGCAGCGGTGCCACAAAGGCGACTCTCATGGGCGCGCGAGTCTTCCCAGCAGGCGTTCCCACTGCGGGATGACCTGTTCTGCCGTGTAGACGCGGACGCGTTCACGCGACGCGGCGACGAAGGACGCGCCGAGCGCGCCGTCATTTAACAGTCGCGAGAGACCATCCACCAGGGCGTGGGTATTGTCCGGTGGCACCAACACACCGTAGCGGCCACCGTCCAACACCTCCGCGGGTCCCGACTCGCAGTCCGTCGCCACGATCGGGACGCCAAGCACCATCGCTTCCACCAGAACGATGGACATGCCTTCGAGACGGGACGGCAGCGCGAACACTGCCGCGCGTTTGAGGAAGGGGTAGGGATTCCGCACGAAACCCGGCATGAACACCGACGAGCGCAACGACAACTTTTCGACCAGCGTCTCGAGCTCGATCCGGTACGGACCCTCGCCCAGGATCAGCAGGTGGTGGTCGAGTCCGGATGCGCGCAGTCGCGCGTGGGAGTGGATCAGCAGATCGAATCCCTTGTGCGGCACGAGCCTCCCGATCCCGACCACCGTCGGTTTCGCCATGACGGCGCCGGCCCACTCGGGCAACGGTTCGGAGGCCATCAATTCGATGCGACCGACGTCGACGAGGTTGGGGACGACGTGGACCCGTTCGGGTGGCAGCGCCGTTACCGCGCGCAGCGAGTGGGCCGCCCCCGTCGAGGGACAGACGGCCGCGGTCAGTCGTGGATACGTCCAGCGCACCCACCGTCTCGCCCGCGGGGCGACGATTCGCAGGTACGGCTCCAACGCAATGTGCACCCACCCGACAACCGGTTTGCATGCGATCAACCCGCCGAACAGGGCGAAGTACGTCGAATCCAGCTCAAGACAGCCGACGACGACGTCCGCGGACCGGGCTCGCTGGATCACGGTTCGGGCGAGCCGGGGAAGCGCCTGCCGAAACCGTTGCCCGCCCTCAACCAGATACTCCACACGGAGCCCAGCCGGGACTTCATCCGAATAGACGCCTTCGCGTTTCAGTATCAACAACGCGGCTTCTACCGCTTCGTGGTCAAATCTGTGCAACAGGTCCAACGCGGCACGCTCGGCACCGCCACCGGCGAGGTTGAGTAGGATGAACAAGGCCCGGACCCGTCTAGGCACGGGCCGAGGCCAGCACCTTCGACGCGAAGTTGAGGTGTCGCCGCACAAACGACTCTAGCGTGAACTGCGCGAGGTACGCATCCAGGTTCCGCCGGCCCAGCAACCGGAGCTTCCCGAGTTTGGTCAGCTCCACCAACGCGTCGAGATACACGCCGGCTTCAGACTGGCTCGCCACCACGACGCCCTGGGTGATCTTGGACAGCCACCGGTTCCCGCCTGTGGCGCTCGTGAGCACGACCTTGCCGAGCGACATGGCCTCCAGGATACTCAGGTCGAACAGCGTGTATTGGTTTGGGGCCATCACCACATCGGTGGCGTTCACGTAGTCGCCGACGTCTTCCGCAAGCCACCCAAGATCACGGTAGCCAGGCAACGCGTCCGGTTTGAGCCAACCCGCGCCGCCCGAGATGAACGCAAACCGTCCAGGGTGGCGCGCCGCCGCGGCCCTCACGACGTCGAGGTACACGTCGAAGCCCTTGTGTTCAACATACCGGCCAAAGAAGCCCACCAGGACCTGTCGCTCGGTAACGCCCAACCGCTGCCGGATCTCCTCTGGCGGGGTGGTGGTGGTCATCGGCTGCACACCGCTGGGGATGTCGTGGAACGTAAGGCCCAAGAACTGCTCGCGCAACCCGCCGGATCCTTCGAAATACGCGTCCACGGCTTCGCGGACCGGCACGATGATCCCCTGGGCCATGCGATAGACGCGCAGCTCGAGCCGGCGCAACGATTCTCTCAGACCGGACCAGTCGTACTGGCTGCCGTACTCGGCCCAGAGCCCGTACACCTCTTCGGCCGACGCGTCGACGGGGGAGTGCGGCATCACGAACACCTGCTGTGTCCGCGGCCGGCCTCGCTGCCGCAGGTACCACCAGGCGTGCCGCGGATCATGGAACACGACCGCCGGATATGACGCCAACTGGTCGCGCATCGCCTGCGGGAGCCGGCCAAACCGCCAGCGAGACGCTACCCGCCATGACCTCACCAGCCTACGCGGCCCGTAACGCATCGTCCGACGCTTGAACGCTTGCCACCCTCGTTCTTCCCGCACCTGCGCGTCCGCGAGCCACGAGGAGCGACGCGACGATTCATGCGCCGCCACCACGTCGATCAGCGTTCGGGATGGGTGTCCAATGAGCCCAAGCCTGAGGTTGAACAAGTACCCTGCGGGCCCCCCCCCGGGGCGGATAAACGGATAGTAGTGCGCTACGGCGGCGGTCATGCGGCCGTGTCCTCAAAGAGCTTCAACGCGCGGGCCACCGCCTGGTCCATGTTGTAGTACTTATAGTCGGCCAGACGGCCCGCGAACAAGACCGTGCTGCGCAGCCGATCGGCTTCCTTCTGATAGTGCGCGTATCGCTCGCGGTTTTCTTCTCGCGGGACCGGATAGTAGGGCTCGTTCTCACCCGGACGATGCGGCATGGGGTACTCGGTGACCACCGACGTCTTCGCGGCCTCCTGGCCGGTCAGATACTTGAACTCCGTGATCCGCGTGTAGGGCGCGTCGTTGGGGTAGTTGACCGTACCCACCTCTTGGAACCATTCGCGCTCGACGGTTTGGAAATCGAAGCGCAGGCTGCGATATGGCAGCGGGCCGTGCAGATAGTCGAAGTACGCGTCGATCGGCCCTGTGTAAATCATGCGATTGAACTGGACCTCACCGGCGATCGTCCGGTAGTCGGTGTTCACCCGGACGTCGATCCTCGGGTGGCGGAGCATCCGCTCGAACATCGCCGTGTAGCCATGCGTGGGCATCGCCTGGTACGTGTCCTGAAAGTACCGATCGTCGCGGCTGATCCGCACGGGCACACGCCCGGTCACCGAGGGATCGAGTTGCTCGGGCGTGAGACCCCATTGCTTCAGCGTGTAGCCATAAAAGATGTGCTTGTAGACGAGCTCGGCCAGCCCGCGGACGTCCGGATCCTCGGCGTCCAGCATGCGGAGAATCGGCACATGCGCCCCCGACCCGTAGAGGCTGTTGAGTTTTGCCTCGAGCCGTTCGGCCTGCGAGCGAGGCACCAGACGTTCCAGCGAGTTGAGGTTGAACGGCACCGGAACCTTGTGGCCTTCGACGACCGCCAGCACGCGGTGTTCATACGCCCGCCAGGTCGTGAACTGACACAGGTAGTCCCACACCCGCTGGCTGTTCGTATGAAAGATGTGTGGCCCGTACTTGTGGATCAGAATCCCCGCCTCATTGTAGTAGTCGTAGGCGTTGCCGCCGACGTGACCTCGCCGGTCGACCAACAGCACGGTCTGGTCGAGCTGGCTGGCGATGCGCTCCGCCAGCACGCAGCCGGTGTACCCGGCCCCGACGATCAGCCAGTCAACGGTCATCCCACTCCTCCGGGCATCCCCAGCGCTCCACGGACCGGGTCCAGGTTCCGCCAGCGTAGGTACCCGTACATGGCGAACGTGACGAAGGCCTCGGCGATGACGACGGCCCACGCCATCCCCATTTCGGCAAACCTCGGCGCCAGCCAGTATGCCAGGCCGAGGTTGAGCACGCCCGCGGCGAGAATGATGCGGTTGAACACGTGGTCGAGCCCGAGTGGCAGCATCCACTGAATGCCAAGCACGTTGCTCACGGCGATCAGCGGCAGCAGCAGGGCCAGGACGCGGAGCACCGGCACCGTGGGATCGAACATCGGCCCAAGCAAGATGCGGACCAGGAACGGCGCCCCGAGGTAGGCCACGAGGCCCAGGAGCACACCGCCGGCACCCATGATCCAGAGCCCCGTCTGCGCGAGCCGGCGGGCATCTTCCCAGGCACTTCGGACCAGATGGCTCACCCTCGGGTAGAGCACCTGCCCAAACGGCCCGAGCAGGCCCAGCAGCGCCTTGCTGATGCGCTCGGCCGCGGAGTAGTAGCCGACAATGGTGGGTGTGGCGAACAACCCCAGGATGAACGCGTTACCCACCGTGTACACACTGACGGCGCTGCGGAACACGAAGAGACTCCACCCCAACCGCAGCGCACTCCAGGTCTCGCGCACGGACGGCCGTTGCCACGGGATCTCGCGCCGCGCGACCACGAACCCGATGACCAGCGTCAGCACGCCGGCGACGAACTGCAACACCAGCACCACAGCCGCGTCGTGCGGAGTCTTGACGAAGAGAAAGATGCCGGCGGTCGTGAGCACCTTGGCGCCAACGTCGAGCGCCGCGACGAACCGCATGCGCTCGAGCCCCTGAAAAAGCCAGACAAGACTTGCGCCTTGCGTGATGGCCCAAAAATATGCCGCCCACACCAGCAGCGGCTGCTCTCGCAACACGGGCACCCACGACTGCGCGAGCAGCGGAACGGGGAGCAGCGCCACCGAGAGCGCCACCTGTCCACCAACCACTCCGGCCAGGAGTCCGGCCACCCGGTCGCGATCGTCTCGCGACCGCGCCACTTCACGGGTCGCGGAAAGCGAAAAACCGTACTCGACCACCAGTCGGACGTAGTTGCCTAACCCCTGCGCAATGGCCAGGATGCCCCAGCTTGCCGGACCCAGCACGCGCGCCAGATACGGCACGGTGATCAACGGCAGCGCATAGTTCGCCAAATACACGCCGTACAGGGACAGAGTGCTCTGGATGAGGCTGTGATCGAGGAGACCGCCAGGCCCGAGTATCGGACGGTTCGCCTGTGGGGACGATGGCTGCATGGTCGAAGGCGAGCCCGCAATCACCTCACGGAGGGCCCGGAGCGCCGAGGTACGTCACAACCCGAATACCATTCACCAGACTATCCGAGAGCGTCTCGAAACGCCAGCGGTTTTCGCGACTCCACTGTTCGACGATCAGGTGGCCGAAACGCCCGCCTGACTGGGGGATGTAGGACCATCGGCGCACGTGTCTCTCGGCCAGACGGTCTACCAGAGAGCGAAAGTCGTCGACGGTGGTCACGTAGAGCAGCTGCTTTTCGAAGTAGATCGGCCCGGCCCCCAGCGCCAACCACTCGAGCGAGGTCACGATCACCTCGGCAGGCGCGGTGCGCAGCGATTCGTTGACACGGCCGTTGCGGGCGAGGGCAAACTCCACGTACTCGACGCCGGCAAGTTGGATTACGATACTGGCGCCGAGCACCCACATGGCGACCGAGCGGGTGGCGTGCCACACGTGGGCGTCCGCGAGCCTGACCCTGTCGAGGGCGGCGACCGCCAACCAGATCAGGGGTGGCACGATGGGCAGCAGGTAGCGCGGGCCCCACTGGAGCCCGCCGTGGGTTCCGGTGACGATCAGCGCGGCGCTGAAGAGCACGCAGACCGCCCACAGCCACACCTCCCATCGGCGCAGGCGTCCGCCGATCAACGCCAGCACCACGAAGGGAGCCGCGGGTAACAGACCGGAAATCGATGAGCGCGCTGAGAGTGCCAGCACACTCGTCACGACGGCCAGACCGCCGCCCACCAGGATCACGGTGCGGTTCTGCCGTCTGACCCCGGCGCCGATGGCGATCCCGGCCGCCAGGAGCAGGACGCCGACCGTCAGACCAAAGACCACGGCCCTCGGGTTGAACGCGTAGAAATCTGGCGAGAAGAACTGATAATAGACGTTGCCGAGTTTGTCGGTCACCCATGCTGCGAGTTTCCCCGTCTCTGCCGCGCCGGCGGCATCACCGATGCGGCCGCTCACTAATCCCCCGCCCTTGTACCCCAATGGGCTCCCGTACAGCCGGGCGTTGAGCATCCACTGAAGCCCTGTTGTCAACGCTGCTCCCGCCACCAGCGAGACGGAGCCGATTACCCGCCGCCGCCCCGCCGCGAGCGGCCACGTCACCATCACGACTGCTGTCAGGAGGTACATTTCGTTTCGCAGCCACGTCCCGAGGCCAAGCAGCGCGCCCGCCAACGCAAGGCGGCCCACCCTCACCGGCGCATCGTCATCCAGCCCGCCAAGCGCCAGAGCCAGGGCGCCGGAGGCCAGCGCGACAACGGGGGCATGGTCCCAGAAGACTCCGCTGTAGATCAGAAGCGGCGTCCCCAAGGCCACTGCCAGGCCCGCGATCAGCGCCTGCCCGGGCGCGCGCGCCGAGACGACGCGATGGGTGATCCAGGCCGCCAGTAACCCTGAG
>JBGQGY010000123.1:0-10448 GCA_041497675.1 bacterium | reverse complement strand
CGTCGCCACAAAGTTCTTTGAGCACTTCATGTACATTGCCGGGGCCTTGAATAACATCGGCGGCGAAGGTATCGCGCTCTGGGACGACGAGGACGAGTTCTTCTACGACGTGTTGCACACGGACGCCGGGTCGCTGCGGCTCAAGGCCCGGTCCCTGGTCGGTTTGATCCCACTGCTGGCGGTTGAGACGATCGAACCCGACCTGCTCGAGGCCCTACCGAACTTCCGCAGGCGCATGGAGTGGTTCTTGACCTACCGCCCGCACCTGGCGAGTCTGGTCTCGCGGTGGCACGTGCCGGGGGAGGGTGACCGCCGGCTGCTCGCGCTGGCCCGCGGGCACCGGATGAAGCGGCTGCTGCGGAGGATGCTCGACCCCGCCGAGTTCCTCAGCGACTACGGCGTCCGCGCCCTCAGCCGGTACCACGTGCAGCACCCGTACGTGCTGACCGTCGACGGCACGGATCACGTGGTCCAATACGACCCCGGAGAGTCGACGTCCGGGGTGTTCGGCGGCAACTCCAACTGGCGCGGGCCGATCTGGTTCCCGATCAACTACCTGTTGATCGAGGCACTGCAGAAGTTCCATCACTACTACGGTGACGAGTTCCTGGTCGAGCATCCCACGGGGAGCGGGACGAAGCGCACGCTGTGGCACATCGCCGAGGACCTCTCACAGCGGCTGATCGCCATCTTCCTGCGCGGCGCCGACGGCCGTCGGCCCGCGTACGGCGCGAACGAGATCCTGCAGCGCGATCCGTACTGGCGAGACTATCTGTTGTTCCACGAGTACTTTCACGGCGACACGGGCGAGGGGCTCGGCGCCAGCCACCAAACGGGCTGGACGGCGCTCGTCGCCAAACTCCTCGAACAGACGTCCCGCTCTCACGGACACGCGCCACGCTGATCCGCCGACAGGGATTCGCCGGTGCAGCGCGTAGTGCTGCCATAGTCGCGCTCGCACCATGGAGGATGAGCGCGCCGGGAGGTGCGCGATGGACCGCGTGCAAAAGAACGGCGGAACGGCCGGTCTTGTGACGGCGGTGCTCCTCGCTGTACTCTTCGTCCTCTTCTTCGCTCTTGGACAAGACATTATGACGCCAGGCGATCCCGCAAAAAGCCTGGCGGCGACGACGCAGAAGTGGAGCCTCTTCAATCTGACGGCATTCGTCGGCCTTCTGGCAGCGGGTTTTGCGGTGTTGTTCGTCACGGGACTCGCGACCAGGTTGCGGGACGGCGCGCCGACTCGAGCGAGAGCCTTCTTGTACATCTCTCTGATTGGTCTGGCGAGTTACGCGCTTGGCTCGACGATCTGGATGTTGGGAGGGCGCCAGATCATCGATCTCGCCGCGAAGGATCAGGCCAGCGGCACCGCAGCTTGGGCCACCCTGTCGGCGATCGGCGCGGCCTTCGACGGGCTGGGCGGGGCTTTCACCGGCGTCGGCGCCATCCTCGCGGGATGGGCGATCCTCAACACGAAGGTGCTGCCGGCTGGCGCGGCCTATGTCGGCATCGTCTCGGGCGTTCTCGGCGTGCTGGGGCTCTTTGCCGCAGGTGTGGCGCCGATCATGCTCGGTGGGTTTCTTCTGACGATTGTGTGGATTGGCTGGGCCGGGAGCGCGCTGCGGGCGGGCTAGACGGATCGTTCGGACGCAAAGATTCGCGCGCGGACACCGGTGGGAAGATCGATCTTGTGGTCTTCTTTCTGGTCACCGAAGACCCAGATCTCTTCGAGCGGCCGCTGTGGATCCAGTTCGCCCGTGTGCTGGGCGACGGGTCCCAGCGGCAGTACGTATCCCTCGCGCCCATACAAGGGCATCACATCGAGCGGCATCACCATCTCGACCGCACGAGGGCCTTCCAGCCGGTCTCCCGACTGTAGATCGTACCAGCCACCCGCGGGTAGGTAGAAGCGAACAGCACCGCCTGGCGTCAACACCGGCGCGACGAGCAACGAGGCCCCAAACAGGTATTGGTGCTCAAAGGTCCACGCCGCGCGATCTTCTGGGAACGCCAGCGGCATGGCGCGCATGACCGGCATCCCTGTGCGCTGCGCCTCCAGCGCGCACCCTTCCAGATAGGGAATCAACCGGTAGCGCCACTCCAACCACCGACGGACGATCCGCTCGGCCTCCTCGCCGAAGTGCCACGGCTCGCGCGGAGACGTCCCGTGAAACCGCGTATGCGACGCCATCACACCCGCCTGCGTCCACCGGACGTACAGTTCGGCGTCTGGGGGATCGCCGTAGAACCCGCCGATGTCGTGGGTACCGAAGGGAACCCCAGACATCCCCCACGACAGCGCGCCTCGAATGCTGGCCGCCAGACCGTCCCAGTCCGTTTGCGGATCGCCGCCCCACTGCACCGGGTACCGCTGGCTCCCTGTCCACCCTGATCGTCCCCAGACCATCGCGCCGCCGGCACCGAAGCGCTCGGTCGCCTCATAGACGCACCGATTGTAGAGGAGGGGATAGACGTTGTGGAGCCGGTGTCCACTGTCGCCGTTGTGTGCCACCACATCCTCGGGGATCTGCTCGCCGAAGTCGGTCTTCATCACGTCGGCGCCGGCGGCGAAGAGCGCGTGGTGGGCATCCTGATACCAGGCATATGCGCCGGGATGTGTGAAGTCGATCATGCCGCTTGGAGGAAGGGGAGTCAGCAGCGTGGCGAACGGTTCGGAACTCCAGTGATAGACAAACGGTTTCCCCGCCCGATCGCGCAGCAGAAAGCCCCTACCGGCGAGATCCTCAAACAGCGGGTTATGGACCGAGACGTACGGGTACTCCCACAGACACAGGCGAAAGTCGAGCGCCTTCAGGTCGCGTATGAAACCGGGCGGATCAGGATACCGCTCGGCGTCCCACTCGAACCCAAAGCGGGTGTCGACCTTCAGCCACGCCCGCCCATCGAGCACCAGCACGTCGCAGGGGATGTGTCGCTCGCGCAACATCCGCGCCGCCTCCATCGCCTCGCCGGCCGTGCGATAGTAGCACCGCGACATCCACACCCCAAAGCTCCAGCGGGGCGGCAGCGGCGTGCGGCCGGTCAGATATGTGAAGCGCTCGAGCAGGCCGGCCGGTGTCTCCGCGGCGAACAGAAAAAGATCTAACGTAGGATGGTCCACCCGCAGCACATAGCTGCGGGTGGACCATTGCGGATAGCCGACGCCGTGGTGCACCCGCGCCGTCGTGTGCACGAACACGCCCCATCCCGCGGGGCTCCAGGCAAAGGGCACGTTTTTGTACGAGGCTTCGCCGTTCACGCCCCAGGCGTCTTCGTTCCACGACGTGATCAACTGGCCCCGATGGTTCAGGGATCCAAATTTCTCGCCGAGACCGTAGACGGGTTCATCCCGGTCCAGGGCAAACGACACCATCCACGCCGCACCGCCGGCCTCGTCCGGCGCACGAAACGCGAATGGGGGTACCCGCAGCCCACCACGGATGTGGCCGTCCGTGGTCGATTCGAGCACCATGTGACCGGCACGCGACAACCGCACGCGAAAGGGAGCAGGGAGGATGTCGAGCGCCGCGAGATCCCCCGCTCCGGGGCCTGACGGCGGCTGCGGCGGGCCCACCAAGAGCCCGTAGTCATGGGCGACAGCCGGTCCGGCGCGCAACCGGACAATGCCGCGCGCATACACGCTCACGTCGACGTCGCCGGTGTCGCTTGTGGCGCGCGACTCGAGCCGCCTGAATCCTCGGAGATCCAACCCCATGCTCAGCCCCCCAGGCGCCACGACGCGTCGGGACGCTGCGCCGGTAGCCGTTCGATCTCGCGGTTCAGGGCCGCCAGTGTGGCCAGACCGCTGGTCCGGAGGTTTCTCCTGACGGCCGCGAGATCGGGGTAGGCCTGCAGCGGTTCCCACCACACGGCTCGACCCGCCAGGTAACCGCGCGCGCCACCATCGAGCGCGGCCCGGAGCGCGTCGACGAACTGATGCGACGGCATGCCGCCACTCAACAACACCCACGGCGCGGGCAGCATATCTGTGATCCGCGTCATGTGCGCGCGCAGATCGGCAAGAGCGTAGAGACTGCCGTTCCAGTCACGGACGCCGGTCGGACTACCGGGCAAAGCCAGCTTGTAGAGATCGACGCGGAGGGCAGGGTCGGCGAACGCCTCGGCGAGACCCACTGTCAGGTGCGGCAGACTGCGCGCGTACTCGGCTTCGGTCTCCGCGGGCAGACGATACGGCAAGATCTCGAGCACGAGGGGGCGATCGGCAGCGCGGCAGTCGTCACCCATCGTGCGGACGAAGTCCCGCTGAAACGCGCGGATCGGCGCCGGCGCATCATGCCGGTACCACACCAGCACTTTCAAGGCTTCGGCGCCGGCACGCACGGCCGCGGCAACACTCCACCCCGGCATCAGCAGGCTACGGCGGTGCCCGTCGGAGTCTGTCACGAACTCGTGGTTTTCCATGGTGAGCAAGAGGCCGACACTTCGAGGCAGATCCGGGACCACCCGATGGTAGCCGCAGAACGGATCCACCAGCAGCCCCGTGACGTTCGAGGCCAGCGCCGATGCCAGGACGGCTTTGACTTCGCCCGTTTCCGCGTCCACCGCGTCCGCCGGCTTGCCCAGCAGGCGGCTGATGAACTCGAAGAGCTGCCATCGCTGATCGATGGCCAGGACGGCGTAGCGTCCTTCGCCGTCCGAGATCCGGGCGAGGCTCCGAGCCTTACCCGGCGTGATGGTCTGAGGGGTGTGCGGCATGTCCGACCTCCAGGAATCGCTCCACGTCTCGACGGTACGGCACCGCCGCAGTCGCGCAACGCAGTGCCGCCGCCGCTGAGGCGAAGATCAGGGCGTCGCCCTCCCGGCGTCCCTCGGCCAGGGCCAGCGCGAACGCGCCGTGAAAGACGTCACCGGCGCCCGTGCTGTCGCGTACCGTCACGGGAAACGCCGGCACGTGGCCTCCACGATACCACACGCCCTCGCGTCCAACCGTGACCGCCCCCCAGACACCGAGATCGTGTAGGCGGGCCAGCAGGGGGTCGACGCCCCCAGTGACTTTGGCCATCAGGCCGTCGGCGATCGTGTGTGTGCTCAAGGCGGCAAGCGACCAGGCCTCGGGGACATCTTTGTCCATGTCCACGACCACGGGTATCGCGCGCGCGCGGGCGTCGCGGGCCAGACGCGTCGCGGCCGCGGGCCACCGCAGGTCGACCAGCACGACGCCGACCCGATCAAGCAGCGCGTCCGGATCCCAGTGGCCGTCTTCCGGCAGCCCCTCGCCGGCGTAGTGGAAGATGTGCCGCTCCCCATCCGGCGAGATGAGCACGATGCTCACCGGCGTCCGCGCGGCGGGGGTGGCAGCGAACCAACGCGTGTCCACCCCGTCGCCTGCGAGCCACTCTTCCAGCTTGCGCCCCGCATCATCATCACCACGGCGCCCGACAAAGACCGTCTCTCCGCCGAGCCGCGCCGCTGCGCGCGCCGCGACGGCGGCCGGCCCGCCGAGATCCTCCAGGTAGTCCGTGGCGCGTGTCCGGGGAGCGTCTGGAGGGAAATGTCTGACCCAGAGACGATGATCGTCGTTCGCGGTGCCAAGGGCGACTACGCGGGCCATGTGACCACCCGTGGCTCGGGATCGGCGGGCAACACGCGGTAGCCGAGCCAGTCGCAGCATTCGAGCATCGCCGAGTGCTCATCACCCAATCCCCAGATGAAGTGGTGGGGGAGCCGGTGGTTGAGCACCGTCGCGACATATCCGTGGGGCGTGATCGGATTCCTGGCCCAGCGCAGCGCCCCGATCCACCCCGACACGCCGTCGTAGCCTCCCGAAGGCGGCATAACGTGCCCGCTGTACACCGCCGCCGTGCGGTCTTCCAGAAGCCGGAGGCCGCTCACCGGTCCCGGCCGCAGGCGCATGTCGCGTACCGCGGGGATCTGCCGGTTGAAGTGCGGCGTCAGCCTCGTCTCACCCCCGGCCCAGGCCCGCGGCGCGTTGCCGCAGTGCCAGAACAACAACGCGTCTTCCCGCGAGTGTGAAAGATCGAGCATCACCGCCGGCCCGCGCGTCACCGCCGCCACGGCGAGCATGGACGCCAGCCCGCCGATATCGCCTTCGCAGGCGAGCGGAAGTCCGCGGTCGCCCAGGCGCGCGAACGCGGCGCAGGCCATCGCGCCGGTCCGCTCCGGGAGTTCCGGCCAACACCGCAGCGCAATTCCATCGTATCCGTGACTGAGACGCTCCAGCGCCAGCTCCACCCGCACGGAGGCGCGCAGATCCAACCGTGGAAAGGTGGTCACCTCGTCGACATCCTTCAGGCGCGCGTCGACCTCCGACGGCGTCACACCATCGAGCGCATCGAAGAACCGCTCCAGCGGCGCCTCGTCGATCTGCAACGGGAGGTCGGGCTTCGTCTCGATCCCGTAGAATCCGGGGGCCGTGCCACCGATCCACAGAAGCCGCCCGCGCATCACCGCACGGCGCCCGGCGAGCGCCCGCACCGTCGCCTCGAGAGCCCGCTCGAACGCCTCATCCGCAGGGTCACCGTAAAACCATTTGACCGGCACAGATCGCCTGACCGGCAGGCTCATGCTCATGTTGAGGCCGCATAGTGCATTCTGCGGGAGGGGACCCGACGCCGTGGCCTCGGGCAACGCCCACAGACCGAGGGGCAGCGGCAGTTCGAGAAACGGAACCAGCAGATCCCCGGTGGCAAACGTCACGTGCTGCACGAGTAGCAGGTCGAGATCAGCGCGGGCCGCGGCCTCGGCCTGCGCGCGCGCCTCATGGACCTCGGCCACCGGCGGCGACGCAAACGCCAGTGAGAACCCCAGCCGCGACGCCGCCTCCGCAAGCAGCCGCTGGCTGCGCTCCCACAACCCCATCTGCGCGCCCCGGAAGAGCGGCCGGACGATCGGCACCAACCCGACCCGTGTCACCCTTTGACCGCCCCGGCGGTCAGCCCGCGGACGATCAGCCGCTGTCCGAGCAAGATCAGCGTCACGATCGGAATGGTGGCGAGGATCACGGCTGCCGAGATCACGCCCCACGGAAAGGCAAACTCGCCCCGGTACAACGCGATGCCCACCGTGATCGTGCGGACCGCTGGGGTGCTTGTCAACGTCAGCGCCACCAGGAACTCGTTCCACGTCTGGATGAACACGATGATGCCGGCGGTGATCAACCCCGGCGCCGACAGCGGAGCGATCACCCGCCACAGGGTGTTGAGCCGGGTACATCCGTCGAGGAGCGCCGCCTCCTCAAGCTCGCGCGGGATCTCGCGAAAGAACGCCGACAGGATAAAGATCGCCACCGGCAGCGAGTAGGTGATGTACGGCGCCATCAACCCCCAGTAGGTGTTCAGCAGTCCCAGGTTCCTGACCA
Source organism: bacterium (assembly GCA_041497675.1). Lineage (GTDB taxonomy): Bacteria > Sysuimicrobiota > Sysuimicrobiia > Sysuimicrobiales > Humicultoraceae > JBGPNN01. Next base: position 3,109 of record JBGQGY010000123.1, on the reverse strand, counting down.
GAATGTACAAGGGGACGATGACCGTGATCAGCGGGATCATCGCCACGATCAGGATGGCGACCAGCAGAACCTGGCTCCGTGGGAACGTCAGCCTTGCAAAGGCGTAGGCGGCCAGCGCCGCCATCAGCAGGCAGATCAGGGTCGACGTCACCGACACAACGGCGCTGTTCAGCAGAAACCGCCCGAATGGGTTCTGGATGAAGACCTGTACGTAGTTGTTGATGGTTGGTCTGCGAGGAGCGTAGGTGACCGGAAATTGGTAGAGTTCGCGCTCGGTCTTCAAGGATGTGAAGACAGTCCACACGTACGGCGCGAGCGAATAGACGACCACCAATACCACGAGCGCGTAGAACCCGTACGTCCCCAGCCGGCTGCGTCCCGCCATCGTTCAGTCTCTCGGTGCGAGCACGCGGTAGTAGGTTCCCGCGAACCCCAGGGCCACAAAGAGCAGGATCACCGACAACGCCGCGCCGTACCCAAAGTCCAAAAACTGAAAGGTGTTCTTGTAGATGAAGAGGGCAAACGTCTCGGTGGCGTTCCCCGGGCCGCCGCCGGTCATCTGGAATGGCAGGTCGAAGGCCTGAAGCGCCCCCAGGGTCCGCAGCACCAGCGAGACCATGATGGCGTTTCGCAGCATGGGCAGCGTGACGGCAAAGAACGCCTGTACCGGCGTGGCCCCGTCGATGCCCGCGGCCTCATACATCTCGTCGGGAATCCCCTGGAGGCCGGCCAGCAGGATGAGCGCCATGTAGGAACCCGCGCTCCAGGTCGCCGCGACGACGACGGCCACATACGCGAGGATCGGCACGCCCAGCCAGATGATCTGCTGATCGATCAGCCCGACCCGGTGCAGCAGATCGTTGATCACACCGGCCTGATCGTTGAAGAGCCACCGCCACATTTGGCCGACGAGGATCGCAGCCATGGTCCACGGCAGCAACGCGGCCGTGCGCACGAACCCCTTGCCGCGGCCCATGCGATTGATCACCAGCGCGATACCCAGCCCAGAGACGAACTGCGACGCGACCGTGACAACCGTGTAGATGAGCGTGACACGGATCGCGTGCCAGGCGTCCGGGTCGCCCAGAGCCCGACCAAAGTTGCGCAGCCCGATGAACGGGAAGCCGACCAGGGGTTGGTCCAGCCGCAACTGGTGCAGGCTGGTCCAGAACGCGCTGACGATTGGATACAGCGCGAAGACGGCCAGGAAGAGGAAACAGGGTAGGAGCAGCACCGCGGCCAGTTCCGGCTCGGTGAACTGGCCCGTCAGCCACCGCCGGACCGTTCGCGATCCCGATCCCGCCAGGGCGAGCGACGGCGCGGCCATGCGCGGGGAACCGCTACTGGTTCAGCAGCCCCCGGATCTCCCGGGCTATGCGGGTGACCGCCTCATCGCCGCTGATCTGGTTGGTCAACGCCGCGTGCAGGTTTGTCTGCACGATGCTCGACAGCCGCGGGTAGTCGGCGATCTGCGGGCGCGGGCGCGCGTTCAAAACCACCTTCAACATGTCCGGGTAGTGGGGGGACTTCTGCTTGACCACGGCATCGCCGAACGTATCCTTGCGCGTCGGCACCGTGCTCAACTGCAGCGCCATGCTTTTCTCCGCGACGCCGCCGGTCATGAACTCGACAAAGCGGAAGGCGACCTCCTTGTTGCGTGAGAAGTTGCTGACCGCCAGGTTCCAGCCGCCCAAGGTAGATGCACTGCCGGCGCTGCCCCTGGGGAGCGGCGCAATACCGACCCGGTCCACGACTTTGGAGTTCTCACCCTGGAAGAGACCGTACGCGTACGTCCAGTTGCGCATGAACACGACACGGCCGTCCTGGAACACCGCCCGCGTGTCGTCGGTCGGCAGGGTGGTGACGCCCTGCGGGGTGACCTTGTGCTTGCGGATCAGATCGAGGATGAAGTTGGCAGCCTCCTGACCCTTGCCGTTGTCGACGACGACCTTGCCGGTGCCGTCCAGGATATCGCCGCCGTTACTCCAGAGGACCTCGAAGAAGAAGTTGGCGAGGGCCTCGATCCGCGCGCCCTGGAACAAGAAACCCATCAACTGAGGGTTGTTCTCGGCCTGGACGACGCGCTGTGCGCTCGCGATCAATTCATCCCATGTCGTTGGGACCTTCACGTTGTGCTTTTGGAGGAGGTCCTTGCGGTAATAGAGCATCCCGGCATCCGTGTACCAGGGGATGCCGTAGATCTTGCCACCGATGATGTTTGCCTGGATAGCGCCCGGCAGGTAGTCCTCGCGTTTGTCTCGCGAGAACCATTGATCCAGGGGCGCGAGCCAGCCGGCCGCGGCCATCGGGGCGGGCCAGATCACGTCGATCGAGATCACGTCCACCGAGGCATCCTTGGCCGCGAACAACGTCACGTATCGATTGTATTGTTCTCCGGAGGTACCCGGCTGTATCTGCAAATTCACTCTGACGTTGGGATTCTGTCGTTCGAACTGCAGCGCCAGTGCCCGGTAGACGTCTGACACACTCGGCCCGCCGGTTGCCAGCGTCGACCAGGTGATCGTGACGGGGCCCTGTGCGTGCGCCGGCACGAGCACCAGTGCGATCAGGCAGGTCGCGATGCCGACTAGTACGCGCGTCCTCATGATCTCGCCTCCTCGCTCACGAAATTCTCTGCTGCGATTCGCTGACTGCCTCAGGGCGCCCTGCCGAACCGGATGCGGCTTGCCGCTAGACGAAGGCGCCCAGCGTTGACAACAGTTCCATGGACGGGGTATGCTGGAAATTGACCCCTCCCCCCAGGGGAGGGGGTCGACGACAGGAGACGCGCTCATGGCTGCCACGATACCCCTTGTCCGGCACGGGTCCCACGGGTCGAAGGAGAAGCGGCAGAAGATCCAGGCCCGGCTGCGCAGCGTCGCCGGGCACGTGGGCGGCGTCGAGCGGATGGTCGAGGACGGCGCGTACTGCGTGGACGTGATGCGGCAGGTGTTGGCGATCCAGCGCGCCTTGGACCGCGTGAATGCGATGATCCTCGAAGATCATCTCGAAACCTGCGCGTCCACGGCGATCCGGTCGAACGACACGCGCGAGCGCGAACGCACGATCGCCGAACTGCTCGAAGTGTTCGAAATGTCCAGCAAGCTCT
>JBGQGY010000122.1:0-10620 GCA_041497675.1 bacterium | reverse complement strand
GGTTACGTTGGTTGAAGTCTGACGCACGACGTCGTACACTACATAGGTAGTCCAATCGCATACGGTAGGCTGGGGGAGCCCGGACGACTGGGCTGAGAGTGCAGAATCCTGCTCGCGCAGGATGACCGCAGACCCCTACGACCCGATCCAGGTCATACTGGCGTGGGGAAGCGTTCGAGCAAGCCACCCGACTGGATGGGTGGCTTGATTGCTTTATGGGAGGGTAGGGCCAGAGTGCGTGTCCTCATTGTCGCCAACGGCACCGGTAGATACCGCCGCCAACTGCAGCTGCTGGCGCGGTCCGCCGACCTGGTCATTGCCGCCGACGGGGGCGCCGATGTCGCGGCGCGTGCGGGCGTGGATCCTGACGTACTCATCGGCGACATGGACTCTGTGAACCCGGCGACCCGGGCCCGCCTGGAGGCTCGCCGCGCGGACGTGCGCGAGGTGCCTCCCGAGAAGGATCAGACCGATGCGGAGCTTGCGCTCGAGATCGCAGCCCAGCGGGGAGCGTCCGAGGTCTGGCTGGCTGCCGCGTTGGGAGGCCGCGTCGATCATGCCGTGGCCAATCTGCTGCTGGTCTTTCTCGCGCGGCAGATGGGCGTAAGGCTGTCTCTCATCGACGGGCGGACAGAAGCGTGCCTGGTCGGCGGTCCGGTCGTCCTGGACGCCCGCGTGGGCGACATCGTGTCCCTGATTCCTCTCACGCCGGTCGTCGAGGGGATCAAGACCGTCGGCCTACGCTATCCGCTGCAGAATGAGTCGCTTGTACGCGGCGCCACCCGCGGCATCAGCAATGTGGTCGCCGCCACGCCCGCCGGCCTGGCAGCGGTTGGCGCGGGCGACCTCCTCTTGGTTCATACGCGCAAGCGCCTGCGGGCTGGAGGGTGAGATGATCGGATGCCGGTTTGCGATCTATCCGATGACCGACAACTTTGTCGACGTGATCCTCGGAGCCGTTCGAGCGATCGACACCAGCGGGATGACGGTCAAGACCGACAGCCTCGGTACGCTGTTTATCGGAGAAGAAGAGAAGGTGCTCGGCGCCGTGCAGGCGGCCTTCGAAGCGGCGTCGCGACACGCCGGCCATGTGGTGATGACGCTCCATCTCTCCAGGGGCTGCCCAGGAGAGCCGGAGGACTATTGTGATCCCACGGGCCGGCCGATGGACTAAATCGAGAGGGGGCGCGAACACGATGCGGGTGGAGTGTCTCTTTGCCCTGTATCCATTAGGGCGCCAAACACATATGGACGCGATCTACGGGAGCATCGAGCGCGCCCGGGCTGATGGGCGCGTGACCGTCACCCCGGTCCATTTTGCCACGCGTCTCGATGGGGATCTCGGTGACGTGCTCAACGTCATCCGCACGGCGTTTGACGAGGCCGGTGCCGGGCACGTGGTCGTCCATGCCACGATTTCGAAGGGGAGTCCCTCAAAGGAGAACCAGTCATGACTATGCAGCAGCGTACGGCGCCGTGGTCGCTGCGAGACTTTGTGGTCCTCGGGGCGATCGCCGTCGTCTTCGGATTTCTCTTCCTTCAATGGGTTCCCGTGTGGCTGGCCGTACGCGCGTTCGGGCCGGTCGCGCAGGAGCTCATGTTCGGATTCTGGTTCGTCGGTGGCATCCTGAGCGCGCTCATCATACGTAAACCCGGAGCGGCGATCTTGGGAGAGTTCGCGGCCGCGCTGGCAGAGGTGCTCTTCGGAAGCCCCGTTGGGATCCCGCTGCTTGTCACCGGCCTCGTGCATGGGCTCGGAGCCGAACTGGTCTTCGCCCTGTATCGCTACAAGCGATATACGCTCTGGACCGCGGTGCTCGCCGGAGCCGTCGCTGCCGTTGTGGCGCTCCCCTGGAACTGGTGGCGCCTGGCCTACTTCGCTCTCGCCCCCGCCCTGCAACTGGTCTTGCTGGGTGCGCGCGTGGTGAGCGGCGCGGTATTGGGCGGCGTGGGGTCCCACATCCTGGCGCAGGCCTTGGCGCGGACCGGCGTATTGGCAAACTTCCCCATCGGCCGGTCTCATACGCCCTGAATTGCTGCGCGTCACCGACCTGACGGTCCGATACCCGGGCCGGCCCCATCCTGCCCTTTCGGCCGTCTCCCTGGCCCTCGATCGGGGCGACCGCGTCCTCCTGCTCGGTCCGAGCGGATCAGGCAAGACGACTCTCGTCCTGGCCCTGGCCGGGATCATCCCTCATGTGCTGCCGGCCGAGCTCGAGGGCACGGTCATGGTGGACGGCGTGGATACGCGCGCGGCCCTCCCAGCGATTCTGGCGGGCCACATCGGCGTGGTGTTTCAGGATCCTGACGCGCAGATCTGCATGTCGACGGTCGAGGAAGAAATTGCCTTTGGCTTGGAGAACCTGGGCGTCCCACCCGAAGCCATGGACACGCGCATTTCGACGGCGCTCGACGCGGTGGGGATGGCGCAACGACGAGCCTCCCGTACCGACCGTCTCTCGGGCGGGCTCCGTCAGCGTCTCGTGCTGGCCGCGGTGTTGGCGATGGGGACACCGATACTGGTGCTGGATGAACCCACCGCGCACCTGGATCCGCAGGGGACGCGTGAGTTCTTCGCGGTGCGCGCGCGCCTGAGTCCACCCGGCTGTGTGTTGATCGAGCACAAACTGGAACACGCCGTGCCGCTGATGACACGTGTGGTGGCGATTGGGTCCGATGGACGGGTGCTGGTGGAAGGGGACCCCAGCACCGTGTTCGGCCAGCACGCTGGTCTCCTCGAAGCGCATGGCATCTGGCTGCCGCCCGCGACACGCGTTGTGCGCGCCGCCGCGTTGGATGATGAGGCACTCACGCTGGACGACCTGACGGCCCTCGCGACGAGTCGCCCTTCGGTCGCCGAGCGGCTCATGCAGGCGCTCCCGGTCCCCCGGCATCCGGTGCCCGACGGACCGGCGGCGATCGACATCCGTAACCTGAGTTACGCGTATCCTGGCGGTGCGGCCGCGCTGCGCGAGGTGAGCCTGAGCGTTCCCGAGGGCGACTTCCTGGCGCTCGTGGGGTCGAACGGCTCGGGCAAGACGACGCTCGCGCTGCATCTGGCGGGGATCCTGCCGCCGCCATCCGGGCGAGTCTTCGTGCTTGGCGGCGACATGGCGGAGACACCGGCGCGCGAGGTGGCGGGGCTGATCGGGTACGTCTTTCAGAATCCCGAGCACCAGTTCGTGACCGAGAGCGTCCTCGATGAGGTGCGGTATACCCCGCGTGTCCGGGGCATGGGCGACCGGGAATCGCTGGCGCTCGCGCGCGAGATGCTGGGACGCTTTGGACTGGCGGCGGCCGCCGATCGTCATCCCTACCAACTGAGCCAGGGGGAAAAGCGCCGGTTGAGTGTGGCAACCGTTCTCATCGCGGCACCCCGCGTCGTCGTACTGGATGAGCCCACGTTTGGCCAGGACGCCCGGACGAATCACGATCTGCTGGCGCACATGGTGCAGCTGAACGAGCAGGGGGTCACCATCCTCATGATCACGCATGATATGGAGGCCGTGTGGCAGTTCGCCCGATCGGTGGCCATCATGCATGAGGGACAGATCGTCCACCGGGGGGCCGTCGCCGAACTGCCGCAGTATCGCGACCACCTGCGGGCGGCGGGGCTGGAACTCCCGTTTGCGGTGCGGTGCCGCGACGCGCTGAGCCGCGCCGGCTGCGTCACATCATGATGGACCGCGTGCTCTCTCATTACGAGACGCCGTCACCGTTGGCGCGGTGGAACCCCTCGCTCAAGGCCATCGCCGTGCTGATCGTGTCATTCATGCTGACAATCATCTTCGATCCGCTCACGCCGCTTGTGCTGCTCGTCGTGTCGCTCCTCGTGACCCGGATCTTTGGCCGCGTGCCGCTCGGCGTGCTGGTCGCAGGGCTGGTGCCCGCGCTCGTGCTGGCCGCCGGCCTGGTATGGACCAACGTGCTGTTTGCCCGCCCGGCGGGGGACGTGTGGTGGCGATGGGGACCGGTCGCCGTCTCTCAATCGAGCCTGATGATCGGGCTGTCGCTAGGCCTGCGCGTGCTCTGCTTTGCGTCGTACTCCTTGATGTTCATCACGACGACGGAGCCATCGCGGTTCGTCCTGAGCCTCATCCTTCACCTGCGAGTGCCGTACCGGTTCGGGTACGCCATGCTGGCCGTCTCTCGATTCCTGCCGATACTCGCATCCGAATCGCTGCTCATCCGCGGTGCCCTGCGCATCCGGGGCGTGGGAGAAGGGCACGGCGTGGCCGGATGGTCCCAGAGGATCTTCCGCTACACGGTGCCGCTGCTCGCCTCAACGATCCGCAGGGCGGAACGCGTCGCCATCGCCATGGAGGCGCGCGGTCTGGGTCCCGGCAACCAGCGGACCTACTATCGGCGTCCGGCGCTGGGACCCCGTGATTTCGTCGCCGCCGCGGCGCTGATCGGTGTCAACGCGCTCGTCCTAGCCATCTCGTGGCGGCTGGGGTTCCTGCGGGTTTGGCGAGGCCAGTTGTACTGACGGTGTTAGGCTTGGACGATGGTCTTGAACCCGCCGTAGACCATGCGTTTCATGTCGAAGGGCATCGGTTTGTCCTTGTACGCCGGATCGTTCATGAGCGGGACTCTCATTACCTTGGCGTTGACGCGGGCACGATGCGCGCGCGACTTGAAGACGACGAAGGAGAAAATCACCGTCTCGCCGGGCTTGGCTCTGACCGTTCGCCGAAAGGTGATCGTAGCCCACTTTGGATTGAGGTCGTCGCCGACACACTCAAAGTACTGGAGGGCGCCGTGCTTTCGCCAGACCTTCGCCGCCCTCTGCGCCATCTGGCGGTAGGCTCCCAGGTTCTTCTTTCTTACGGCTAAGACATATCCGTCAACGTATCGCATGTGGACCCCCTCATCTATGGTATTAGCGTCGCTCGGTGGCGAGCCTGATGCCGAACCCGATCAGGACGCAACCGGTGAGCCACTCGAAGACAGTCTTGACGTGCGGTCTGCGGAGAATGCCACCGGCTCTGCTCACGAGGAGTGCATAGCCGGAGAGCCAGAGCAGGCCCATGGCGTTGAAGATCACGCCCAGCAGGAGCACGCGCACAAAGACGGAGTCGCCGGGTGTGATGAACTGCGGGATGAAACTCGTGAAGAACACGCCGATCTTCGGGTTGAACAGGTTGCTCAGGAGACCCTGCCGGAAAGGGGCCCCTCCGCCGGCGGAGCTCTCGGCGCGTGCAGGAGCTATTTCGCTCTGCGGCTTTCCGCGCCTCTGGAAGAGCCCGAATGCCTGCAACCCGAGATAGATTAAGTAAACGCTCCCAAGGATCTTGAGCGCCATGAATGCCGGCGCCGAGGCGCGCAGGATGGTGGCGACGCCAAGAGCGGCGGCCACCGTCCAAACCGCGATACCCGCGTTGATACCGAGCGCGGTGAAGACTGCGGCAGTACGGCCACGGAGGAGGGCGTTCTTCGTCACGAGCGCCATGTCGGGACCCGGTGTGATGACGAGCAGGGTCGCAAGCGCGATGAAGGCCGCGAGTCCGTGTATCATGTTGGCGATCTTATCATGATGACACTGCCACGCGAAAGGCGCCATGGGGCTCAAGAGGATTCCTTATCAAACGACCTCACTCTTGATTAGAGCCTTCCTGTCCACTGAGGAAAACGAGGAGACTATAGGCCTGATTCGACGGTTACGCCCGGTGCGCGCGCGTGGCTATCTCACACGAGGCGAGTTGGAAGCGGTCTGCCTCTGGAAGTCGGCGCGGGCGATTCACCACATCAGGAGCAACAGCGCCTCGCAGATCCGCACCGCTACGCGCCGAGCTCTCTCGACGAGAAACGAGCGCCGTCGTCTTGAGGAGCTCATGGCACTACGGGGTGTTTCGGTTCCGATGGCCTCGTCGATCCTGACGCTCGTCAATCCGCGGCGCTATGGCGTCATGGACATTCGCGTCTGGCAACTCCTTCACGCCATCGGTGCGGTGACGAAGAAGCCGGCGGGCGTCGGCTTCGGTTTCAACGACTGGCATGAATTTCTGACGATCCTTCGGCACTTCGCGAAGGAGTTCAATGTCAACGCGAGAGATATCGAACGGACGCTGTTTAGCGCGCACCAGAAGTACCAGAAGGGTCGCCTGTACGCCCCGAAGGCCCTGGCGAAGGTATCCTCGGTTGAGGAGTTGATAAGATGAGGGAGCTCATTGTTTCTGAGTGGGTCACGTTGGATGGGGTTCTTGACGCGGGTAGCATGGACGTGTGGTTTAATCCTTATCACAGCGATGAGCGGGCAGCATACATCACAGAGATGATTCATGGGTCGGATGCGCTTCTCGTTGGACGGGTGACGTATGAGATGCTGGCGTCTTATTGGCCCCACCAGAAGAATGACGACATGGGACCGGCGAGCAAGCTAAACAGCATGCCCAAACATGTCGTCTCGTCAACGCTGAAGAACGCGCAGTGGAACAATTCAACAATTATCAAAGAAAGTGTTGTGGAAGAAATCACCAAGCTCAAACAGCAGCCCGGTCGGGACATTCTCATCACCGGTAGTCCGACCCTTGTCCGGTCGCTCATGGAAGGTGATCTTATCGATGAGTATCGTTTCTTGGTACATCCTATTGTCATGGGGAGTGGAAAGCGTTTCTTCAAAGATGGGATGGTAGCGACGAAGCTGAAGCTCGTCAAGACCAAAACGTTGAGCGTTGGAGTCGTCCTGCTCTGCTACGAGCCTGCAAGAAACTAGCCCAGGCGGGAGTCGGAGGGGCGTTCAATGGTCGAGACACTCGTGAGTAAACAGTTGTTTCTCCTGGGAGTGACGCAATGCGAAAAGTAATCATGTGGAACATGATGACGCTTGACGGCTTCTTTGAAGGGCCGAAGAGCTGGGACATCGACTGGCATGAGTACGTGTGGGGCGAAGAACTGGAGCAGCTTTCAGTCGAGCAGTTGAAATCAACCGGCGCGCTCCTGTTCGGGCGCGTGACCTACCATGGGATGGCCGGCTATTGGTCCTCCGCCACCGGCGAAATCGCCGACTTCATGAACAATGTTTCTAAGATTGTCTTCTCAAGGACGCTGGACCGAGCCGACTGGCACAATACGAGGCTGGTGAAGGGGAATGCCGAAGAGGAAGTCGCCAAATTGAAACGGGAACCCGGCAAGGATTTGTTTATCTTCGGGAGCGCCAACCTTTCCTCAACGCTTATGCGGCATGGCCTGATCGATGAATACCGCCTCGGCCTCAACCCGCTCATTCTGGGTGGCGGGAGTCCCCTGTTCAAAATGGGTCCAGACCGCGTGAAGCTGAGGCTCTTGGAGGCAAGGCCGTTGAAGTCAGGAGTCGTGATTCTTCGCTACCAGCCTGCATGAGTAGCGGAGGATGCGAGTCCGGCGCGGAGGAGGAACACGCGTGAAGGTAAAAGAGCAGGGCTATACGATCACTGTTTTCAGATCGGAGGCGTAGGAGATGGCAACCGTGAGATATCTCGTCAAGGACGTTGATCGTTCTATCGCGTTCTACACACAACACCTGGGTTTTACGCTGAAACAGCAAATGGGTCCGGCGTTTGCCCGCGTATCACGGGACGACCTCATCCTATGGCTCAGCGGGCCGCAGAGTTCGGCGGCTCGCCCCATGCCCGACGGACGCCGCCCAGAACCCGGTGGGTGGAACCGGCTCGTCCTCGAAATGAAAGACTTGCCCTCGCGGGTCGCCGAGATGAAACAGGCGGGTCTCCGCTTTCGCAATGAGATCGTCGTCGGCCCTGGCGGGAAGCAGATCCTGGTGGAAGATCCTGATGGGAATCCGGTGGAGTTATTTGAGCCTGCCGGATAGTTCACGCTCCAACCCTCCTCTTGACATATGCTTATATGGGAATATAATAAGCGTGATGCCACGCGCCGCGACCACGACGGATGTCTTCAACGCGATTGCTGAGCCCCGGCGGCGCGAGATCATCGGCGTGCTCGCTGGTGGCAGGGCGCATGCGGTCGGGGCGTTGGTCAAAGCCCTGGGGATGCCCCAGCCGGCCGTGTCGAAGCACCTCGGGGTGCTGCGCCAGGTCGGGATCGTGTCGGTGAGCAAGCACGGCCGGCAGCGGTTGTATCGACTCAACGCGCAGGAGCTGAAGCCCGTGCACGACTGGGTGAAGCCCTATGAGCGGTTCTGGACCCACCAACTCGACCGCATCAAGGAGCGGGCAGAGCGCAAGATGGCAGAACGAGCCAGAGATCAGAAGGAGGGATTGTCGTGACACGCACCGCAGAACAAGCGATTCACACGCTCGAGATCACGAGGGAACAGAAGATCACCGCGCCGATCGAGGTGGTGTTCGAGACGCTGTTGGAGAACCTCGGGCCGCACCATGAAACGTCCCCGGATACGCCGCTGCCGATGACGCTCGAGGCGTGGCCGGGCGGCCGCTGGTACCGGGACCTTGGGAACAACACGGGGCACTTTTGGGGGCACGTGCAGGTTATCAAGCCGCCCAAGCTCTTGGAAATCTGCGGGCCCGTCTTCATGTCGTTTCCGGCCATCTCACACCTGCAGTGCAGGTTGACGGCGGAAGGCGACGTCACCCGTCTCCAGCTCATTCACAGGGCGATCGGACAGCTTCCACCCGAGTGGCGAGATCACGGCGACGAAGGGATGGAGAAGTGGTGGAGCCACATCTTCGTGAGGGTTCTTGACGCGGCGGAGCGTCGAAAGGGCGCGCGGGTTGCTACTTGAGGACCCCGGTGGCGCGGAGCATGGCCAGATCGGGCGGGCAGGGGCCGCCAACACTGAGCATGCGGGTCTCGGCGCTGACGGCGTGTTTGATGCCTTCGGGCACGTGGATCACGCAGCCGGCTTCGACCGGCAACACCAGGCCGTGGTCGAAGTCGCGGACGGAGCCGCGGCCTTCGACGACGAAGATTGTATCCTCAGACTCGGCGTGCGTATGCGGGACGTTCGTCTCACCCGGTTCAAGAACCACCCGGTTCATCGACGCTATTTTCGCGCCCGATCCAGGCCAGACGATCAGCCGTGCCTGTCGTGAAATGAGGGGGAGGGGGACCCCGTCTGTGGCTGAGTCGAACACGCGCACCGGCATCGTCGCTACTCCTCGATGACGTAGTCTGTGGTCGACTGCCGCGCCGGCGCGACCACGCTTATCAGCGAGGCGCCGGCGGAGCCGGCCCTCGCTTCGTGCGGAACGTTTGGTGGAATGACGAGCAGACTGCCGGGCGTCAACGCCACCGTCTGACCCGGAGAAGTGAACGTCATCAGGCCTTCCTGCACCAGCACCAGTTGTTCCTGAGGGTGGCTGTGTTTTGGAAACCGTCCACCCGGCGCGAACCGGTATGTCGTAAACGTCATCCGGTCGGCGCCGACGATACGGCGCCGCACGCCCGGATAGACCTCTTCCCAGGGCACGCTGTCCAGCGATTCGAGACGCATGTCGGGACGCGCGCTGCGCTCAGGCATCGGGGAACGCCACCACCCGGCACAGACTGGCCTCGCCGCCCACGAACTTCCAGGGGAAGCAGCCGATCACGCAACGGCGGTTCAGCACCTGCTCGATGTCGCCGCCGACGTTTTCGACGTGGACGATCCCCGCGTTGAAGGGCACATGGTGCATCACGAAGAGATCCTGTTCGGGGTATTCGTGCTCGGGATCTCGGCCGGTGCTCCGCTGGTACTCCCTGGCCAGGTCGGGCCGCTTGTACCGTATGCTGGTGTTCATCGGGTGATCGGCCGACCCGGTATCAAACCCCCACCACTTGAGTTTCATGCTCACGATCCACTCGGCGAGCTCGCGGCCCCCTCCGGGATGCTTGCAGAAATAGCGGACTTCGTCTTCCTGCGGACAGCCGTTGTAGTAACGCCAGTAGCCCGTGCAGTAGATGAGGATATCGCCTTCCTTGACCTTCATCTTACGTGTGATGTGCTCGGGGCGGATCAGGCTCCAATCACTCACGACGTCGCGCAGGTCCACGATGACGCCCTCCCCAACCAGCACGTCCATCGGGATGCTGGCGATGTCCTTGCCTCCCGACTTGATGTGCATCTCGGCGTCGAGGTGCGTGCTGATGTGCACCGGGGTCTCGATGTACTGGCTGACGATGCCGTGCGTGTGATGCCGCTGGAAGTAGGAGATCTTTGGAGATGGGTATCCGACCCATCCCGGTGTGTGCATGCTGAACGGCTGTGTCAGGTCGACAACCTTCATGAGTGTCCTCCAATCGATTCGTACAGGGCGGGATCGGGCGGGCACGGCCCGCCGACGCAGGTCATTGCGGCGGTTGGGGCCGCCGCAATCTGGTACCGGGTGCCGGGCGTCATGAAGACAACCGATCCGGCGTGCACAGCGTGTGTCGCGCCCGTGTCCAGATCGAGGACCGTGCCCTCGCCGCTGATCATGTAGTAGACGGCTTCGGAATCCGGGTGCCGGTGCGGCACGGTTCGAGCCCCGGCGGCCAGCGCGATGTAGTGCATGGAGCGATGGCGGGCCGCCATGCCCGGCCAGATGATCGCACGCACCTCGCCGCCGCCTTCGACCAGCGGCAGCGCCACGAAATCGCGATCTGACCGCAAGACCTGGGTCTTCATCGGCCGGTCACCTGCCGCTCCCAACCCGCGACCAGTGCCGGTGAGTCCATGACCAG
>JBGQGY010000121.1:0-10688 GCA_041497675.1 bacterium | reverse complement strand
GGGATCGGGTCGGGGAACGCTTGGAGGCGGCGGTGCCATTTCGCGCGGGTCGAGCCCTCACGGTAGTGCTTATGGTGGCCGTCCTGACCGCGTCGGCGACCACCGCCCACGCGAGGACAAGCCTGCGTCTGGCTGGGATCCTGCCCGAACCCGAATGGCGCATCCTCGAGGCCGTCCAGGCTGCCGGCTTGACGGGGCGACTCATTAAGATCGCGGCCGATACGAACGGCCACCTTACCGTCGCAGGACTCTGGTTCATCCACAGCGAGGCTCCCTCAGACGCCGCGCCGGTGATCCAAACCTACGTGTGGGACGTGGTGCAGGCCGCGTTTGCGGCGGTCCCATCCCTCGATGAGGTCGACCTCACGGGCGTGCAGCCCGCTGACAACCCGATTGAGATCAATCACATGAAAGTTGTGTTCTCGGCCGCGATCTCCCGCGAAGAATTCTTGCATGCGCCGGGCGCGGTGCCCGTGGCAGAACGATTCGCGTCGTTCCCTAGGGTGTGGTCTCTGCCTGAGACCGCGCGGGCGTCGACTCCGGGCACCACCACTATCTCGTCCGTGCAGCCCCGAATTGGTAGCGACATTTACCACGGCGAGCTGTCACACCAAGCCATAGCGATGACCTTTGATGACGGGCCCTTCCCCATGTACACCACCCTACTGCTGGACACATTGGAGCGGCTTGGCGTCAAGGCCACGTTCTGCCTGGTTGGCCAGCAGGTCCGATCCTACCCCTACTTTGCACGGGCCTTCGTGTCGGCCGGGCATGAGGTCGCGAATCACACCTTCCACCACCGCAATCTCACGCTTCTTTCACCTCCGCAAGTCCTTGAGGAGATCGCTCGCGCCCAAGACACGATTGCCGCTGTGACAGGGCAGGTGCCTCGCTACTTTCGCCCGCCCGGCGGAGATTACGATCCCACAATCCTCCGAACCGTGCATGAACTCGGCCTCGTGACGGTATTCTGGACAGCGAATTCGGCAGACTACACGAATGTTGAGCCGCAGGCGCTAGAGACCAGGGCCCTGACCCATCTGTCCAACGGAGGGATACTGCTGTTCCATCAAGGAATGGACAATACGCTTCGGGCCTTGCCGCACATGACTCAGATTCTGCGATCGCGCGGGTACGCGATCACCACTGTCGGCGATCTCGTCGCTTCGCACCCGCAACCGGGCTACCGAGGGCCGTCCACTGCCGCCGCGAAGTCGATGAACCCCCGGTCGACGTCCGTGCCGACCAGCTCCACGCCGACCCGATCGCCGACGTCGAGTCCCTGAAACCCGCGCACGATTCTTCCCTCGACCGGGGGGCGGATGACACGGACCCAGGTGCCCTTGTCCGACGCGCCGGTGATGATGCCCTCGAATCGTTCGCCGATGCGACCCGCCAGGAGTAGCGCGGCGGCCGATTTCTCCACCTGCCGCTCTACCTTCTTCGCGTTGTCCTCCTGCTCGGTGCAGTGCCGCGCGAGCACGGCCAGTTCGTCGGTGGTGTAAGGCACCGGCGCCCCCGCCATCGCCGCCTTGAGGAGACGCTGCGTGAGCAGATCAGGGAAGCGCCGGTTGGGGGCGGTCGAATGCATGTACGCCGAAACCGCCAGCCCGAAATGTCCCTGCGCCGCCTGACCGGGCGCATCGACAACGTACTCGCCCGACCCCAGCAGCTTGATCACGCTCAGCGAGAGGTCCGGAAATCGGAGTGGGTCGGCCTGCTGCCGCTTAGCGAGAAACGCCTCGAGCGCGGCCGCGTCGGGCGCCGGCGGCAGGCGTTCGCCGATCTTCGCGGCCAGATCCACGATGCGATCCCAACGCTCCGGGACGCGCAGGATGCGGCGAAGACCAGGAACGCCGCGGGTCTCGAGATAGCGAACCGTGACGCCGTTCGCGGCAATCATGAGGTCTTCGATGAGCGCCTCGGCGCGATTGTGCTCGTCCGGCCGCAGGTCGGCGAGCAAATCGCCGTCGAACACCGCCCGCGATTGAACGGTTTGCAGCGTGAGCGCGCCGTGGTGCGACCGCCGCGTTCTGAGCGCCTGCGCGACCTGGTCCTGCAGGCGAAGCTGATCCGCCAGCCCGGCCACGGCCGCAACCCGAGGGGGCATGGGTCCGTTACCGGCGAGCCACGGGCCCACACCGTTGTAGGCGAGCTTCGCCTGGTTGCGCACCACGCCCGGATATACATCTGAGTCCACCACGACGCCGTCGGAGCCGACGATCATCTCGACCACGACGGCCAGCCGGTCCTGTCCTTCGCCGAGTGAGGTCAGATCAGTCGAGAGCCGCTCAGGGAGCATCGGGAAGACGAGGGCGGGCGTATAGACCGAGGTCGTGTTACGCTGCGCGTGCGTGTCGATGGCCGACGCCTGCCGCACCAGGGCATCCACGTCGGCGATCGCGACGAGCGTTCTGACGCGCCCACCGGTCAAGGGTTCGGCGACCGAGAGCTGGTCGAGGTCGAGCGAGTCATCGTTGTCGATGGACGCCCAGAGCCGCCCGCGCAGATCACGGACCGGCGGCGTCCGGAGTGTGGCGGGCGCGGTGATCGCGCCCAGCTCGGCGAGCACGGGCGTCTCGAAGTCCGGTGCGAGGCCGTGCTCGAGCATGACACGCCGGGCGATGGCCTGCAGATCGCGCCGGCTCGACGCCGCGGGCTCACGACCCACGACCTGGGTCATCGCCGCAACACGAAATCGCGTTCGGGCATCAGCAGCGCGTAGTGTGGGTGGCTCCCTTTGTGCATTCGGTCGAGGCTCAGTAGGGCGCGGATGGCTTGACTCGGAGAACTCACGATCCGGTACACTTTTTTCTCCTCGGGGCGAATGTGCATGTTCCGCTCGATGACCCGGACGATGTCCTTCCAGAAGGTCCCGTACATGATCAGGGGCTTGTGCCGCCCATAGTAGATGCGCGCAAGCCCCCAGGCCATCCCCCATTCGGAGATCGTCCCCGTCCCGCCGTTGAAGCAAATGAACGCGTCGCCAAGGGCGATCAACTTCAGCGTCCGCTCGAGGTAGTTGCCCGTCACAATCTCTTGATCCAGGTAACTCGATGCCTGCTTGCCGGCTTCGAACTTCGTGGCGAGCTTGGGATAAAATGTCACGCCGATCGCTTTCCCGCCCCCTTCCTTCGCCCCGCGGGCCGCGGCCTCCATCTCACCACCGAAACCTCCGGACACAACGGTCAGCCCCTGCCCCGCCAGGAGGCGCGCCACGTCGCGGGCGGCTTCGTAGACCTCCTCGCCGGGCTGCGACTGGGACCATCCAAAGATGGTCACTGAGCGGAAGTGCCGAAACCCGGCTTGACGGCGCCTGACGCGGACGCGATGCTCCATTTCCCCAAGATAACAGCTTCCACGACCAAGCTGTGATTCCCCCGGCAGGGTTCTGGTCGCTTCCGCCGTAAACGGTTGGACTGTGGACGGAAACTCACCGATTGGCGTCGGCGTGCTCGGCTATGCCGGCATAGCCCGGGCGCACCTCCAAGCGATCCTCCGCCTGCCGACCGTCGTCTCAGTTCCGCGACGCCCCATTGTGGTGGCGGTGGCGGGACGGTCCGAGGCGGCGGCCAGCGCAACCGCCCAAATGTTCGGCGCCCAGGCCGTCTACACGGAGTGGCGGCGGTTGGTCGACGATCCCCGCGTCGAGATCCTGATCAACACGGCGCCCAACGATCTGCACGCCGACCCGTGCGTCGCGGCGGCGGCCCGTCATATCCACATCTTGTGCGAAAAACCACTCGCGCGATCGGCCCCGGAGGCGGCGCAGATGCTCGCGGCCGTGGCCGGCGCCAATATCGTGCACATGACCGGGTACAACTACCGGTTCGTGCCCGCGGTGCGGCTGGCACGGCGGTTCATCGACGAGGGCCGGCTTGGACGCATTTATCACTTCCGCGCCCGATTCTGTGACGAGTCGATGATCGATGCGGGGACGCCGTATGCGTGGCGGCACAACCGCCACCGGGCGGGGAGCGGCTCGATCGGCGATCTTGCCGCCCACGCCGTCGACATGGCGCGCTATCTCGTCGGGGAGATCGACGCGGTCAGCGCGGCGACGCGCATCTTCATTGACCGGCGTCCGCGGCCGGACGGCGGTGAAGGCACGGTTGATGTCGAGGACGCCGTGGAAGCGGTGGTGGAGTTTACAAACGGTGCGCTCGGCACACTGGAAGGCAGCACGTTCTGCGCCGGGCGGAAGAACCTGTTTACGTTTGAGGTCAACGGCGCCGGCGGCTCGCTCGCGTTCAACCTAGAACGACTCAACGAGCTCCAGGTCTCACTGCGCGGCGATGGCATCGAGGGATTCAGATCGATCCTGGTGACCGACCCTCAGCATCCGTACGGCGGGCTGTGGTGGCCGCCCGGGCACATCCTTGGGTGGGAGCACGCCTTCGTCCACCAGCTTCACCGGTTTCTTACGGCCATCGTGGAAGGGGGCGTGGTCGCGCCGGAAGGCGCGACCTTCGAGGACGGCTATCGGTGCGCCGTCGTCTGCGATGCCCTGTATCAGGCCGGGCGCGAAGGTCGTCGAGTAAAGGTGGTGATCGAATAATGGGCTTGAAGGTCGGGCTGATCGGCGCCGGGACCATGGGCCGCCGCCACGTTGACGCACTCGGCCGCGACCCCCGCGTGGAGCTGGTCGGCGTCGCCGACGTTGTCCCAGAGGCCGCCACAGCGGCGGCCGAGCCGGCCGGGGCCCGCGCCTGCGGCAGTCTGGCCGATCTCGATGCGCTCGGGATCGACGCGGTCTTCGTCACGCTCCCAAATGTCTACCACTGCGAAGTCGTGCTCGAGGCGCTCGAACGTGGTCTGCACGTCTTCGAGGAAAAGCCGATGGCGACCACGTTAGGCGACGGCCGCCGGATCCGCGACAGAGTCAAGACGGGCAGCCGCGTGTATCAGATGGGGTTCAATCGCCGCTGGTCGCCGGCCTATCGATTCTTGCGCGGGCATATCGACGCGGGATTCGTCCCCTACTCGGCCAACGTCAAGATCAACGACGGCGACATGCTCACGCCATCGTGGTACACGAACGTGACGGTCTCCGGCGGTTTCATGTACGACACGGCGGTGCACCTGTTTGACATGGTCGCGTGGCTCGTGGGTCGCGTGGAGAGCGTCGCGGCGCTTGGACGAAAAAGCTGCTATCCGGATTACGATGACATCGCGCTGCTTTTGCGATGCGCCGGCGACCGGCCGGTGGCGTTGACGACCTGCGGCCACGCATCGTGGGCCACGCCACAGGAGCGCGTCGAGTTGTACGGAGATCACGCGTTGTTGGTCTCGGAAGACCTCGACCGCGCGCGGCACACGACCCGCGAGCAGCCCCGTGCGGACTGGCAGCACTTCGCCTCACCGGACATGGTGACGCTCTGGGGATACGTCGATGAGGACCGCGCCTTCGTCGACGCCTGTCTCGGCCTGGCCCCGCCCCCGGTCACCGTCGACGACGCCTTTCACAGCCTGGCCGTCCTCGACGCCGCCTATGCCAGCATCGCGGCGCACGGCAAACCCGTGGTGGTGGCACTCGCGTGACGATCCGCCTGGCGTGCAGCTCGGAATCCTACGGCCGGGAGTTAGACGCGGGCCAACTGACATTACCCGACTGGTTCAGACTCTGCGCCGAGGATCTGGGCCTGGCGGCCGTTGAGGTTGAAGATCGCCACGTCGGCGAGCCGACGACCGAGCGCCTCGTTGAGATCCGGGCCGCCGCCGATGGATTCGGGCTCGAAATCGTCAACATCGCGTTGATGAACAATTTTGGTCTGGCCGATGAAGGCGCGCGGCTGGCGGAGCAGCAGCGCACCGTGCGCTGGATGGAGGCGTCAAAGACGCTGCGGACGCAGTTTCTCCGGACGTTTGCCGGATGGCCCGAAGGCGATCGGGTGGACCGCTGGCCCGGCATGCTGGCCGCCCTCCGCCACGTGGCCGGCCAGGCGCAGGCGGCGGGCGTGCGCCTTGTGATGGAAAATCACAACCACGATGGGTTCGTGCGGACGGCGGACGACGTCGAAGCCATCCTGGACGCGGTCCGCAGCCCATCCCTCGGTCTATTGCTGGACACGGGCAACTATCTCGACGGCCTGGCCGCGATCGAGCGTACGGCGCGACGGGCCTGGCACGTGCACGCCAAGTTCACACGGGTGTTGCCGGACGGTCGCGATGCCCGCGTGGATCATGCCGCGGTCATCCCCCTGCTGCGCGCGGCCGGATACGACGAGTGGATGTCGATCGAGTATGAGGGCCCCGAGCCCAGCCGCGAGGCGGTGCCGCGCGCCCTCGCGTACCTGCGCCGCGCGCTGGCCGTCTAGCTCAGCCGCCTCACGAGTGAGCGGAGGTCCTCCGCGAGCCCCTGCGCGTGACCGCGAAACATGTTGTATGGATATTCGGTGATCACGGTCCCCCCAAAACCCCGAAGCGACGCAAACGTCTCGACGAACGGAATGGCCCCCCAACCAACCGGCAGATGCAGATCACCCTTACCCAAGGGGATTATGTCGCGCGGCTGTTGGGTACGGTACAAGGTGAAGTTCTCTATGCGAAGGGGATCGTAGCGGCCGAAGTTGTCGGTGACGTGCAGGTGAATCAAGAGCGGCTTCGCGGCCGCCACAGCCTCCAGGTAGTCAAACCCAAAGTGGCGCGCTGAGAGGAACGCGTGGCCGGCGTCAAAGGTCAGGCCCACGTTCGGATGATCCACGCGGCGTACGAAGTCCAAGACGGGAGCCATCCGCTCGACCTCGATGTTCTCAATGCCGATCAGCAGTTCTTGCGCCTGGGCCCGATCGGCCAACCGTCGGACGGCGTCCAGAAAGACCGCCTCCACGCGCGGGTCCGGGCTTTGCTGCTCGAAGTGGACGACCAGCATCCCGGCGCCCAACAGACGGCAGAATTCCACGACCGAAAACGCCATTTCCATCTGCACGTCCAGGTCGTCCACGTCCCGCAGGTCGAGCATAGCC
The DNA here is from genome assembly GCA_041497675.1 of bacterium. GTDB lineage: Bacteria > Sysuimicrobiota > Sysuimicrobiia > Sysuimicrobiales > Humicultoraceae > JBGPNN01. Next base: position 3,723 of record JBGQGY010000121.1, on the reverse strand, counting down.
GGGCTGTGGATTGAATAGCGGAAAGGGAACCGCTGGAGCACGGGCAGGAGCTCGCGCACAATGGGCTGATGCAGCCGGCCGCAGAACAGGAGGTTGAAAGCGTCGGGTGACAGCTCCAGGGCATCGTACCCGAGGTCCTGCAGAAACCCGAGGTCGCCGAATAGGGATGGACTCGCACGCAGGGTGATGCCGTGAGGGTTGATCATGCGCGTAGTCTTGGCCGGGGCCGCAGGCCGCCCCTGCCGGAGAGGACAAGGTCCAACTCCGCCGAACGGTACCAACGGCCCGGCCCGTGGACGAGTATCGGCAGCAGGTTCGCGGGGCGGGACGCTATTCGGGGGGGACAAATCGATGAAACGATTTCGCGTCATGGTCGGCTGGACCACCCTGCTGACCGCGGTGGCCCTCGTCGTAGGCCTGGCCGGGCAGCCTGCCCGGGGCCAGGCGCCCGGGGTAATCCTCTACATCAGCGGCGACACGAACATTCAGCAGATGTTCGAAAAGCAGCTTCTCCCGATGTTCGAAAAGGACACGGGCATGAGGACGAAGATGGTGTTCCTGGAGCACGGCCAGGCGCGAGAGGCCATCATGGCCAAGATCATCGCCGCGAAACGCGCGAACAGCCTGACCGACGTCGACCTCTTCGAGACTCAACCCACTGATATCGCGCGGGGCGCACAGGACAATCTCTGGACGAAGCCCACGAAGGATAATCTCACCAATATTGCTAAAGTCGATCTCCAGCGACCCGAGGTATTGGTGTCGGCCGGGTTTGGCATCCCCTACCGCGGATCGTCCGTCGTGCTGGCCTACAACACGAAATACGTGAAGGAGCCGCCAAAGACGTACGACCAGCTCCTCGAGTGGATCAAGAAGAACCCGGGGAAGTTCACGTATTGCGACCCGCAAACGTGCGGATCGGGCGCGGCGATGCTCTACACCGCCATCTACAAGTTCGTGAAGGCTGAAGACTACTCGACGCTGGCGTTCGATGCGTCCAAGGAGGGCGCCTGGGAGCCGGCGCTGCAATTGCTGCGTTCGCTGAAACCCGCGATCTACAACCAGGGTTTCTACCCCAACGGCAACGTCGCGGTGCTGCAGTTGCTCGGCCGCGAGAATATCTGGATGGCGCCGGTGTGGTCCGACCAGGGCGTGAGCCAGCGCGACCAGGGGTTGATCCCCAAGACCATCCAGTTCACGCAGATCACCCCGGCCTTTACCGGTGGCGACTCGGCCATGGCGGTACCCGTGCACGCGGAACACCAGGCCGCCGGTCTGCAGTTCCTCAACTGGCTGCTGACCACCAAACCCCAGACCGTCGTGGTGAACACACTGGCCGGTTACCCGGGCATCGAGTGGAAGTACATGCCCAAGGACGTCCGGGACAAGTTCGCGGGGATCGCCGGGAACTTCAGCCCGCTGCCCAACGCGAGGTATCAGGCCGACGCGAAGCGGCTCTGGCAGGAGAAGGTGGCCGGATCGGCGCAGTGAAGTCGTTCGGCAGGGAGGGAGCGGCCGGCATTCTGCTGGTGCTCCCTCCTCTGCTTCTGTTGGTTCTCCTCATCTTGTACCCGGCGGCGCAGGCTGTCCTTGGTACGCTCCGAGTGGAACGCGCCGGGCAGGTCGTCTACACGCTCGATCGATATCGCGAGATGTTGCAGACCGTGTCGCTGCGGCGCAGCGTCGGGTTCACCGTGATGGTCACCCTGGCGTCGGTGACGGCGACGTTCCTGCTCGCGTACCCGCTCGCGCTCTACCTGCGGTTCACGCGCGGCTGGGTCAGTTCGGCGCTCATGGCTCTCTTTATCGTACCGTTATTCATTCCCGTGGTGATTGCCTCGTTCGCCATGGTCACGTTCCTCGAGAACCACGGGTACGTGGCCACGTTACTGTACTATGTCGGCATTGACGAAATGCCGCGCCTGGTGTTCAACGCCGTCGGGATCGTGCTCACGGAAGTCTGGGCCAGTATCCCCTTTGCGACCCTGGTCCTGCTCGCGGGTTTGCAGGCCATCGACGATTCGCTGATCGATAGCGCCCGCGACGTCGGCGCGGGGCCACTGCGCCTGTTTCTCTCGGTGATTCTGCCGCTGAACACCGTGGCGACGATCATCTCTCTCTGCTTCCTGTTCATCGGGATCCTGGGGAGCTTTACGATCCCCTACCTGGTCGGCGGCAACGCGCCGCAGATGCTCGGTGTCGTCATGACGAACTACTTCACCAACTATCTGCGACCGGATATCGCAGTCGCGCTCGCGGCGATCACGTTTGCGATCGCGGCGCTGGCGGGTGCCGGATACGTGATGGGCGTGGCCCGCCGCGAAACCGCATGAGTGCCCGGTCGTTCTTCTGGTTTCTGTCGGTTGGCGCGTTCCGTCGCGGGCTCGCCGTGCTCTTCCTCGTCGGGTTGGCGGTCTTCATCCTGGGGCCACTGCTCAGCCTCGTGCTCTGGGCGTTTGCCGGGCAATGGTTTTACCCGGCGGCTCTTCCCCAGGAGTTCTCGTTCAAATGGTGGACGGAAGTCTTCGGCAACCGCGGGGTCATGGAGTCGATCAAATACAGCCTGATGACGGCGCCCACTGTGACGGCGCTTTCGATCATCATCTGTCTCCCCGCCGCCTACGCATTTGCCCGCTTCGAGTTCCCTGGCCGGCGGCTGCTGCTGCTCTCATTCCTGAGCGCCAACTCGTTCCCGAAGATCGGCTTGTATATCAGCATTGCGACGCTCTTTTATCGCATTCACCTGATGACGACCTTCTGGGGGGTCGTGCTGATCCAACTGGTCGGCACGCTCCTGTTCATGATCTGGATCCCGACCGGGACGTTCCGCGGGATCAACCGGAGCCTTGAGGAAGCGGCCAGGGACGTCGGCGCGTCCGGCCTGCGGACGTTCCTCCAGATCACGTTGCCGATCGCCATGCCGGGTCTCCTGGTCGCCACACTCTTCGCCTTCTTGGCCGCGTTCGACGAGGCACAGGGGACCCTGATCGTCGGCAGCCCCAACATCATCACGATGCCCGTGATGATGTACACGCTCGTCCTCAACTACCCGCAGCCGGTCGGCGCGGTCTTCTCGATCTTGCTGACCTTGCCGTCGTTGGTCCTGCTCCTCCTCGCGCAGCGGATACTACGTCAGGGATACCTGGCCGCGGGATACGCCCTCTAACCTGTATGGCGCACCTCCAGCTGACGGGTCTGACCAAGCGGTTCGCCGCCGCGGCGGCGGTGTACGACTTCTCCCTGGAGGTGCGGGACGGCGAGCTCATGTGCCTGCTGGGCCCCTCCGGGTGCGGCAAGACGACGACGCTGCGCATGATTGGTGGTTTCATTACCCCCGATCAGGGCGACATTCTGATCGACGGGCGCAGCGTGCTGCGCCTGCCCCCTGAGCGCCGGCCGACCGCGATGGTGTTCCAACGCTTCAACCTCTGGCCGCACATGACGGTGGCGGGCAACATCGCCTTTGGTCTTCGCCTTCGCGGACTCGCCCCTGATGTCATCGCCAAGAAGGTCGCCGACGTCCTGGCCCTGGTGGGGCTGCCCGATTCGGGGCGCAAGCGCCCGCACGAGCTCTCCGGAGGTGAGCAGCAACGCATTGCGGTCGGGCGCGCGCTGGTTCTGGAGCCGAAGATCTTGCTGCTCGACGAGCCCTTTAGCAACCTGGACGCCCGTCTTCGCGTGCGCATGCGCGAGGAGTTGCAGACGTTGCAGCGGCAGGTGGGC
>JBGQGY010000120.1:0-10728 GCA_041497675.1 bacterium | reverse complement strand
GTTCGAAGAAGCCGGCATGCTACGATTCTTAGCGTCTACTGCGTGACCTCGCTTGCCGGGGTGGTGGAATTGGCAGGCACGACGGCCTCAAAAGCCGTTGGGGGCAACCCCGTGCGGGTTCGAGTCCCGCCCCCGGCACCAATCGCTAGTTACGCGAACATAATTGTTTCCTTAACTCCTGTAACGAGACTGGCTGCCCGCCGATTCTCGTTGTTGAAGTCTTCATGTCTAAGAGGCTGGAGCTGCAGTCGTGGGCATGCGACCACGAGGCCCCCTTCATCGGCGCGTATGGCGGCCAGATCTGGCATACGCTGTGGGGCTGATCGCGACTGACGGGAACCTTTCCTCCAGCGGTTGCCACATCTGTCTTGTCTCCTGTGACGTTGAGCAACTCCGGAGGTTTGCTCGAATCTTGGACATCGCAACTCACATCGCAAGGCACCCCGGAGGACATACAAAGAAGGGAGTGTTCCGCAGCACGTTTGGGGACCGGCTCTTCCATAAGTGGCTGATGAGCATTGGCCTGACTCCACGAAAGACGCATACGATCGGTGCCCTCGACATCCCGGACGAGTACTTCCGAGACTTCCTGCGGGGCCATCTTGACGGAGACGGTTCGATCACCGTGTATATCGATCGCTACTGCACAAAAAAGAGGCCCAACTATGTCTACCAGCGTCTGTATGTGCGGTTCCTATCAGCGAGCCGGCCGCACGTTGAATGGCTTCAAGAACGCATAACGTCGTTGCTTGGCGTCGACGGCTATCTGATCGCGGAGGAACGCGGGGTCGGCAGAGCATCTCTTCACAGGCTTCATTTTGCCAAGAAGGATGCCATCAAGCTCCTCCGGTGGATCTACTACTCTCCCGACGTGCCCTGTCTTGCGCGCAAGCGCGCCATCGCCGAGCGGTTCCTCACCGGAGATATTCGCGACTTCCGTCATCCTCCGGGATTCAAAGTGCGCGAACGCCGTTCCTCGTACCTGAACTTCGCCGCGTGTTGATCTACCCTGCCGTCCGGGTCGTCACAAGTCTCTCATAGCTGGGAACTTTCCCCTCGGACCCCCGTCTAACCAGTCGACGGGAGGCAAGTGGTGGAGAACCGGGTGACCGAGGACGAACGCAACCTCATCAAGCGCTCCTGCGCAGGCGACCTCGGTGCCTTTGAGTCGCTCGTCCTCGCCCACCAGGACCGCGTCTACAATCTGACCTATCGGATCACCGGCAACCACGAAGACGCCGCCGATGCCGCGCAGGACGCCTTCGTCCGCGCCTACCAGGCGCTGCCGCGCTTCCGAGGCGAGTCGTCCCTTTCGACCTGGCTGCATCGAATCGCCACCAACGCCGCGCTCGACCTCGTGCGCAGGCGCCCCGACGTCCCGCCGGTCGAACTGCCGGCCGATCAACCCGCTCACGACGACCCGGCGGCTGAAGTCCACCGCCGTGAGGTGAGCCGTCGGGTGCACGCTGCGGTCGGACGCCTGCCGGCCGAATACCGCGTCGTGGTCGTGCTCCGCGACTTCCAGGGACTCGCCTACGAAGAGATCGCCAAGATACTGCAGATCCCTGTCGGCACCGTCAGGTCGCGGCTGAGCCGAGGCCGTGAGGCGCTGCGCGGGCCGCTGATGGACCTGGTCGCGGCGGAAGGATAGGGGGATGAACATGAACCACGAAGGCGTCCGCGCTCGACTGTCGGCACTCATCGACGGCGCGTTGCCGGCCCGTGAGGCATCGGATGTTGAGACGCATCTGCGCGAGTGCGCGCCGTGCCGCGCCGACCTGGCGCAGATGCGCGCCACCGTGCGGCTACTGCGGGAGGTGGAGCCCGTGCAGGTCCCGGAAGGGTTCGCGTTCACCGTACGCGGCCGGATCGAACAGCTGGTTGCGAGTTCGCCGGCGCGGTCGTCATCGCGATGGCGCATCATCTGGCCCGATGTCCGCTGGTCATGGAAAACCGCGGCCGCCGTCGCATCCGTGCTGCTCGTGGGGATCTTCGCGGCCAACCTCGTCAAGGAACTGTCGCCGCGCCGGGCGGCGGAATATGCCGATCGGTCAGAGCCGGCATCGTCGGGGTCGCGCTCGAAAGTTGCCGCGCCACAGTCTGTGGCACCCGTACCCGCCCAGAACCCGGCGGTATCCGGCACCGAACCCGCCTTCGAGCGGAAGGTCATTCGCACAGGTGAGATCGTCGTTGAAGTCGAGAAGTTCGACGACGCGGCGCGCCGGTTGCTCTCGATCGCCGAGGCGGCGGGCGGGTTCATCGCCGACTCCTCGTATGACGAGTCCGGCGGGGTGCCACGAGGGACGTTTGTGGTGCGCGTGCCGGCCAATCGCTTTGGTGAGGCCGTCCGGCAGGTCGAGCAGCTCGGGACCGTCCAGCGCCGCCACATCACCGGGCAGGACGTCACCGAGGAGTTCATCGATCTCGATGCCCGCGTCCGCAATCTGGAGCACCAGGAAGCGCGGCTGCTGACCTTCATGGACCGCGCCACGAAGATCCCCGACCTCATGGCCGTTCAGCAAGAGGTCTCGCGCGTTCGCGGGGAGATCGAGCGGCTCAAGGGCCGGATGCGCTTCCTGTCCAACCGCGTCGACCTCGCGACGATTCAGGCCGAGGTGAGCCAGAAGCCAAAGAAACGGTCGGGCGGCTTCTGGGATTTCGACCATACGATCGGGCGCATTCAGGCGGCCTTCCTCAATACGGTGCACGAGATGCTCGAGGCTGTCGAGGGAATCGCAGCGTTCGCGGCCTCGCTCTTGCCGCTGGCTCTAGTCGTCGCGCTGGGATGGGGCGTGCTGCGGAGGACGATCCGGCGCGCGGACCGGCCAGTCTGACACGCGCGCGTGTGCGGCGTCTAGCCCCGTAGACGGCGCACACAGCCCTCGTCCAACCGGCACCCGGGACCCCCGTCTGAGCCCCCAGGTCGGGTGGAGACCCGATGGTACCGGTCTTTAGTCTCCACTAAACTATGCTGTGGGTCGGGACACAGATGGCCGTGACGGTGCTTGCGCTCGGCGCACTGCTGCTGGTGGGTGCCCTCCTGCTGTTACGCTGGCGTCTGCGCCCGTGGGTTCAGCGAGCACGGGAGCGTCAGCGGCGTATCGATTTGGAGGACGCGCTCAAGCACATCTACGATCCGCAGCACCGCGAAACGCCTGCGACGCCCGAGTCTCTGGCGGGTGCGTTGGGTCTGGCTCGCGGGAGGACCGTCGACCTGATTGCCGCCATGGAACGGGCGCGTCTGGTGCGGGTGACCGGCAGCGGTCTCGTGCTCACCCCGGCCGGCCAATCGCTGGCGCTCCAGATCATCCGTGCGCACCGGATCTGGGAGCGCTACCTCGTCGATGAGGTTGGGACCGCCCTGCAAGACATCCACGCGCTGGCCGAAACCCAGGAGCACGACCTCAGCGCCCAGCAGGTAGACCGCCTTGACACCCAGATGGGCCACCCGCGTTACGATCCTCACGGAGATCCCATCCCGAGCGCCGGGGGCGACCTGCAACGGCAGGACGTGACGCCGCTGATTGAGTGGCCGGTGGGCCGTCTCGCCCGGATCGTGCATGTTGAGGACGAACCGCCCTCGGTGTTCTCCCGTATTCTGTCCGAGGGCCTGGTGCCCGGCCTCGACGTCACGCCGCTTGAGGCCGACGGTAAGGGACTCCACCTCCGGACCTCGACACATGATTGCTGGCTCCCCCATGTCGTCGCGGCGAGCATCCTCGTCGGTCTCGCACCAGCCGAACCGCAGGCCGAACCATTGTCGGCGCTGGTGCCGGGCGAGCGGGCGATAGTGCTGGCGCTCAAGAACACCGGCCTGGTACGCCGCCGCTTCATGGATATGGGACTGACACCCGGTGTGGGCGTCCAGGTCGAGATGCGCAGCGCGCTCGGCGATCCTGTGGCGTACCGGGTGCGCGGAACTCTCGTCGCGTTGCGGCGAGAACAGGCGGCGCAGATCCTCGTGCGCCGGCAGGTGGTCTCTGAGAAATCGCCCGCGGGGGAGGTCGCCCTCCGGTGACCAACTACGTCGTCGCGCTGGCGGGGAATCCGAACACCGGCAAGAGTGTGCTCTTCAACGCCCTCACCGGCCTGCGGCAACACACGGGCAACTGGCCTGGCAAGACGGTGGCGCGCGCTGAGGGCGCGCTCGAGCACGGGGGAAAGCGCTACAAATTCGTCGACCTGCCAGGTACGTACTCGCTGCTGTCGGCGACGGTCGATGAGGAGATTGCTCGCGACTTCATCCTCTTCGGCCAGCCCGACTGCACGATCATCGTGGCGGACGCGACCTGCCTGGAGCGAAACCTCAATTTGATCCTCCAGGTGCTGGAGATCACCGATCGGGCGGTCGTGGCCCTCAACCTCATGGATGAAGCACAGCGGCAGGGACTCGTCGTGGACGCCGAGCAACTGGCCCAAGACCTGGGTGTGCCGGTGGTTCCCACCATCGCGACCACGCGGTGGGGGTTGGATCAGCTGGTCCAGGTCGTCGCGGAGGTCGTGGAAGGGCAGCGGCGCACATCGCCCCATCGCATCCGGACCGGCCGGGCCCTCGATCACGCCGTGACGAACATCGCCGCGCTGGTTGCGCAGGCCTTCCCGGGCCTGCCCAATGCCCGGTGGGTGGCGATGCGACTGCTGGATGGCGATACGCGCGTCCGCGAGGCGCTCGTGAACGGCGAACTCGCGGAGACGCGTCATGCGGCAGCGGCCGAGCGCGCAGGAGGCGCTGTGATGGCCGAACCCGCCGGCACGTCGGTCCCCGCGGCGATTCTGGCGCAAGCGGATCAGGAGCGGCGATCGCTCCCGCGGGCCTTCCGTGATGAACTGGTGCAGGCGATCTACGCTGACGCCGAACGTATCGCGGCGCGAGCCGTCCGCGCGACGGGCCGACGCCGCCAACGTCTGGGGGCCGTCGTCGACCGGCTGTTGACCTCGCCGGTCTTCGGACTTCCGATCATGGCACTGGGCCTGGGGGTAGTGTTCTGGGTCACCATCGCGGGAGCCAACTACCCATCGGAGGTCATTGCGCGCCTGCTCTTCGGCTTCGAGAACTTCGCCAGCGCGTGGTTCACGCGCGTCGGAGTGCCGGCCTGGCTGACGGGGTTCCTCTGGGAAGGTATCTACCGAGGCCTCGCCTGGGTCGTCTCCGTGATGCTGCCGCCGATGGCGATCTTCTTTCCGCTTTTCACGGTGATGGAAGACCTCGGGGTGCTGCCGCGTGTGGCGTTCAACATGGACCGCCTGTTCAAGGCCGCGGGCGCTCACGGGAAGCAGGCCTTGACCATGGCGATGGGGTTTGGCTGCAACGCCGCCGGCGTGATTGCCTGCCGGGTGATCGACTCACCGCGCGAGCGCCTAATCGCGATTCTCACGAACAACTTCGTGCCCTGCAACGGACGGTTCCCGACGCTTATCATGCTGGCGTCGGTGTTCGTCGCCGCCGCGTTTCCCCCGGTGTATGCCGCGGCGGCCGCCGCGGGCTCCATCGTCTTGGTGGTGCTGATCGGTGTGGCCGTCACGCTCGTCGTGTCGGCGATTCTCTCACGGACACTCCTGCGGGGCGAACCCTCCAGCTTCGTGCTCGAACTCCCGCCGTATCGGAAACCTCGCGTCCTGCAGATCCTGTATACGTCGATCATCGACCGGACGCTGTTCGTGCTCTATCGGGCGGTGGTGATGGCCGCGCCCGCGGGCGGCGTGATCTGGCTGCTGAGCAACATCCATTGGGGCAGGCTGAGCTTGGCGGGGTGGGTAGCTGCGGCACTGAATCCGCTCGGCCGCGCGATCGGGCTCGACGGGGTGATCCTCCTGGCCTACGTCGTCGCGATTCCCGCAAACGAGATCGTCGTGCCGACGATCCTCATGGTCTACTCGGGCGCGGGGGCGATGCTCAACATCCAGGGACTCCCCGAGCTGCGGGCGCTGCTGGTCGATCAGCAGGGATGGACGTTGCTCACAGCCGCGTGTCTGATGCTCTTTTCGCTGCTGCACAACCCCTGCTCCACGACGCTGTGGACCATCTGGACGGAGACCAGGAGCCGGAAGTGGACGCTGCTGGGCGCTCTTATCCCCCTGGGCGTCGCCTTCCTGGTGACGTTCGCCGTCGCCCAGGGTGTGCGCGCCCTGCGGTGGGTTTAGGAGAAGCGGAGTCTCAGGGGCCGCCTGTTATACTGTGGAGCGGTGACCCCCGTGCCCGGAACGGTTGTCCTCCTCGATACCAACGGTCTGATCTATCGCGCCTTCTACGCGCTGCCCTATCTGACAACGGCGGCCGGACGGCCGACGAACGCCGTCTACGGTCTCACGGCCATGGTCTTGAAAGTCCTCGAAGAGGAAAAGCCCGCGTGCATCGGCGCCGCGTTTGATCGGCCCGCGCCGACCTTCCGCCACAAGCAGTTCAAGGCGTACAAGGCCCACCGTGAGGCGATGCCCGACGACCTGCGGCCACAAGTGGCGCTGAGCAAAGAAGTGCTCGACACGCTGCGGATCCCCATCTTCGAAGTGGACGGCTTTGAGGCAGAAGACGTCATTGCGACGATCACGCGCCAGGCGCTGGAGCGCGGGCTGAGCGTGCTCATCGTCAGCGGTGACCTCGACACCCTGCAGCTCGTCCGGCCCGGCGTCCGCGTGATGGTGACCAGCCGGGGGATCAGCGAAACGGTCGTGTACGATGAGGCGAAGGTCCGCGAGCGGTACGGCTTCGATCCGCCCCAACTGCCCGACTACAAGAGCCTGCGCGGGGATTCCAGCGACAACATTCCCGGCGTGCCGGGGATCGGCGAAAAGACGGCCTCAGCCCTCGTCCAGCAGTTCGGGAGCGTCGAGGCCCTGCTCGATCATGTGGATCAGGCACCGCCGAAGGTGCGCGGCGCACTCGCGGCCGCGCGGGACCAGGTCTTGCAGAGCAAGCAACTCGCCACGATCGTCGCAGACGCGCCGATCACGATCGACTGGGATGCGCTTCGCCGGCGCGAGCCGGACCGCGAGCGCATCGAGACGTTGTTCCGTGATCTGGAGTTTCGGGTCTTCCTGGACCGGGTCCGTGGGGTCGTGCCGCCCGCGCCGGAGGCCGCGAGGACAGTCCAGGCGACGGATCCGACCGACCTCGCTCGATGTGCCGCGGGTTCTGCAGAGGTGGGGGTGATGTTCCTACGGGGCGAGGGGCATCCGCTGGTCGCGTCGCTGGAAGCCGTGGGTCTCGCCGCACCTGGTCGGGCCGCCTGGATGCTCCTGAACGGTGGGGGGATCCCGCAGCCTGTCCGCGCGATCCTCGAAGATCCCACCGTCCGCAAGATCAGCGCCGACATCAAGGCCGACCTGCTCACCCTCACCCGCGAGGGGGTGACCCCCGCGCGTCTGGACTTTGATGTCGCGATCGCGTCGTACCTGCTTAACCCGGGAAAGCGCACGCACACGCTCGAGACCGCCGCCGCCGAATACCTCGGCATTGAATTGCGCGGGCGTGAGGACGAGAAGGTTCTCGACGCCCTCCGGCCGCACGCCGGCGCCCTCGCCGCGGAGGCGGCCGACGCGCTGATCCGGCTCCGCCCGCTGCTGGAAGAGCGCATGCGCGAGCGGGCGGTCGATGGCCTCTTCCGGGACGTCGAGATCCCGCTGGCCGGGATCCTGGCGCGGATGGAAGAGGCCGGTGTGGTCGTGGACACCGCCTATCTGGAGACCCTCGGCGAGGAGATGAGTACCCGCATTGCCGGGCTCGAGCGCGAGATCTACGCTCTGGCGGACAGCGAGTTCAACATCGGTTCGCCAAAGCAGCTCGCCTTCGTGCTGTTCGAAAAGCTGCAGCTTCCCCCGCTCAAGAAAACCAAGACCGGATATTCGACCGATGCCGAGGTGCTGGAGCACCTGGCGCCGCGACATGAGATCGTCGCGAAGATCGTCGAGCACCGCGAGCTGTCGAAGCTCAAGTCGACCTATGTGGATGTCCTCCCCCGTATGGCGGACCCTCGCACCCGCCGCGTCCACACGACGTTCAACCAGACCCTGGCGGCCACCGGCCGGGTGATCACCGAATCACCCAATCTGCAGAACGTGCCGATCCGCACCGAAGAGGGTCGCAAGATCCGCCGGGCGATCGTCGCGCCCCCCGGCGCGCTGTTGCTGAGCGTGGACTATTCGCAGATCGACCTGCGGGTGTTGGCGCACATCACGCGGGATCCGGGGCTCGTGGCGGCCTTCGAACATGGCGATGATATCCACACCGTCATTGCCGCGGACGTCTTTGCCGTCGCGCTCAAAGACGTCACGCCGGAGCTCCGACGCCGCGCGAAGGCCATTGTGTTTGGCGTCGCGTACGGCATGAGCGAGCACGGTCTGGCGGTACAACTCGGCATCGACCGGAAGGAGGCGCGGACGTTCATCGATACCTACTATGTCCGATTTCCGAAGGTGCGCGAGTATATGCTCAGCGTGGTGGAGCAGGCCCGCCACGATGGGTATGTGACGACCGTCTTGAACCGCCGCCGCTACCTTCCCGATCTGATGAGCCGCAACCGCGCAGTGCGTGAAGCCGCCGAACGCACCGCGATCAACACACCGATCCAGGGGTCGAGCGCTGATATCATCAAGCTGGCCATGCTGGCGATCGCGCGCGAGATGCCGCCGGCGTCGCCAGGGGCGCGTATGACGCTCCAGATCCACGATGAACTGCTCTTTGAGGTGCCCGAACCGGCCGTGCCCGATACGGCGGCGCGGGTCCGCGCGTTGATGCAGGACGCCTTTCCGCTGACCGTGCCGCTGGTGGCGGAGGCCAAGGCCGGCCCGAACTGGGCCGAGATGCGCGCCGTCCCGTGAAAGTCATCGGGTTGACCGGCGGCATCGCCAGCGGAAAGAGCCTGGTGGCGCGGTTCCTCCGTGAGCTGGGGGCAGAGGTTATCGATGCCGACGCGGTGGCCCGGGACGTCGTTGAACCTGGAACCGCGGCGCTGCGCGAGATCGCCGAGGCCTTCGGCCCGGATATCCGGCGCTCCGATGGAACGCTCGATCGACGCGCGCTCGCCGACCGCATTTTTCGCGATGCCGGCGCGCGTGCCCGCCTGAACGCGATCACCCACCCGCGGATCCGCCGGCGCATGGCGGAGCGCGTTGAGGCAGTGCGGCATGCCAGACCTGACGCGATTGTCGTGCTCGACGTCCCGCTGCTGCTCGACACGGCGCCGGCCGACGCCTACCCGTTGGACGGGATCGTCGTCGTATTCGTCGATGCCGATACGCAGGCGGCGAGGCTGGCCGCGCGCGACCGCATCTCCGTCGAGGCTGCCCGACAGCGTCTCGGAGCCCAGCGCCCGCTGCAAGAGAAGGTCTCGCAGGCCACATGGGTGATAGACAACTCGGGGACGCCGGACGCGACCAGGAGGCTGGTGGAAGGGCTGTGGCAGTCGTGGCAGGAACCCCAGGCAGGACTGGCGCGTACCCCGTAAGGGAAGCGAGTATCCGATGGACCGTTGCCACGTTTCAATCCTACTCGTGATCGCGGCGCTGGCCGCCTGGCAGCCGCCGTTCGCGGGCGCGCAGTCCGCGTCTGCCGCCCAGTCGGCGTCGGTCGTCGTGGACGGGCGGATGGTGGATTTTGACCAGCCGCCGGCGATCATTGACGGCCGGCTCCTGATTCCGCTCCGCGGGGTCTTCGAGCGACTCGGCGCAACGGTCGAGTGGCAGCCGTCCCCCGGACTTGTCGTCGCCCGCCGTGGTGCCACCGTGATCGTCCTGCAGCCGGGCAACCGCACCGCTCGGGTCGACGACCGCGCGGTTCCCCTCGATGTACCCGCGGTGATTGTGAACGGGCGCACGCTTGTGCCGCTGCGCTTTGTTGGAGAGGCGCTCGGTGCCAAGGTCGAGTGGGAGTCAATGAGCCGGGTCGTGTACGTGACCTCACCGGGACAGGCCGGTCCGCCGCCTCCGGCGCCCTACGTGCCTCCGGTGGCACCGCCCCCCGTGCCGCCGGTGGTCGCCCCCGCCCCGGTATCGGTGGACGGTACCGTAGTGCGCGTCGAGCCCTACGTCACCGTGCCGCGACTCCACGTCCTCACCCAGGGTGCGGTCTCCGTCATTCTCGTAGCGGCGGATGCCGCGATCTTTCTCACCGAAGTCGGAACGGGCCGGGGCGGCGCGGCGTCTCTGGAACAGATCCGCCGGGGGGATTTCGTGCGCGTCCTGATCGACGTCCAGGGGCGCGCGGCCTCGATCCGCGCGTCGTATCGTCGCGTGGTCGGCCGTGTCGAGCGTCTCACGAGCCGGCGGTTGGTGCTCGCGGAAGGGCAGACCCTGACCCTCGCGAACGAGGTGCTCCTGACCCTCGACGGCCGGCAGGTGGGTCGCGACGCGCTCCGCCCCGGCATGATTGCGACGCTGCGACTGAACCCCCAGACCAATGAAGTCTGGGAGATCCACGCGCAGGCGCCGGGGGCGCCCGCACCGCCTGTCGTCGCCGCACCCGTCGTCCCGCCACCCGTCGTTCCCCCGCCGGTTCTCGTCCGCATCGAGACCGTGGGGCTGAATGCCACAGGGCCGTTCGGCGTCGGCGCGACGTTGACGGTCACGATGCGTGGCACACCCGGTGGTGAGGCCTTCCTCGATGTGGGGCAGACCGCCACGAGTCTGCGCATGCAAGAGGGACCGACGGGACAGTATACCGTCGGCTACACTGTCCGACCCGGTGAAGCCGCGCGTGCCCAGGTGGTGGTCCGGCTGCGCCAGGGTGGGGTTGAG
>JBGQGY010000119.1:0-11083 GCA_041497675.1 bacterium | reverse complement strand
TTGAAGCGAAACCGATCGCTCGGTCGCAGGAGGTCGATCAGCATGCGATCCTCGGGGTCGACCGAGCCGACGACGTTGACGCGCGGGTCCGCGGGTAGGTCGGTCCTGACCACGTGCAGCGTGCCGGCGAACCGGGGATAATGGTCGTTATCGATCGTGATGCTGTACGCTGCGCGGGCTTCCGTGTTGCGGGGCGCGATCGTCCCGCGAGGCCCGGCAGCCGCGGCGGGCCGGAGCGCCGGGTTCCCCGTGCGCAGCAGATACTGCGCGACCGCCCAGCACGTCAGCGGTCCGTCCATGACGGCGAGTTCCTCGCGCGACGGCTCACCGTGACGGCGCGCGCGAATCATGATCTCGTCGCGCCCGGCGACGCCGGCCAGTGCCTTGACCTCGGCGTCATCTAATGAAGGATCCCCAAGCAACACCGCGTCGATCGCACCGGTCGCAAACAGCATCTCAGCCGCGCGCGCGGGCGGCAGCCGGCGGAAATCCTCAATCGTCGGCATCCCTTCGTGGACCGGCCCCCGCCGCACGTGCTGCGACGCCACAAACGCCCCGACCCGCACGCCCAGCCGCGCGAGCCGCATGCTGCGCTCGACGCAGACGTCCAACGCGATGCCCGTCTCGGGTCTTGGATAGAAGTTGTGGATGGCCCATGCGCCGGCGAGTCCGTGTGGCCCGGCCGCTGCTACGGCCTCCAGGCGCTCGTCCGTCACGTCGGTCGCGTTCAACACGACGGCCGGACCCGGCCCGCGGGCCATCGCGGCGAGATCACCGGCATCGAATCCGTAGTCGGGGCGGATGCCGTCGAGACCCACATCCGCCAGCGGCGTCGTGTTCGCCGGCGATCCACCCAGATGCCGAAAGGTTACCGGTGAGACGTCGGCGATGAACGTGACGCCCGCCGGACGCGTGCGGGCCGCGATCGCACGGCACTCGGCGGGCGCGCGCGCCGTGGCCATCTCGGGCAAATGCAGCGACGTCATCACCAGCGCGCAGCCCTGGGCGATCGCCGCGTCCAGATACTTCAGCTGTGGCTCGAGCGCGACGTCGGTGCCGACGTACGCACACACTCCGAAGCGCCGCCCGCGGCTCACAGCCAGCGGATGCGCGGCGCGAAGCGCGCCATGTGCTCCTTGTTGGCTTCGTCACCGCCGGGGACGTTAGAACTGGTCCACACGGGCGGCGTGATCCCGCGCTGCAACAGCAGATTCACCGTTTCACCGGTCAGCGACTCGATGACGAACGCGTTGAGAATCGTGGTCACCGGCGAGACCGGGGTCTTCAGACCCTCGAACTTCAAGACGGCGTCGCCGGGTGGCATCTTGTTGTCGATGACGAGATCGACCAGCTCGAACAGGTTGTGTCCGCTGGGATGTCGCGCCACCAGATCCTTTGGCATGGCCCGGCTGAACGAAGGCGATGTAATCGCGATGGTGGGGACCTTGCGCTCTTTTGCCCACATGGCCGTGTCGATCGAGCACGCGTTGATGCCGTACGCGTTGATGATGATCAGGACGTCTTGGGACGTGATCGGATACGTGCTCAGCACGCTCCGCGCGTAGCCGACCGTGCGCTCGAGCGCGCTGGCGCGGACCGGTCCGAACATGACGGAGATCCCCGGGTCGATGATCGGGTAGACCGATGCGAGCCCGCCGGCCCGCCGCGCCATCTCTTCGGAGCCCATGAGCGAGTGCCCGCCCGTGCCGAATGGGAAGATCAACCGATCCCGCGCGATCACGTCGGCCAGCATGCCGGCCGCCTTGCGAATGTTTTCCGACTCTTCCTTCACGATGCGCGCGAGCAGTGCGGTGACTTCAGCCGCGTACCGTTCCGTTGGTGTCACGTCACTCCTCCTTGGATATCGAGACCTCGGATTCTAGAGACCCCGCAACTGCGGATCGAGAGCATCCCGGAGCCCGTCGCCGAGCAGGTTGATCCCCAGGACCGTTAGCACGATGGCGATGCCGGGGAAGATGGTCATCCACGGCGCCTGATCGATCAGATCGCGGCCTTCGCTCAGCACGCTCCCCCAGGACGGGACCCCATGCGCCGGGCCGACGCCGAGGAACGACAGCGATGCCTCTGTCAGCACGGCCGTCGAAAACGTGTACGTGCCCTGGACGACGATGGGAGAGACGACGTTTGGCAGGATGTGGCGTATGAGAATCCGCCGCGTCCCGGCCCCAATCGCGCGCGCGGCCTCGACCATCGGGCCCTCGCGCAGGACCAACGCCGACCCCCGCACCAACCGGGCCATGCGCGGCATCGACGAGATCGCCAGGGCCACGACGACGTTGAGCACCGATCGGCCGAGGATGGTCATCGCGGCGATCGCCAACAGGATCGCCGGCAGCGCGAGCAGCGCGTCCATCACGCGCATCATCCAGCGATCCAGCGCGGGAGACATCCCGGCCGCCAGACCGACCCCGGCGCCACCCGCGGCCGTGAGGAGCACGACGGCGAGACCGATCAGCAGCGTCACCCTCCCGCCGTAGAGGACGCGGGCGAAGAGGTCGCGTCCTAGGTGATCGGTGCCCAACGGGAACGCGCGCGAGGGCCGGTGCAGCTGGTTCGGTACGTCGGCGGCGGTGGGGTCACGCCGCGAGAGCAGCGGCGCGCCCGCGGAGAGACCGGCGATCAGCAGGACCAGCGCGAGTCCGAGCGCGATGTTGGAGTGCCGGCCGGCGAGGCGGCGCCACGTCGCCATCGGGTTACGAGTAGCGAACCCGCGGGTCGATGTAGGCGTAGAGGACGTCGACGACGAGATTGGCCAGCACGTAAAGCAGCGCGACGAACATCACGCCGCCCTGAATGACCGGGTAGTCGCGTCGCGCCACCGACTGGATGATGAGGCGTCCCGCGCCGGGGATCGCGAACACGCTCTCGACGACGATCGCGCCGCCCGCCAGGCTCGTCACGATCAGCCCGACGACGGTGAGCGTCGGGACCAACGCGTTGCGCATCGCGTGACGCCAGATCACGGTCCGATTCGTCAACCCCTTGCTCCGCGCCGTCTGCACGTACGACTGGCGGAGGACGTCGAGCAGACTCGAGCGCGCCATCCGCGCGATGATGCCCATGCCGGACAGCCCAATCGCCACGGCGGGGAGCAGCAGGTAGCGCGCGCCGTCGTAGCCGCTGGACGGCAGCACGTGCAGCCAGACCGCGAAGATCAGGATGAGCGCGAGTCCGAGCCAGAAGCTGGGGATCGAGAGACCAAGCAGGGCCAGTACCATTACGACGCGGTCCACCCACGTATTGCGATGGAGCGCCGATGTCACACCCAGGCTGACGCCCCCGAGGATCGCCAGACCGGCGCCGAGCGCGGTGAGCATGAACGTCGGTGCGATGCGCTCGGCCAGCGCCTGCACGACCGGGCGTTTCAGATAGATGCTGTCACCGAGGTCGAGCCGGAGCAACGCCTGCCCGAGCCACCGCACATACTGCAGCGGGAGCGGGTCATCGAGCCCCAATGTCTGACGCAGCCGGGCGATGTCCTCGGGCGCGCCCTGATCGCCGAGCATCACGGCCACGGGATCGCCGGGCATCACCCGGCCGAGCACGAACACCAGGGACGCCACGATCAGCACGACCGGGACGGCTACGAGGAGCCTGACGACGACGTACCGGACCATGACGCGCCCGCGCGCCGCTACCGCTTGTCCAGCCAGGCGTTCCAGAGCACGTACAGGTTGTCGGTGGGCACATTCTGCACGGCCCGCCGGTGCGCCCGGAACTGAAGCAACTCGCCCCACTGCATGTAGGGGATCTCGTCCCAGAAGATCCGCTGCTGCTCGCGCGCGAGCTCACGGCGGCGCTGCGCGTTCGTTTCCTGGACGAGCGATTGATAGTTGGAGGTGTTGCGGGATGACTCATACCATCCCGGCCAGGTCGGCGTGAACGCCGCGGTCGCGGTGGGGTCGCCGAGGAACGAGATGCCGGTGCTGAAGATCTCGTAGCGCTCGGGCCGGTTGCGGTCGGCAATCACGGTCGCCCAATCCGACACGACGAGCTCGACATTGAGCCCGGCGCGCTTCATCTGCTCGGCGGCGATCTGCGATGAGCGGTCCATGTAGGCGAAGTCGCGCGTCGTGATCCACCTGATCGGCTCGCCGCGATATCCGGCCTCGCGCATCAGGGCCTGCGCCCGCTCGGGATCACGGCCGTGACCGTAGACGTCGCTCCCCACGTTGGGGAAGTTCCACACGCCCCATTCCGTGCCGGCCAGCGCGGGCGTCAGGCGATAGAAGACGTTGTTCTCGCTGACGGCCATCATCACTTGTTTCGGATCGGTCGCGTACCAGGCGGCCTGGCGCATGCGGACGTCGACGAAGGGGCCTCGCCGTTTGTTGAACACGGCGACCACGCCGCCGCCAGGCCCCACGACCTGTCCGACAAGGGCCGGCGTCCGCTGCACGCGGTCGTACATGTCGGGCACCAGCGGGTTGGCGAGATCGTATTCACCCGAGATCAATCCGGCCAGGCGGGTGAGGTTATCCGGCACGGGGATGAATCGAATTTCGTCCGCGTAGGCGGAGCGGTTCCCGGCCATCCCGTTTGCGGGATCGTTCCGGTGCGTGTACTCGCGGAACCGCACGAGCCGCGTGTAGCGGTCCGGCAGCCACTCCGCGAGGCGGTACGGACCGGTGCCGATCAGATCGGCCCCTTTGAGCTCGCGGTCTCTCCCGTCGGCGCCGCGGTTGCGATCGATGATCTCCCTGGGCAGGACGACCATCCCCTGCGTGGGGATCGCCAGCGCGCTGATCAACGCGCCGTTGGGCTGCGAGAACACGAGCGTGACGGTCGTCGCATCGGGCGCGGTGGCGCCCGTCAGGTTCGCGAGGAGCTGGCGCCCGCGGCCGCTGACGCGCTGCCAGCGCTGGAGCGACGCCAGCACGTCGGCCGACGTCATCTCGGCGCCGGTGTGGAACCGCACCCCGGCGCGGACCTTGAAGGTGAACGTCCGGCTGTCCGCGTCGACGGTGTACGAATCCAGCAAGAACGGCACGAACTGCTTGCGCGCGTTCAGCGTGAACAGCGTCTCAAACACGTGCTGGCCGATGGTGAAGGCGATCTGCGCGGTGTGGATCTGGAGATCGAACCCGGGCGGCTCGGCGTTGATAGCGACGCGTAGGACGCCGCCGTAACGGTCGCCGCCGTAGCGGCCGGCGTCGCGGGGCGATGACGACGCTCCGAACACGCCGAGCGAGAGCGCAAGCACAAACACGAGCGCGAGCAGGCTGATGTGCCCGCGATGGCGTCCCAAGGGCTCAACCTCCGGGGTGTGGCACGATCGGTGAGCGATGATACCGGCATTCTGACACGGTGGCCACTTTCCTCTGACCACAGGACTCGCTATCACAAGCGCGAACTGAATCTTCTGCACCCGCGATTCCAGTCTATAGGGAGGGCCACCATGCCGCTTGCCATTCGAGCCGGCCGGCTCATCGACGGAACCGGTCAGCCGCCGCGCCGCAACGTCGTGATCCTGATCGAGAAGAACCGGGTCGACGTCGTCGCGCCCGAGGGCGAGACCGCGGTCCCCGCAGGCTACGATGTCATCGACGCCTCGCGCCAGACCGTGCTGCCTGGGTTGATCGACTGTCACGTGCACCTCGTTGGGAGCGGCAGTCCCCGCGACGGCGCGTTTGGTGTCGCCGAGCTCGCGCAGTCCATCCCCGCGACGACGCTCGCCTGCTTCAAGAATGCGACGCGCGACCTCGAGGCCGGCTGGACAACCGTGCGTGATGCCGCCTGCCGCTACTACGCCGACGTGGCGCTACGCGATGCGATCAACCGGGGCGACGTGGTTGGGCCGCGCATCTGGGCCTGCGGGCTCGGCATCACCTCGACCGCTGGGCACATGGACCGCGAGAAGTATCTCGCCCCGCACCTGAGCCTGCCGGGACCGTCGGCGGTGGCCGACGATCCGACGGAAGGGCGCAAGGCCGTGCGGCTGAATTTGAGGAACAACGTCGACTTCATCAAAATCAACGCGACGCTCACCGAGCACGTCCGCCGCTACTTCGGCTACTGCGCACCGGAGATGACGCGCGAGACGATGCACGCGATCTTCGAAGAGGCCCACTGGCACGGCCGCCGCGTGACCGCGCACTGCTACGGCGGTCCGGGCGCGACATGGGCAATTGAAGAGGGCATCGACGGCGTCGAGCACGGGTTCTACCTCTCCGATGAACAGCTCGACGAGATGGCGAAACGCGGCACGGTGCTTTGTCCCACCCTCTCGGTCGTCGGGCGATTCCGCGAGCACGGCGACGCGGCTTTGCCGCCGGGCGACCCGAACCTGCCGGTCTGGCGTGAGAAGGCGATTTCCAACGCGTGGAAGACGGCGGGCCGCGCGCGCGAGCGCGGCGTGAAGATCATCTGCGGCACCGATGCCGCGATGCCGTACGTCTATCACGGGCAGGGCGCCTACGAGCTCGAGATGCTGGTCGAGGCGGGTCTGACGCCGATGGAGGCGATCGTCTCGGCCACCGGTGGCGCGGCGGACGCGATCGACTTCAAGGACGTCGGCGTGGTGGCGCGCGGGAAGTTCGCGGACCTGGTCTGTGTCGACGGCGACCCGCTCGAGGACGTGAAGATTTTGCAGGATCTGAAGCGCATCCCGCTGGTGATCAAGGACGGGAAGATCGTGGCGGATCGGCGACCGGTCGGCGTGCCGGTGGGCGCCGCGAGAAGCTGAAAACCGGCCGCGTCCGGCCGATCACCTCCACAGGGGGCGCAATGTGATAGGATAGTAGGAAAGTCATACTTTCCTACTAGGAGCCCTCTCATGGAGGCTTTTGTGCGTCTGAAGCACAAGGGTCAGATCACCCTGCCCGCGTCCGTCCGAGACGAACTCACCCTCAAGGAGGGAGACCTCCTCAGGATCGCGGTCCAGGGCCGCAGGATTGTGCTGGAGCCGGCCGCCCAGCCCCGGGCCGTCGCCGTTCCGGTCGACGTACGTAGGCTCGAGGGGTTGGTCGGCGCGTTTGACCTCGGCGGCGACGCGCTGGCCGACACGGAACGAGATGACGGCTGAGCCGATTTGCCTCGACGCCAGCTATCTGGTGGCGTTGTTCGACCGGCGTGACGCGCTGCACGGTGAGGCCCGCGCCATGTACGGCGCGCTTCGAGACCGCGGCGCCCTCACCCTGACGCCCGACTGCGTCGTGAACGAGGTCCTCACCGTCTACGCCCGCCGGTGTCGTGAGCGCAACGACCGCGGGGCGTTTGCCGCCCACGTCAAGCTGTTGGTTGAGACGATCCCTGAGACGGCGATCACCTGGCTCTATCCTCACGTGCCCCGGTGGTTCGCTCAGTGCGTGGCGGTCATGGAAGAAACCACGGGCGGCGTGAGCTTTCACGATGCGCTTCTACGGGTTGCGGCCGATGAGGTAGGATACAAGGCGATCGTCAGCTTCGATGCCGGGTTCGACAGCATCCCCGGGCTCCGACGCCTCGGGTCGGCGCGGGCGGTGACAGGTTGGTTCGCAGAATCCAGCGAATGAGGTAGCGTGATGCCGCGTCTCTGGCACATCGGCGTAGTCATCGGGGTGCTGGCGCTGGCCTTCGCCCCCGCCCCATTGCTGTCTGCTCCCGCCCAACCACAACGCGGCGGGGTGATCCGGCACGCCCACACCGGTGATCCGCCGAGCCTCGACCTCCACTGGACGTCGGTCACCATCACGCGCGACATTGGCGTCCACATGTACGAGGGGCTCTTCGCGCTCAACGCCGCGTATGAACCGCGGCCGCTGTTGGTCGAACGCTGGACGATGAGTCCCAACCGGCTGTTGTACACGTTCTATCTCCGCAAGGGCGTGCAGTTCCACAACGGCAAGGAGCTGGTGGCCGACGACGTCATCGCGTCGCTGACGCGGTGGGGGCGTATCGCGGCGCGTGGCCGCGAGTTGTTCCGCGACGTGCAGTCGCTGACCGCGATAGATCGCTCCACGGTGGAACTGCGCATGCGCGACCCCAACGCGCTGACGCTCCTCAACCTGGGTTTCCCGGGTCAGGGCGCCGTCATCTATCCGAAGGAAGTCGTCGACGAGGCCGGCACCGGTCAGATCCGCCGCTTCATCGGCACCGGGCCGTACAAGTTCGGCGAGTACCTGCCCGACCGGCACGTCCGCCTCGACCGGTTCGATCAATACAAACCGGTTGACGAGGCCCCAAGCGGGTTCGCGGGCCGGCGTGAGGCCTACATTGACTCGATCTTCTTCCTCTCACTGCCCGACCCCGCGGTGCGTGTGGCCGGGGTCACGCGAGGAGAGTACCAGTTCGCCGACACGGTACCCCACGATGAGTTTGCGCGGCTGCAGGGTCTCCGGGGCGTCATCCCGTTCGTGATCCCGGTGCCGGCCTGGCAGGGATTCATCTTCAACAAGCGCCAGGGTGTGATGACCGATCTGCGGATGCGGCGGGCCGTGCAGATCGCGCTCGACATGGAAGCCATCCTGCGCGGCACGTTCGGCCCGCGCCAATTTTGGCGCGTCGACCCGGGGATGATGCCCAAGGAGCATCCGCTCTGGAACGACGCCGGCAAGGAGTTCTACAATCAGAAGAATCCTGACCGGGCCCGGCAGCTGCTGGCGGAGGCGGGATATCGCGGGCAACCGATTCGGTGGCTGGTGTCGAGCGAGTTCGTGCCGCACCTCACCGCGACGAGTATTGCCAAGGCGCAACTCGAACGCGCGGGCTTCGTGATCGATCTGCAGGTATCCGACACGGCGACCGTCGGCACGCGGCGCGCGCGACCCGACCTCTACGACGTGTTCACCACCGGGTTCAGCTTCGTGCCCGACCCGACGAATCTGCTCGTGCTGCTGCCCTCGTTTCCCGGCTGGTACGAGAGCCGCGAGATGGACGCGCACTTGAAACTGCTCACGCGCCATACTGACCCGAAAGTCCGCCTCGAGATCTGGAAGCGCGCGCAGCGGCAGTTCTATGAGGACGCGGCGACGGTTAAGATCGGCGACTGGTACTGGCTGCACGCGCTGCGCGAGGAAGTCAAAGGCTTCACGGGCGTCCCCGGTCCCTCCTACTGGAACGTCTGGCTCGACCGCCGCTAGAGGAGCACCCTGTCTCGTATTGAATGCAGAATAGTGAATCACATATCTTCATGCGCGTCTGGAGGGAAGCAGGATGAGTGTGCATCGTCGGTGGTGGGCGGCGTGTGTCGCCCTGATCCTCGTTGGATTCCTGATCGCAACCACTCCATCGCCGGGCGTAGGCCAGACGATGAAGCTCAAGCATACCGGCTTTCGCGTGCTCTATATGGCGCCGATCTATCTGGCGATCGAGAAGGGGTTCTTTAAAGAAGAGGGTCTCGACGTCGAGTACGTTGAGATCGACAGCGGCATTCTCGGCAACGCCTCGCTGATCGGGGGACAGGCGCACTTCTCCGACACCGATCCCCTCCAGGCGGCCCAGGTGAAAGACCAGGGCATCTCGCTGATGATGGTCTACAACCTGGTCAACCGTGTGACGCTCGATTTCATTATGCGCACGGATGTCGCCGAGCGGCTGCGAGTGACCCGGCAGACCCCGATCATGGATCGGTTCCGGGCGCTCCGCGGTCTGAACATCGGGATCACGCGTCCGGGCGCGCCCACCGACATCTTCCCACGCTACTTCATGACGCGGGTCGGGATGAATCCCGACCGCGACGCCCAGCTCGTGCAGGTCGGCGGTGTGCCGGCGCTCGGGGCCGCGCTCAAGTCCAGCCGTATCGATGGGTTCATGCTCTCGCCGCCGCTGCCGCAGACGCTGGAGCGCGAAGGCGTCGGGCGGATCATCATCAAGAACACGGCGGGCGACGTCCCCGAACTCGCCAGCGTGACCTATGTGGCGCTGTCGGTGACCGAGCCGTTTGCGCGACACAACCCGCGTCTCGTGCGCGCGTACCTGAGGGCGGTGGGCAAGGCGAACGCGTGGATGCGAAAGAACACCGACGAAGCCCTGAAGATCCTCAACACCAAGTACTTCTCGGACACACCTGCCGATGTGCTCAAGACGTCGTGGGAAGCGCTCTTGCCGGCCATCAGCGCCGACGGCAAGTTCAGCGAGGCCGGTATCAAAGGCTATCTGAGTGTCTTTGACTCAGTCGGCCGCGGGGTGAAGGCCGAGACCGGCGAGGGGACGCTCTGGTCCAATCAATATCTGCCGTGACGACCGGAGAGTTGACGGGGAAGACCGTGGCGGTGCTTGGTGGCGACCGCCGCATGCTGGAAATCATGCGCCAGGCCCGCGCGGCCGGCGCGACGGTCAAGACCTACGGAGGGGCGCCCGGCGCCGACGTGGCGGCGGACCGCCCGCCGGCGGCATCGCTGGCTGAAGCGGTCAAGGGGGCGCATTTGATCGTCGGACCCATTCCGGGTCTGGCGGCCGATGACGCGCTCTACGCGCCGTTTGCGAGCGACAAACTGTATCTGACCGGCGACGTGCTCGGCGGCGCCCGGCCCGGCGCGTTGCTGGTGTTTGGCCGTGCGAGCGCGGGGATCATGAAGAACGCCGAGGGGAAAGTCCGCGCGATCGGGTTCGGTGACGACGACGCGCTGGCCATCCTGCACGCGGTCCCGACGGCAGAGGGGGCCCTCAAGGTCGCCATCGAGCACACGGAGACCACGATCCTCGGGCTCTCGACGCTGTGTATCGGCATGGGGCGCGTGGGGATGAGCGTCGCGCAGATTTTCAAGGCCGTGGACGCTGACGTCACGCTGTGCGCGCGGAACCCCTCGCAGCTCGCGCGGGCGTGGGCGATGGGGCTCCGGACGATGCACCTGAACGACCTCCGTGACCGCATCGGCGAGTTTCCGCTCGTGGTGAGCTCCGCGTCGGGGCTGGTCCTCACGCGCGAGATCCTCGAGCGCACCAAGCCCGACGCGCTGATCATCGATCTGTGCTCGCCGCCCGGCAGCGTGGATTTTCCGGCGGGCGAGGCGCTCAAGCGAAGAGTCATCTGGGCGCGCGGCCAGGCGGGCACCGCGCCTACGACCTCGGGATACAATGAGTGGCAGGTGATCATGCGGATCGTCCGGGAAGAGTCGCTGCCCGCCTAGCGTTGGTCACCGCG
>JBGQGY010000118.1:0-11183 GCA_041497675.1 bacterium | reverse complement strand
TCGGGCTCGGGCGCGGCGACTACCGTGTCGACGACGCCGGCCATCACGGTCTCCCACCGGTCTCGTAGCGACGCGATCAGTTGATCGGGCGCCTCGGGCTGGATGGCCGCGGCCAGGAGCTTGAGGGGGTCACGGGCCTGCCAGGTCTCGAGTTCACCCGCACGGCGATACTTCGCGGGATCCGCGCGCGAGTGCCCCACAAAGCGATACGTCTTCGCCTCGATGAGCGTGGGTCCGTTCCCGGCGCGGGCGCGGTCGATGGCCGCCTGCGCGACCCTACGGACGTCGTCAACGACTTGCCCGTCGACGATCACCCCAGGGATGTTGTACGCTGCGGCCCGCGACGCGATGTCGGAGACGGCGGTCGTGCGGTCGATCCGCGAGTACTCGCCGTAGAGGTTGTTTTCACAGATAAACACGACCGGCAGGGAGGACACGGCGGCGAAATTCAGCGCCTCGTGAAACGCGCCGATGTTGACCGCGCCGTCCCCAAAGACGGCAACGGTGACCGCGCCGTCGCCCCTGATCTGGCTCGCGATGGCCGCCCCCGCTGCGATCGGGAGCTGTGCGCCGATGATGGCGATCGTCGGCCAGAAACCGACGGACCGATCCGAGAGGTGCATCGAACCGCCGAGACCGCCGGTGCACCCAACTGTCTTGCCCATGATCTCCCCGAGCGCCGAAACAGGGGGCAGGCCGAGCGCCAGGGCCCAGCCGTGCCCGCGGTACGTGCAGAGCACCGGGTCGCCGGTTCGGACGACGCTGGCCACGCCGACACACACCGCTTCCTGCCCCTGGCAGGTGTGCGTCGTGCCGGGAATGAGACCTTTCAGGAAGAGCCGCTGCACCTGCTCTTCGAAGACGCGAATCTCCACCATGCGATCGAGGGCGCTCGCGAGATTGCCCGATTGAAGGAGTGCCCGCCGCTGCGTGGCATCGGTGATCATTGGGCGTATGCCTCCCACCACGGCGTGAGCCTGCGTCCATCGGTACACAACGCCTTGATCTGGTCTGCCACCCACGTCTCAGACGGCAGGTATCGTCGTTCGAGTTTCCCCGCAAACGGCACCGGTGTGTCCGGGCAACAGATGCGCACCGGGGGCGCTTTGAGCGATGACCAGGCACGCTCGGTCAGGTACGATACCACCTCGGTGCCCCAGCCGCCGGTGGAGGGATTCTCCTCGACCACGATCAGACGTCCCGTGCGCCTCACCGATTCGAGGATGCTCGCATGGTCCCATGGGAGGAGGGTCTCCAGATCCCACAGGTCAGCGGGCCACCGGTCGGCCACGGACGCCGCAGCGCTCGAGGCCAGCCTGACCATCTGGCCCAGGGCCACGACCGTCACCGCGTCGCCTCCCCGCATTTTTCGGGCGATGCCGAGCCCGTCCACGACGACGGAGTCGGGATCGAACGTTTCACGGACCCCGTACAGAGCGCGGGGTTCCAAGATGACAACAGGATTTGGGTCGCGGATGGCCGCGCGGAGCAGCCTGTACGCTGACATGGGTCCGGAGGGGCTGGCGACCTTCAAGCCAGGTGTACTCAAGAGCCAGGTCTCGAGGGTCTGCGAGTGCTGTGCCCCAAATCCCAGGCCGGCGCCGGCTGACGCACGGACGACCAGAGGCACCGAGAATGTTCCAGCAGAGAGGTAGTGCATCTTCGCGGCCTGCGTCACGATCTGGTCGAGGGCCACCCCGAGAAACTCGACAAACATGATCTCGGCCACCGGACGCATCCCGGCCATCGCCGCCCCGACGGCGGCGCCCAATATCGCCGTTTCCGAGATAGGCGTGTCCCGCACACGCAATGGCCCGAACTCCGCGAGCAGGCCTTCCGTTGCCTTGAACACCCCGTCTGCCGCGGCGACGTCCTCACCCAAGATCAGCACCGACGGATCCGCCCGCATCTCGTGAGCCAGGGCCTCGCGGATCGCCTGGTTCATCCTCAGTTCCGGCATGCTCGGCTCCCTTGCTCTGATGGTCTGACGTTCAATCTTGCCGGTACCGTTTGATCACTCCCTGATCCAGCACGAGCCCCCACCCCGGCCCCTGCGGGACCCGGTATCGGCCGTCCTTGATCGGCGAGCGATTGGCGACCAGCTCATAGAACAGCGGGTCACGTTCGCGGTGAAACACCTCCAGATAGGTACCCTGCGGGCAGGCGGCCAGCAGGTGCGCGGACACTTGCGGTTCCTCGTGATGGGCCATCTGCACGTCGAAGCAACTGGCAAGGGCCGCGACGCGACGCCACTCGGTGGGCCCGCCTCCCCAGCTCGCGTCGAAGTTGCAGACATCGATCGCGCCGTCCATCATCAAGTCGCGGCAGCCGTTGCGGTCGATCTCGCTCTGGCCCGCGCACACCGGGATCCCACTGATCATCCGCACATCGCGCATGGCCCGCCGATCGTTCACCCAGCGGCACGGCTCCTCAAACCAGCGGATGTTGAGATCGCTCACGAGCTCGGCGAACCGGAGCGCCTCTCGGGTGCTCCAGCCCTGGTTCGCATCCACCGCGATGACGAAATCATCGCCCGTGGCCGCGCGCACGGCTCGGACGCGCGCAGCGTCTTCTTCGGGCGAGCGACCACCAACCTTGAACTTGCAGCCGGCGAGCCCGTCGGCTTTGAAGGCCGCCATTTCTCCGCCGTAGTCCGCGGGTGTCTTGGCCGGATCGTAGTAGCCGCCGATCCCGATGATCGGTAGCTCGTCGCGATATCCGCCCCACAGCCGGTACAGCGGGGTCTTCAAAGCCCGGCCGACGGCGTCCCAGATGGCACTGTCCACGCAGGCGATGGCCTCGACGGTGAGCTTCCGGTCCCGCAGTTGATCGTATGTCGGGCGCTGCATGGCCTCCCAGCAGCCTTCGACGTTGAAGGCGTCCATGCCGTCGACGAGGGGCGCGAGCTCGTCGCGAATGATCCTGCACAGCTCGGCTTGGCGCTCGAATTCATCACCGTTGTAGGCTTCTCCAATGATGCCGTCTTCGGTATGGACGCGGGTGATGACCGTGCACCGATGGGTCATCTGATAGTAGCTGCCCTTGTAGACGCGGGGCAGGGGCAGTTTGAGCGGAATGGTCTCCACCGCAACGATCCGCACCGAATCACCTCCTGGCGGCTGTCGGCATCGTCCGCTATATTCGACACGTGGGTCGGATTGCTTCCCTGGAGGAGCCTGTGAAGCCACGCGCGAACGTCCGCGTCGCCCTTTTCGGCTTTGGGCAGGTTGGTCGCCGGATGGCAACGATATTGAGTCGACGGGCCGGTGTGGAAGTCGTCGCGATCATCTCGCGTTCGCTGGCCGGGCAACCCGCGCAGCGCCACGTTCCGGGACTTCCGGCCGATCTGGTCATCCACGGCGAAGCGGAGCGGGCCCTGGCAGAGTCCCGACCACAGGTGGTGCTCCATGCAACCGCACCGAACCTGGCGGAGGTCCTCGATCAGCTGCTGCTGGCCGTCCGTGTGCACAGCCACGTGATCTCGTCTTGTGAGGAGCTCGCGTATCCCTGGGTCGTTCACCGGGACGCCGCCGAGACGCTGGACCGCGAGGCTCGCCAATATGGGGTGAGCGTTTTGGGTACCGGGGTCAATCCGGGGTTTGTCTTTGACGCCTTGGTTCTCGAGGCGCTCAGTTCGCGCTGGACTCCTACCGCTGTTGTCGTCTCTCGCGTGAGCGACGCCTCGGGCTTCGGGCCCGCCGTCCGCCGGCGCCTGGGGCTCGGGCTGCCGCCGGCCGAATTTGAGAGGATGGTGACGGCGGGCACCATGCCCGGACACGTGGGTTTCCGCGAGAGCATCGACATCGTGGCCGCCGCCCTCGGCACACAGGTCGAATCCTTCGTGGAGTCGATGAAACCCCTCGTCGCGGACCGAGACGATTCCGGCGTGGCGACCGGAACGACCGCTGGGTTCATCCAGCTCGCGAGCGGCACGTGCCGCGGGGGGCTGCGCTTTGAGTTTCACCTGTCTCTTCACCTCTGGCCGAGAGCCGTCGGTCTCGAGGTGATCGATGCCGTCGCCATCGAGGATGGGGGAAAGATGTTTGAGCTTCACGTGCGACCGGCGTCGGTGGGGTTGGATAGCGCCGCGGCGCAGCTCGTCAACGCGATTCCGCACATCCTGACGGCTGAGCCTGGTCTGCGGACACGCCTGGACATGCGTGCGCCGGTTCCCTGGGTGACGTTTCCGGAGGTCGTGGGGTGGAGACGAACGGCCCAGTCCCCCTGATCACGCCGTGGCGAACTGCGCCTCGCGGAGGGCCTCACGGCCTTCCCGCACCTTCTGAAAGAACGCCGGCTCTTCTTTGACCGCCAGCCGCCGGGGATGTGGGAGATCGACGTCGATCACCCGCACGATGCTCGACCCCGTCTTCGCGAACGGCCCCCGGCTCATGACGACCACTCGATCCGAGAGGAACACGGCTTCTTCGATCGAGTGCGTGACGAAGACGATCGTCAACTGACGGTCTTCGAACAAACGGATCAGTTCCAGATTCATCCGGTCGCGGGTGATCTCGTCCAATGCCCCGAAGGGCTCGTCCATCAGCAGCACCTGCGGGTCGAGGGTCAGCGCCCGGGCGATGGCGATACGCTGCTGCATGCCTCCCGACAGTTTGTCAGGGTAGTAGCCGCCGAATCCCTCGAGTTCGACCAGCTGGAGCGCCTGTTGTCCCTGTGCGGCGTAGCGGTGCCGGCGCGTGCGCCAGGCCCACCACCGTGCGTCGCGCATGCGCAGCGGAAGTAACACGTTTTCTTCGGCAGTGAGCCATTCGAACAACACCGGTTGTTGGAAGATGACGCTCGAGAGGCCGGCGCGCACCGCGTCGCGAGGCGGTCGCCCGCACACGTCGATGCGGCCGTCGCTCACCTCGCGAAGCCCCGCCAGCATGAAGAGCACGGTCGTCTTCCCGCACCCTGACGGTCCAATGATCGAGACGAACTGGCGGCGTGTGATGTCCAGGGAAAACCGGCTGACGACGTCGAGCCCGCCAGTCTGGGTTTCCAGACGCGCGGGCGTGTGGGCGGCCTCATAGGCCTTCGACACCTGGTCGAGACGGATGATCGGCTCGGCCATCGCCACGTCGTCGGGGCCGGGGGAGAGGGGATGGATTGTGTCCATCCCCTCTCGCGTCCGGGGGAGCCTTACGGCGTCACCTTGCTGGGGAACTTGGTCGAGAACGCCGCCTGGACGTTTGGAGCCGCCATGAACAGCTTGGCTTTCATCATGTCCTTGCCGACGCGATCCCACCCTGCCGCGTCCACGTACCCGAAACCGTTCTTCTTGGACGAGTCGGTGACCATGATCGAGGCGATCGCGTCCATGCCCTCGATCTCGTGGGCCTCGTTGCCCTTGAGATTGCTGTTGAATTTGAGGAGGATCTGGACGGCCTCCGGACGGTTGGCGAGCGCGTACTTGTAGCCCTCGTAGCGCCCGGTGATGTAAGCCTGCACCTGTTGAGGATATTTCTGGACGATCTCTTCGGTGGTGAACACCACGTTTTCCGGCCAGTCGATCCCAAAGTCCGGGAACGTGTAGACAAAGTACTTATCCTTCGCCATTCGCTTCGCGATCAGCACTTCGTTGTACGCCATGGCGTGCGCGTACTGGTACTCCTTCTTGAGCCACGTGCCGATCGTCCCCGGGTCGCCCTGCTGGTTGACGATCTTGATCTTCTTCGCCCAGTCGGGACCGATCGCGGCCTTGATCTGTTTGTCATATCCGATCCAGGTGGCCACCGTGCCCTGGATGTCCTGGGGGCTCTTGATCTCCTTCCAGGAGATCAGGCGCACGGCCGACTTCTGAAAGTCGTGCGCGACGACCACGAGCGGCAACTTCTGCTTCTCGCGGGCTTCCAGGACGTTGTAGGGGTAGTCGACGCCAAAGGCGATGACGCCTTTCTTGGCTTCGGCCAGGGTCCGCTCGATCGGGGACAGACCGGGCCCGCCTCCGACGACTTTCACATCGAGGTTCATCTTCTTGTAGAAACCCTTGTCGACGGCAACCGGATCGCCCATCGACTCGTTGTGGATGAACCAGGCCTCGAAGATCGTGACGTTGCTCATACTTTGCGCCGTCAATGGCCCGGCGCCCGTCAGGAACAGCGCGAGCACCAAGACCACAGCCAGCCCGATACCGGTTCGCATCACTCTGACCTCCTTTGGAGTATCCGTTGTGGGATTCACCGGCCCGGCAAGACCGTCCGTGCCGCTCACACCTCCCCGGCGTCTTTCCGCATGCTCACGTGCCACGGCAGCAGCAGCCGTTCCCCGACCGTCACTGCGCCCAACAGTAGCCAGCCGATCATTGCGCAGAAGACCGCTGCCAGGAACACCCGCGTCGTGTTGGCGACGTACCGCGAATCGAGGATCATATACCCGAGACCCTCGGACGCACCGTAGAGTTCGCCCACGATGGCCCCGTTCACCGCCGCCATGACGCCGCCCTTCAGGCTGACGAAGATGATCGGCAGCGCCGACGGGACCAACAAGAGGAAGACCCGCTGCCACCACGTGGCGTTGTAGATATCCATTAACTGTTCCCGAATCGTCTCAACTGAGACGAACTCTTTATGAGTCGTATAGAGGACCGCGAAGAACGTATAGAGCGCCGCGATGATGACCTTGCTGCGCAGCCCCAACCCGAACCAGACCACCGCCAGCGAGGCGAGCGCCACAAACGGCGTGCTGTTCAGCGTCACGACGATGCGGAACAGGAACTCTTCCAGCGCCTTTGGCATCCAGATGAACGCCATAGCCCCCAACAGCGCCGCGGCCGAGCCAAACACAAAACCCAAGATGACTTCCTGCGAGGTGATCGACGCATAGCTGATCACCAGTTGCCAGTTGTCGCGCAACTCGCGTGCCATCGCCGAGGGCGCCGGGAGCAGGTACGGCTGGCCGTACAGCCGCGAGGCGATCTCCCAGGCGGCGACGACCAGGGCCGCGAAGATCGTCCACGAGCGCAGTGCGCTCATCGCTGGAACGTCACGAGTTCGGGGGGACCGCCGGTTAGCACTTCGGAACGCGCCGGCGTCGTGCGGGCGACGAGCCGGCCGTGTGAGATCACGGCGGTGCGGGTTGCCATCCGCCGGATCACATCGAACGGTGTGGGCGCGTCGAACACCACCAGGTGTGCGGCCCGCCCCTCGGCAAGGCCATAGTCGGCCAAACCGAAGCAGGCCGCCGCGCGCGTGGTGACCATCTCGAGCAATGTCTTGATCTCGTCGTAGCCCGACATGTGGCCGTAGTGCGCCATTACAAAGCACGCCTGGATAGGATCGCCGATCCCCAATGGATACCAGGGGTCCATGATCGAGTCGTGCCCGACGGCCACGTTAATCCCGGCGGCAAGCAGCTCCTTGACCCGTGTGAATCCGCGGCGGATGGGATAGGCGTCAAAGCGGCCTTGCAGGACCGCGTTATCCAGAGGATTGGTGATGATGTGCACACCAGCCTGGCGCATCCAACGGATTAAACGGTAGGCGTACGCGTTGTTGTACGAGTGCATGGCGGTGGTGTGGCTGGCCGTGACTTTGCCCTGCAATCCGAGCCGGATGGTCTCCGCGGCCACGAGTTCCAGGAAGCGGCTCTGATCGTCGTCGGTTTCGTCGCAGTGCAGGTCGGCCTGGCGGTCGTATTCTTTGGCCAGCCGCAAGGCAGTCTTCACGTCGCGCTCGCCGTACTCGCGCGTCCACTCGTAGTGCGGGATGCCGCCGACGACATCCGCCCCCATCTCGAGTGCCTTCACCATCAGGGACTCGCCGTCGGGGAACGAGTAGATCCCCTGCTGGGGAAAGGCGACGAGTTGGATCTCGACGGTGCCGCGCCAGGCCTGGCGGACCTCCAGCAAGGCGCGCAACGCCGTCAGCGTCGGATCGCAGACGTCGACGTGCGAGCGGATGTGCGTGACCCCACAGGCCAGCATCCACTTGATGGCCTGGTTGGCGCGCCGGACGACGTCGTCGTGGGTGAGGGACTTGATGCGCTCGCCCCAGATCTCGATGCCCTCGAAGAGCGACCCGGTCTGGTTGTACCTCGGCTGGCCGACGGTCAGGACCGCGTCGAGGTGGATGTGCGTCTCGATGAGGGAGGGTGTGACGAGCCCACCGGCGGCATCGATCTCCTGTGAGGCGGCCTCAGGAACGCGTGGGGCGATGCGCGCGATCCGGCCGTCGCGGACGGCAATATCCACCAGCCCGTCGTGCCCCGCAACTGCCGCGCGTCTGATGATCACGTCCATGGGATTGGCAAGGAAATACGACTGTTCCGAGGGTTTCCCTGCTCCGTGTCGTACCTGAGGCCGTGACGGCGGTGAGAACGCAGAGGAGGGAGACGCACGTGGCGAAGATACCGTATTTATATGAGCACCTGACGTGGGAAGAGGTCAATGACGCGGTGCGGGCCGGGAAGTGCGCGATGATCCCGGTGGCCACGATCGAAGATCACGGGCCGCACCTCCCGGTGGATACGGACATTGTGATCGTGTCGGCGATCTGCGAGCGGGCAGCTCAACTGGCGCCGGAGGAGATCGTGCTCCTGCCCTGCGTGCGGATCGGGTACAGTCCCCACCACATCGACTTTCCGGGCACGATCACGATCCGCTGGACGACGTTTGTGGAGTACGTTCTCGACGTCACGCGCAGCCTGGCGCACCACGGTTTTCGCAAGATGCTCATCGTCAACGGGCACGGCAGCAATCGGCCGTTGATGGAGATGGCGGCGCGTCTGACGATCGTCGAGCGCCCCGACGTGCATTGCGCATTCACGTCGTGGTGGGACCTGCAGGATGTGCGGACCGCGTTCAACGCCGTGCGCGAGAGTGAAGTGACGTCACACGCCTGCGAAGTCGAGACCTCCGTCTACCTGGCCGTCGACGCGACCCGGGTCAAGATGGACCGCGCGAAGCGGGACATGACCTATCAGATGTCGCCGCACTTCTGGGGCGACCTGGTCGGCCGCAAACCCGACCCCTCGTTCAAGAATTCACTGTGGATGACGGAATACTGGAGTATGGACACGCAGAATGGGGTCAAGGGTGATCCTACCAAGGCGACCAAAGAGAAGGGGGAGCGCGTCATCGAGGCGGGGGGCCGCGAACTCGTCGAGATCGTCCGCGAACTGAAGACGCGCCCGATTCGAACGCGTGCGCCGCATCAGGTCGAGCCCGCCGCGCCGCTATGGATCGCCAAGACATGAGTCAAGGATTCCAGCCCCGGCGCGCGAAGGCCTCATGAGATGAGATATCGCGGCTCAGCCGCACATGGGAGGTGACAGGCGATGGCAGCGGATCGGATGACGCGGAGGACGTTGCTCCGGCACATGGCCGCAACTGGAGCCGGGGTGGCCATGGCGCCCCTTCTCACGCATGCTGGGAGGCTGCCGGTGCTGGCCCAACAGCCCGGCGGGTTCCTGTACGCTGCGCAGGAAGTCGACCCGGTGAGTCTCGACCCTCATAATCGTTCAAACTTTTCATCCTTCCAAGCTTTCGAACACATTTACGAGAGTCTCGTCGCCTATGACAAGAGCATGAACATCATCCCGTCACTCGCCCAGTCCTGGAGCATTCCAGACCCCACCACGTATGTGTTCGCCCTACGCCGCAACGTGCGGTTTCACGACGGCAGCGAGCTCGTCGCGGACGATGTCAAGTACAGTCTGGACCGCATGCTGGATCCCAAGACGGCATCCGCCTGGGGAAGTATCCTCAAGCCCTTCGTCGATCGAGTCGAGGTCATCGATCGTTCCACCGTGCGGCTCCGGCTGACCAAACCGTATCCGCCGCTTCTGGGTTGGTTTGCGTACCGGCGCGGCTCGGGCATCGCCAAGGCGGGGTCGGCGGAGAAGATGAACTTCAACGTTCAGGCGAACGGGACGGGGCCGTTCGCGCTCAAGGAGTACCTTCCTGAGAGCCACATTCTTTTCACCAAGCACAAGGGGTACTGGGATAGCAGCCTCCCCTATTTGGATGGCTTCATGATGAAGGTGCTCGTGCAAGAGGACACGCGGGTGGCCGGTCTGCTCACACGCACCCTCGATTACGCCTTCCTGAGTCCGGAGGGGGCCGACCGGCTGAAGGGCGTGGCCCATGTCAATGTCATGCGAAGCCTGCGGGCCTTTGTGACCATGCTTCGAACCAATCCGAGCCGGAGGCCGTGGAGCGACGTCCGCGTGCGCCAGGCGCTCGCGTTAGGGATCGACCGCAAGGCGATCATCGAGAAGGCGGCCGGTGGTGCTGGCGTCTTGAGTGGCTTTATCCCGACAGGCTACGGGGACTGGTACACGCCCGCCGACAAGATCCCATGGCGCCATGATCCCGAGCGGGCGCGCCGGCTGCTGGCCGAAGCCGGGTTCCCGCAGGGATTCAGGACGACGATCAAGGCCTCGCCGCAGTATCCGGAGTTCATCTCCTCAGCGGTCGTGATCGCCGACAACCTCAAGCAGATCGGCATCGACGCCCAGATCCAGCAGATGGAGTGGGGACAGTTCGTCCGCGACACAGGCGCGGCGGGCGGGAACAACTACGACCTGGCGATTACGGCCTTCGTGTTCAGACACGATCCCGATGGGTACTTCCGCTTTTACTATCACAGCAAGGATCCCAATAACCCCGGTTATCTGAATCCAAAGGTCGACGACTTGATGGACAAGGCCGTCACCACCGTCGACCGGAGGGAGCGGAAGCGCCTCTACACCGAAATGGAGCGCATCCTGGCCGACGAGGTCCCCTACATGCCGCTGTACACGAGCCACAAGGTTGAAGCGGTTCAGCGGCGTGTCAAAGGCTATGTGCCGATGTTCAGCGACTCCCGCGAGTTCTTCAAGGAAACTTGGATCGAGCGAGGATAGCGCGAGACAGGAGGGGTGATCCCGCTTTCGACCTTCAGCCTCGAGGGGCGGCCGCCGGGCACGACGCGACAGATGGTCATGGCCATCGAGGAACCGCCGGCGGCGCTTCCGCTGATCGCCGTGACCGGAGCCTCACCTGGTCCCGTCTTCATGGTGGTGGCCGGCGTGCATGGGGACGAATATGAAGGCCCGCAGGCGATCTGGCGGGTCGCGCAAGAACTCCCGCCGTCGTCACTGCGGGGGACCCTGCTCATGCTTCCCATCTGCAATCCGTGGGCCTACGCGGCCGCGCTCCGCACGACCCCCGAGTCGATTGACGGGCTGAATCTGGCCCGGGT
>JBGQGY010000117.1:0-11216 GCA_041497675.1 bacterium | reverse complement strand
TGTCGCCCTTACCGGCTTCCAGATAGTGGCTGCGGATACCGTCGACATCGATGTAGCGATCCTGCCAGGCCGCCGGCATCGTTACCCGCGCCCCGGGCGCGCGTAGAATTCGGCCATTTGATCCAAGACGATCTCGATGCCATCGCCCATCTCGGGGTGCGATGGGAGGGTCACGATCTCTTCCACGAGCCGGTCGGTCACCGGTCGCGGCCCGGGGTCCTCACCGGCACGCGCGACGTAGGCCGGCGCCCGGTAGACGGGCTGCCGGTAGTGGATCGCGCACTCCGTGCCCTTCGCCGCCAGGAAGTCCATGAGCCCGTCGCGCCGCGGCACCCGCACGACGTAGTGCAGCCAGCCGTGTTTCGCCCACGGCATGATCGCAAACGGCTTCGCGGGGAGCCCCCGGGTCGAGAGCCCCTCGGTGTAGCGGCGCGCGTTCTGCGCCCGCGCCGCGTTGTGCCGGTCGAGGCGTGACAGCGACACTCGCCCCACCGCGGCCTGGCTCTCGTTCATGACGGCGTTAAACCCGATAAGCGAGACCTCGCTGCGGTACGGGTCGGTGCGGTCCCACCCGTGGCGGCGCAGCCTGACCATGCGGTCCGCCCACGTCGCGTTGTCGGTGAACGTCATCCCGCCCTGACCCGCGACCGTGACGCACTTGCGGGCGAAGCTCGCGAAGCCGAGATCCGCGATCGTCCCGAGTTTGCGCCCCTTGTACTCGCCGCCCAACGCGTGCGCCGCGTCCTCGATGACCAAGATGTTGCGGTGCCGCGCCAGGTCCATAATGGGGTCCATGTCGACGGCGTGCCCGTATGTATGAATGATGATGATGGCTTTCGTCTTCGGGGTGACCAGCGGTTCGATCGTGGTGATGTCCATGTTCGCAGTCGATTCCAGCACGTCGCAGTACACCGGCCGCGCGCCGGCGTTGAGGACGCACTCGGCCGCGCTCAGGTAGCCGTTGGCGGGGCAGATCACCTCGTGCCCCGGGCCGATCTCCATGGCCCGCATCGCCGCGTGAAGCGCCGCAGTGCCGGACGACACGGCCACCGCGTGGCGGGCGCCGAGATACGCCGCCATCTCGCGCTCGAAGGCGTCGCACTCGGGGCCGTCGTAGTAGATCGGCCCCGGCGTGGGCCGCAGCATCGCCTCACGCATCTCAGCGTCGAAGGGCGTCCAGGTCGTCCGGTAGCGGGTCGCGGTTGCCATCGTCGCCTCACCCCCGAGAGAAGTCGATCACGGCATCCGCGACCGCGTCGACCTCATCGGGCGCCATCCACGGATGCGACGGCAGCGTCAGCATGTCGGCGGTCATGGCCTCGGCGACCGGAAACGCCGATGAATCTCGCGCCGGGTGCTGAAACGCGGGCTGGCGGTGGAGGGGGACCGGATAGTGGATCTGCGTTTCGATCCCGCGGTCGTTGAGAAAGACCCGCAACGCGTCTCGACGCGGCGTCCGGATGACATAGTGCAACCATCCCGGCTCTTGATCCGGGCGCGTGGCCGGCAGGATCACGGGCACGCGTGCGACCGACAGGCGCGCCGTGTACCTGGCCGCGTTTGAGGCCCGCGCCGCGGTCCACCCGTCGAGCCGGCGCAGGTTGACCCGGCCGATCGCGGACAGCAGCTCGCTGGTGCGCAGGTTGAGTCCGAGACGCTCGGCGGCGTGCCAGACGTTCCCCACCTTTTGATTCCACCCGTGGACGCGCCGCGCCGCCATGCCCGCGGCGAGGTCGGGGTCGGCCGTCACCGCCATGCCGGCCTGCCCGCACACCGTGATCGATTTCCCCGCGAAGCTGAAGAACCCGACGTGTCCCAGCGAGCCGGCGCGCCGCTCTTTGTAGCGCGCGCCCAGGGCGTGCGCCGCGTCTTCGACGACGAAGAGGCCGTTATCGCGGGCCAGGTCCATGATGGGATCCATGTCGACCGGATGTCCAAACATGTGCACCGGGATCA
The DNA here is from genome assembly GCA_041497675.1 of bacterium. GTDB lineage: Bacteria > Sysuimicrobiota > Sysuimicrobiia > Sysuimicrobiales > Humicultoraceae > JBGPNN01. The sequence continues at coordinate 9,260 of JBGQGY010000117.1, read as the reverse complement.
CCGCGCGCGTGCGGGGCGTCAGGTGGCGCTCGATGATGGCGCTGCTCACGTTGCCGTCCGGCTCCACATCGGTCAGCACCAGACTCGCCCCGACGAAGAGCACGCACTCTGGCACCGACACGAAGGTGTTGGTCGGCACGATCACTTCATCCCCGGCCCCGATGCCGCGCGCCAGCAGGGCCAGCAGCAGGGACGACGTGCCCGAATTGGCCGCGACGCCAAACCCGACGCCGCAGTAGGCGGCGACTTCGGATTCGAACGCCGCGGTTTCAGGTCCGGCGTAGTAGGGGGTGCGTTCGAGCACGCGCAAGACCGTCTCGCGGACCTCGTCATCGATGACAGTCAGGCGTGAGGTGATGCGACGCTGAACCTTTGCCACGAAGACCCTCCCCGGCGGTCTGTCTCAGTGCGTGTAGAAGCTCTTGATAGTGTCAACGACATAGTGAATGTCGTCTGGACCGAGCGTTTGGTAGCACGGAAAGGTGAGAATAGTCTGCGCCAGGCGCTCGGTCACCGGGAACGTACCTTCAGGCGCGCCGCAGTAGGGCTGGTACGCGTGGTCGAGGTGGATCGGCGTGCCGTATTCGACCATGATGTGCACGCCGTTGCGCTCCATGTGCGCCTTGAGCGCGTCGCGTTGAGGGGTCTGGGCCACGAACCGCAGCATGCTGTGGGTCGTGTACGGCTTCGTCGTGGGGAGCGTCAGATCGTGCGGCACGTCGCGCAGCAGCCGCTGGTAGAGCTCGGCGTTTGCCCGCCGCTTCGCATTCCACTCGTCGAGATAGCGCAGCTGGATCCGGCCGATGGCCGAGAGCATCTCGTTCTGCCGGAAGTTGAACCCGACGACCTCGATCTGCTGCGCCTGGTACACGTGCTGGGACTTGTGCCCGGCGAACCATCGGCGGCCGCGCCCGTGATTGGCCCGCATCATACACTGCTCCCAGACGACCGGGTCGTCGGTCACGACCATGCCACCTTCGCCTCCGACCGAGATGCACTTGTTTTGGACGAAGGAGAAGCAACCGGCATCGCCGATGGTGCCGAGCGCGCGGCCTTTGTACCTTGCCCCGGCGGCGTGGCAGACGTCCTCGACCACCTTCAACGTGTGGCGGCGCGCGATGTCCATCAACGGGTCCATGTCGACCGCGTGCCCGTTCATGTGCACGGGCATGATGGCTTTCGTACGCGGCGTGACCGCGCGCTCGACGAGCCGGACGTCCATGTTGTAGGTGTCCGGCTCCACGTCCACGAGGACGGGCCGGGCGCCGCAGAGGATGATCACGTCGGCCACCGAGGAAAAGGTGTTGGGGACCGTGATGACCTCATCGCCAGGACCCACGCCGACCGCCAACAGCGCTAGGTGCATCGCGGCCGTGCCGCTGGAGACATTCACCGCGTGCTTCGAGCCGATGTACGCGCAGAAGTCGTCCTCGAACCGCTTGCCGTGCGAGTCCTCCAACGGGTAGCTGCGGATGTACTTGCCGCTCTTCAGGACCGAGACGGCGGCATCGATCATCTCGTCAGTCATCACCGGCTTGTAGGTGATTTGCCGGCTGGGTGCCTCTTTGGCCACAGTCATGCCTCCTCCCCGAAAAACGGGGTTCATACGGGATCGGTGGGTGAGGCTATCGGGAGATCTCTTGGGCCTTCTCGTACACCGACCGGCGCTCCTGCTGCGAGGTCGTGGTACCGTCTTCTCATGCCTCTTTCCCGCGGAATCGGGGATCGTATGCCTGCCGAAGCGCATCTCCGAGAAGGTTGATCCCCAGGACGACGATCGCCAGGGCAATGCCGGGAAACGTGATCAGGTGAGGGGCGACGCGCATGTATGACCGTGCCTGTGCGAGCATGTAGCCCCATTCGGGCGTCGGCGGCCGGACACCGAGGCCGAGAAAGCTCAGGCCCCCGGCCGTCAGGATGGCCGCGGCCATCGAGAACGTGGATTGCACGGTGATCGGCCCGATGAGGTTGGGCAAGATGTGGCGCCGCATGATCCGCGAATCCGGCGACCCGAGGGCACGAGCCGCGGTCACGTATTCCATCTGTGAGACCGTTAGGGTCGATCCGCGCACCAAGCGCGCGAAGGTGGGCACGTCGGGAAACCCGATGGCAACGACGAGGGTCCAGAACCCGATACCCCAGGTCGCCACGATCGTGATACCCAGCAGCAGCCGCGGGATCGCGAGCAGGATGTCCGAGATCCGCATCGCCGCGCTGTCGAAGAGGCCGCCGTAGAATCCGGACGCGATGCCCAGCGGAATGCCGAGGAGCACGCCGAATGCCACCGCCGCAACGCCGATCGCCAGCGAGATCCGCGACCCGTAGATGATGCGGGTCAGAGTATCGCGGCCGAGCTCATCACTCCCCAGCAGGTACCCCCCACGCCCCGGAGGCGACAAGGCCTTGCTCAGCGTTTGAGACGTCGGGTCGGACGGGGCGATCACGGGTGCCAGCGCGGCCATACCGAGGAAGAGCACGACGATGAGCATGCCGACGAGGCCGGGCGTTGATTTGAACAATGCAGTCCAGCGCAACGGGTCCCCTCAAGCGTAACGAATGCGCGGATCGAGGAGCAGGTACAGGAGGTCCACGGCGAAGTTGACAGCGATCACCGCCAGCGCGATCAGGAGCACGCCACCCTGCACCACCGGGAAGTCGCGCGTGTTCACCGCGTAGACGATCATCCGCCCGAGGCCCGGGATCGCGAAGACCGTCTCGGTGATCACCGCCCCCCCGACCAGCAGGCCAAGACGCAACCCGATGACCGTTGCGAGTGGAGGGAGCGCATTTCGCAGCGCGTGCTTGTAGAAGACGACGCGTGCCGCCAGTCCCTTGGCGCGGGCCGTGCGGACAAAATCCTCGAGAAGCAGTTCGACCATCAACGATCGGGTCATGCGCGCCAACAGCGCCAGACTCGCGAGGCTCACAGAGAGCATCGGCAGGATGTAGTGGGGGAGCGTGCCCCAACCGGACGACGGGAGCCAGCCCAGACGAAGGGAGAAGAGCAAGATGGCGAGCAGCGACACCCAGAACACCGGCATGGACATCCCCGCCACGGCTAGGCCCATGATGCCTAGGTCCAGCAGGCCGTCCCGGCGGACGGCCGCAAGCACGCCTGCCGGAATCCCTAGGGCGACCGCGACGACCAGCCCGCCCAGGGCCAGGCTGAGACTGATCGGGAACGCCTGCGCGAGATCCGGTCCGATCGGCCGCTCGCCGAAGTGTGAGATCCCAAAGTCGCCCCTCAGGACGCGGCCGACCCAGCGCAGGTACTGCACGGGCAACGCGTCGTTCAAGCCATAACGCTGGCGGATGATGACCAGCTCCTCCTCTCTGGCCTGGTTTCCCGCGATAATCGCCGCCGGGTCACCGGGCGCCAGGTGGAGGGAGAGAAACACCAGCAGCGACAGGCCGAAGACGGTGAGGATTCCTTCGGCAAACCGCCGTATCACGAACGCGGACATCACGGGGCTCCCTTGCCGTCCGACCGGCGCCTAAGCAACAGCCCCGAGGAACGCCCGGGGCTGCCGCGTGGCGCTTATGGCCGTTAGTCGCTAGCGCGAGATATTTGCGTCCCTGAAGTGAATCAACTCCACTGGCAGCAGCGCGGCGCCCGTCAGGGCTTTGGTGCCGACCGCCGAGTGGTTGACTGTGAAGATCCAGATCCACGGCAGATCACGCCAGAGGATCTCCTGCGCGCGCTCGTAGGCGGCGCGCCGCTCCGCCACGTTCGTCGTCCCCAGCGCCTTGTCGAGGAGCGAGTCGAGCTCGGGGTTCGAGTAGAAGTTCCTGTTGCAGCAGGCCGGCGCAAAGTTGTCGGTGTGGAACACCAGCCGCAGCGCGTAGTCCGCCTCGCCGGTCTGGGTCCCCCAACCGTAGTAGGTCATGTCCAGTGTGGATTCCTTGGGGCCCTTTGACCGCAGCAGCACGAGCCACTGACCGCTTTCCATTACCTCGAGCTTCAGGTTGATGCCGACCTTCTTCAACATCTCGGCAACGGCTTCGGAGATCTGCTGCGCCGCCGCGTACGAGCCCACCGGGACCCACATCGACGCGGAGAAGCCGTTGGGGTATCCGGCCTCGGCCAGGAGCTTCTTCGCCCGTTCCGGATCGTAGTTGTAGCGGGTAGCTTGCGGCTTATACGGGAAGACACCGGGCGCCAACGGCGAATCGGCCACCCGGGCGAAGCCCGCCAGGAACGTGTCGACGATGGCCCGGTTGTCGATCGCGTACGCCATCGCCTGCCGCACCCGCAGGTCGCTCCACGGCTTTTTGGTCAGGTTGGGATACAGACCCTGGATGCGCGCGCGGGGCAGGTTGTACACGACCAGATTGGGATTACCGGCCAGCCGTTTGGCTTCCTGTGGAGCTATCGTCGTGACGAAGTCGAGCTCGCCGGTCTCTAGCCCGATCGCGCGGGTGGCGTCGTCGGGGATGGGCCGAAACTCGATCTCCGTGATGTTTGTCTGAGACGCCAGCCAGTGGGCGGGGTTCTTCTGCAACACGATACGCGTCCCGCGCACCCACTCCCTAAAGAAGAATGGCCCCGAGCCGACTGGGAACCGCCCGAAGGTGTTCACGTCCTGCTTGGCCGCCGCAGTGGGGCTCACGATGGACGCCGACGGGTTGGCCATGTTGTTGAGCATAGCGCCGAAGGGCTTGTCGGTGGTAAAGGCCACGGTGTTCTCGTCGACGACGTCGATGCGTTTGATCATCTCGAATATCGTGCGCCGCGAGAACGGGTTCCGCGGGTCGAACAGACGCTCGAAGCTCGCCTTCACTGCCGCGGCGTTGACGGGCGTACCGTCGTGGAACTTGTGGCCCCGGCGCAGCTTGAAGGTCCACGTGAGACCGTTGTTCGAGACGCTCCATTCGGTCGCCAGCTGCGGCACGATGTTCGACCGCATGTCGAACATGACCAGTCTGTCGTAGAGATGGGCGAACATCTGGTCGCTGGCCAGATTGGTGTTGGAGTGTGCGTCCAACGACGGTGGATCGGTGTCGATGCCGACCACGATCTTGGTGCCGCGCGCCGGGCCTGCCCCCGAGCTCGGACCAAATGACAGGACCAGCAGAGCCACAAGCACCAGCCAAATGGCTACAGAGAACCGTCCGTTACGCATGCAGGGCCCCCCTCCCGATGCCGCTCACCTGAATGATGCAGAACTTCCCTGATGGCCACGGGACTCCTGCAGGGCTCGCGTGCGTCGGGGCGAAGTTGCGTATCACCATGCGGCACACGACACAGGCAGCATCGGATTTGCCTTTTTTCTCTCTGTCGCATTTGTCTGAACTGGTTGCGCGCCGGAAAGTGTCTCCGGTCGAAATCGTCAGCGCGTTGCTCGACCGGATCGATCGCGTCGACGGCGCGCTGCACAGTTACATTACCGTCTGCGGCGAATCGGCGCTCGAGACCGCGCGGCGGGCCGAGCGCGATATTCGGGCCGGCCGGCGCCGCGGCCCGCTCCACGGCCTTCCGATTTCACACAAAGACATCTCGTGGACGCGCGGCGTGAGAACGACGGCCCATTCGCGCACCTTGCTCGAGTTCGTCCCCGAGCATGACGCGACACATGTGGCGCGGCTCTCGCGTGCCGGCATGATCATGCTCGGCAAGACCAACACGACCGAGTTTGCCAACGGGGGCATGGAGGTCTTCGGCGTCGCCCGCAATCCGTGGAACCTGTCGCACTACACCGGAGGTTCGAGCGCAGGGTCAGCCAGCGCGCTGGCCTCGGGCCTCGCGGTCGCCGCGACCGGGTCGGATACCGGCGGATCGATTCGCGTCCCTTCCAGTTTCTGCGGCATCGTCGGCCTCAAGCCGACGTACGGCCGCGTCAGCCGGCACGGCGTCATCGCGCTGTCCTGGAGTCTGGACCACGCGGGACCGATGGCGCGCACCGTCCGCGACTGCGCGCTGCTGCTGAACGCCATGGCCGGGTTCGACCCGCTCGATCCGTCAACGGCGCGCGTGCGGGTGCCGGACTTCACCGCGGACTTGAAGAAGGGCCTCAAAGGCATGATCCTCGGCGTCCCAGAGCACCACTACTACGACGGGCTCGACCCCGAGGTCGACCGCGCGGTGCGCGCGGCGCTGCGCGAGCTCGAATCGCAGGGTGCGCGACTTGAACCCGTCAGCCTGCCACGCGCCGGGCAGCTCGAGCCCGCGTATACGGTGATCATCGCGACCGAGTCGTTTGGCGCGCATGCGGCGCGGCTGCGCCGGCAGGCCGCCGATTACGGTGCACGATCGCGGCGCCGGATCTCCTGTGGCGCCTTCTACTCGGCCGCCGAGTATCAGCACGCGCTTCAGATTCGCCGGTTGTGGGTGGCCGAGGTGGATCAGGTGCTGCAGAAGGTCGATGCGCTGGTCATGCCGACGCTGCCCCACGCGGCCTTCACCATAGAAGTGCAACAGCAACAGCCCGGTCCACCGGATACGTCGTGGGGGACGCGGCAGTTCAATCTGTCCGGCCACCCGGCGATCACCATTCCATGCGGCTTTACGCGTGCGGGGCTGCCGGTCGGGTTGCAGTTTGCGGCGAAGGCGTTCGATGAAGCCATGCTGTTCCGCGTCGCGCACGCCTACGAGCAGGCCACGTCGTGGCACGAACGGCGACCCGCCGTCAAGGAGGCAGAGGCCCATGCCGCCCGAGCGTGACTGGCGCGGCGAGTCCGCGGCGCACGGGCTCGCGCTGAGCGACGACGACCTGGCGTTTATCCGCGATCAGGTGGAGCGGGTGAAGGCTGCACTTGCGGCTCAACGCCTTGGGGTGCCCGAGGGATTGGAACCGCCGTACCGGTTTGCGCTCCCGCCGTCCCCGCCGCGACGGCGTCGATCGCGCCGCGGCTGATCGCCCAGATCCCCGCGGCCAGCACCCCGGCCGCCAGATAGAACGCGCTCCCCAGACCGGCCAACGCGACCGCCGCGCCGAACAGCACCGGGCTCACCACCTCGGCCAGGCGGTTGCTGGTCATCCGCAGGCTCAGCGCGAGTCCCCGCTCGCGCGGGCCGACATTTCCCGCCATCATGCTCATCGTCAGCGGCTGGGTGAAGCCGAATGCGACACCTGTCGTGGCCACGGCAAGCGCCAGCGGCCACAGGGTCTTCAAGAGCGGTGTCACCCCGATGCCAAACGTCGCCAGCGCCAGCGCGATCATGAGGATACGCCGGCGGCCCAGACGGCCCGTGATGGTACCGACGAGGGGCCGCACGATCATCGACGATCCACCGAGAAAGGAATAGATTAACCCGATCGACGTCTTCGATAGCCCGACCGATTGCAGATAGAGTGGGTAGAAGCTCGTGCGAATGCTCCACGCAAAGATGATGATGAAGGTCACCAGCATCAGGAACATGAGATCCCGCCGGCGCGCGAGTTGCCAGGCCGCCTGGTAGGCGTTACGGTCGCGCAGCGCCTGGCCGACGGGATCGAACGTGGCGGAGATCTCCTTGACCGGAGGCATGCGGAACGCCAGCACTCCTGGCGCCGCGGCCATCACGGCGGAGACCGCGAATGCCGTTGGGATGGAAAACCCGTCCGCCACGAAGCCGCCGATGAGCGGCCCGATCATCTGACCCAGCGAGACCCAGAACGCGAAGAACCCGAAGTTGCGGTCGCGATCATCGTCGGTGCTGGCCTGAGCCACCGAGGTCTGGCACGAGACGATCAGCATGGTGCCGGCCAGCCCGGACAGCGCCTGACCCAGTATCAGCCAGCCGATGCTGCGCGCCATAGCGAGCACCGCGACCGCGACCACCAACACTGCGCTGCCGGCGATCGACAATCGGCGGGACCCGACGGCGTCGACCGCCGCGCCCGCCCAGACGCCGAGCAGCAGCGGCAGGAGCGCACTCGAGGCCGCCACCATCCCGACCACAGCCGGTGTGGCGCCCATGGACACGGCATAGAGGGGGACCAGCGGCGCCACGGCCGCGCCGACGACGGTCTGACCGGTGCCGATCAGAAAGGTGGGGGTCAGCCGCGAACGCGGCATGCCGGCGGGGCTAGGCGGGCACACCCGCGCGCGCCGTGCGGCCGTACACGCGTGCGGCGTGCTCGACGGTGATGCGTTCCTCCCGAATATCGCGCTCGATGGACGCCGGATCGCGTTCCGCCACGGGACGGTAGCCGGCGCCGCCGCCCGACCGCACCGTGAGAATGTCGCCCGCCCGCAGGGTGGTCGAGACCTTCGAGCCGAGATGGATCACCTGCCCGCCGCGTTCCACGAAACAGGCGCCCGGCGCGCCGCCGGTGCCGCCAAAGAGGCCCGTGGCCGAATGGTGGTGCCGGTCCGAGTGCAGGCCGAAGTTGACCCCGTCCGCCAGGATGCGGTACTTGCGCTCCATCCCCAGCCCGCCGCGGAACTTACCGGGGCCGGCGGAGTCTTGGACCAGCCCGTAGCGCAGGATTTCGATGAAGGGGAATTCGATCTCGACCGATTCGACGGGGGTGTTCATGCCGTTGGTGAGGTGCATGATCATCCCGTCGGCGCCGTCCTGATTGTAGAGCGCGCCGACACCGGCGCCGAGGACCTCCGAGATGACGCTGAGGCGTCCCTCACGGCGTAGGGCCATCGACACGCCGGTCTGGCAGTCAAATCCCGGCGCGATCACCTTTTCGGGCATGACCGCGGCCAGCGCATAGTTGACGGCGTCAAATATCTTGTAGCAAGTGCTTGTGCGGGCCCGCGTCGCCGCAGGCCGCGCCGGGTTCACCAGCGTGCCGGGCGGTGCTACGACCTGGATCGGGCGAAACGCACCGGCGTTGACCAGCAGGTGCCCGGCCTGCAGGATCGACATAATTGTCGTCCGGCAGGTCGCATAGGTCGAGGCGACCGGGATGTTGATGAACCCTTTCACCTGCGCGTCGGTGCCGGTAAAATCCAGGAGCATGTCCGACCCGCGGATCTTCACCGTCACGCGGATCGTGAACGGCCCGGTCGCGCCCGTGCCGTCATCCTCCATATAGGCTTCGCCGAAGTAGTCGCCGTCGGGGATGGCGTCGATGGCGCCACGGATGATGCGTTCGGAGTAGTGCTGGATTTCCTGCTGGAACTCCACGATCGTGGCTTTTCCATACTTGCGGCACAGCGCGGCCACGCGCGCCTCACCTGTTCGGCACGCGGCGATCTGCGCGTTGAAGTCCGGGATCGTCTTTTCCGGCACACGGATGTTGGCGCGGAAGAACTTGCCGAAGGGGCTGTCTTCCCAGTCCCTGTCGAGTTGGATCTTCATGGGTGGGAAGACGATGCCTTCC
>JBGQGY010000116.1:0-11439 GCA_041497675.1 bacterium | reverse complement strand
GCGTCCGGATGCGGCTGTAGCAAGGGTTTGGGGCACGGCCGGGGAAATACTGCGCGGAACGCCCACATGAGGGGGTGCGCTATGCCGCAAGGCGTGAAAATGACAGGCAAGTTGGCAGTGGCCCTGGTGGCCATTGTGATCCTCGCCATAGGTTTGGCTCCCCAGGCTATCGCTCAGGCACCGACGCGACTGACCGTCTACACCGCGATTGAGAATGACCAGTTGGGCTATTTCAAGTCGTCGTTCGAGGCGGACACCCCCGGGGTCATCATCGACTGGGTGCGTGACTCGACCGGGGTTATCACGGCACGCATCCTCGCCGAGAGGGCAAACCCGCGCGCCGATGCCATCTGGGGCCTGGCCGTCACCAGCCTGCTGATCTTCGATGAACAGAACTTGCTCCAGCCGTACACACCTCGAGGCGCCGACGCGCTCAAACCCGCCTTTCGTGATACCAAGAACCCCATGACGTGGACAGGCATGGACGCCTTCCTGTCTGTGATCTGCTACAACACCGTGGAAGCGAAGAAGCGGGGGCTGCGTGCCCCCTTCTCCTGGCAAGACCTGCTCAGCCCCGCCTACAAAGGGCGGGTCGTGATGCCCAACCCGGCATCGTCCGGTACCGGCTATCTCACGATCGCAGCGTGGCTGCAGATGATGGGTGAGCAGAAGGGTTGGGCGTTTATGGACAAGATCCACGAGAACATCGGCATCTACCTCCACTCCGGCTCAGCACCGTGCGTCCGGGCGGCGCAGGGCGAGTTCGCGATGGGCATCGGGTTCGACGGGCGCGGCGCTCTCCTCAAGCAGCAGGGGGCGCCAATTGAAGTCATCATTCCGAAGGAAGGCGCCGGCTGGGACATGGAGGCGACCGGCATCATCCGCGGGACGCGCAACCTGGCGGCGGCGCAGCGCCTGGCGGACTTTGCGGTCAGCCGCAAGGCCAACGAGATATACAACGGCGTGGGCGGGCCGGACCGGACGTCGTACGCGATCGTGGCCTTGCCCGGCCTGACCAATGTGCCGCCTTTCTACCCACCGAACGCTGAGAAACAGATGTTCAAGAACGACTTCGCGTGGATGGCGAAGAATCGGGACCGCATCCTCCAGGAGTGGGCAAAGCGCTACGACGCGAAATCGGCCCCGCGCTGAACGGCGCCAGGTCTGTTGAGATGAGGCCTCCGGCTCCCGTTCGTTCTCGGACGAGCGGGAGCCGGCGCATGATCCCATGAGTGCTCCCTACCTGCAGGTTGCCAATATCTGGAAGCGGTTTGGGAGCTTCAACGCACTGATGGACGTGTCGTTCGACATCTCCCACGGCGAGTTCGTCTGCCTGCTGGGGCCATCCGGGTGCGGGAAGACGACGCTGCTCCGGATTATCATGGGCCTGGAGATCCAGACCACCGGGCGCATCTCGCTGAAAGACCATGATATCAGCGGGCTCCCCCCGGCGGGGCGCGACTTCGGCATCGTCTTCCAGTCCTACGCCCTGTTCCCCAATCTGAGCGTGTTTGACAACGTGGCGTATGGCCTCCACAGCCGGAAGATGCGGCGTGAGAACGTCAGGCAGCGCGTCGGCGAGTTGTTGGCGCTGATCGGCATGCCCGATGCGGCTCAGAAATACCCGGCGCAGCTCTCGGGTGGCATGCAGCAGCGCGTGGCCCTGGCACGCGCACTCGCCCCCTCCCCCAGCCTGCTGCTCTTGGACGAACCGCTGTCTGCCCTCGATGCCCGTCTCCGCGTCCGGCTGCGCCATGAGATTCGCGGCCTGCAGCAGCGGCTCGGCGTCACGACGATCCTGGTGACCCATGATCAAGAGGAAGCACTCACCATGGCCGACCGGATCGTGGTCATGAACCAGGGCGTCATCGAGCAGATCGGCACGCCGATGGAGATCTATCGAAATCCGACAACGCCCTTCGTCGCCGACTTCGTGGGGGAGATGAACATCCTCGATGGCGTGCTCGTCGACGCCCGCCGGGTCAGGGTAGGAACGACGGAACTGACGTGCGCGCCGACCGATGGCGTCACGCCGGGAGCCGCGGTGAAGGTGTGCTTCCGACCAGAGGCTGTGGACGTCCGGAGCGGAGGTGCGACGACGACCAACCTCATGCCGGTCGAGATCGTCGCGATGGACTTCCTGGGATCGTTCTACCGCGCCACCCTGAAGCCGGCCGCGGTCGGAACGGTTGACGTCCGGGCCGACGTGGCCATCCACCTGCAGCGCGAGTTTGATCTGGTTCCCGGGAAGACGATCACCGTGTCACTCCCGGCCGATCACATCCGCGTGTTCCCGACGGGTTAGCCCGATGGCCACGGCGGTCTCAAGGGCCCCAGTGTCCGGCGGCCCGGTGGTGCGGCAGAGACTCGCCGGTGACGAATGGATCGCGCGCGGCGGGCTCGTGACCCTGGCCCTATGGCTGACGGTGACCCTCGCGCTGCCGCTCTGGGCGTTGCTCTCGAAGAGCTTCCAGAATCGCGACGGCGCCTTTATCGGGTTGGCGAACTACATCACGTATTTCTCGACCCCCAGCCTCTTCGTCTCATTCTGGAACAGCATCTCCGTCGCGGCGGTGACCACGGCCATCGTCGTGCCTGGGACGTTCGTATACGCGTATGCGCTCACGAGGAGCGGCATGAGGGGGAAAAGCGTCTTTGCCGGCCTGGCGCTCATCCCCATTCTGGCGCCTTCCCTGCTGCAGGCGATCGGGCTCATCTATCTGTTCGGCAATCAGGGTCTCGTGCGGGGCCTGCTCTTGGGGAATTCCATTTACGGCTCGTTGGGGATTGTGATCGGCGAGGTGATCTACTGCTTCCCTCACGCGCTCATGATCCTGGTGACGGCGCTGAGCACGGCAGACGCACGTCTCTATGAGTCTGCTGAGGCACTCGGGGCTTCTCCCCCACGGATCTTCGTCACCGTCACGCTGCCGGGGGTGAAGTACGGCGTGATGGGCACTGCCCTCGTCGTGTTTACGCTGGTCATGACTGATTTTGGGATCCCGAAGGTCATCGGGGGGCGTTTTAACGTCCTGGCCACTGACGTCTACAAACAGGTGATCGGCCAGCAGAACTTCGCGATCGGGGCCGTGGTCGGCATGTTGCTGCTCGCCCCCGCCGTGCTGGCCTTCGCGGCGGAACGCCTGGTGCAGCGCCGCCAGACGGCCCTGCTCACCGCGCGGGCGGTTCCATTCGTGCCCAAGCCCAACCGGTTCACCGACTGGTTGCTCTTCGCCTTCTGTGCCGTGATCCTCGTGCCGGTGGTCAGCCTGCTGGCGGTGGCGGCTTGGGGATCGTTCATCAAGTTCTGGCCGTATGATCTCAGCATGTCGTTGCGAAACTATGCCTTCACGAACTTCGACGCCCAGGGATGGTCGTCGTACTTCAACTCGCTCCGGATGGCCGCGTGGACGGCCGTCATCGGGACCGCGGTCATCTTCAGCGGCGCCTACCTCCTGGAGAAGACCCGCGGCTTTCCCGTTGTCCGCGCGCTGGTCCAGCTCTTTGCCATGCTGCCGCTGGCTGTCCCGGGGCTGGTGCTGGGTCTGGGGTACATCTTCTTCTTCAACGACCCGAGGAACCCGTTGGGATTCCTGTACGGCACGCTGGGCATCCTAGTGATCAATACCGTTGCGCACTACTATACGGTCAGCCACCTCACGGCCACCACGGCGCTGAAGCAGCTGGACAACGAGTTTGAGGCGGTGTCGGCTTCTCTGAAGGCTCCCTTCTATCGCACGCTGTGGAAGGTGACGGTGCCGGTCTGTCTGCCCTCGATTCTCGGCATCAGCGTGTACATGTTCGTCAATGCCATGACGACGGTCTCGGCGGCCATCTTTATCTATGTCCCGAGCACCAAGCTGGCGTCGATCGCCATCGTCAACATGGATGATGCCGGGCAAACGGCGGCCGCGGCGGCAATGGGCGTGATGATCGTCATCACATCCGCCGCGGTGCGGGTCGTGCATCTGGCGGCCACGCGCGTCCTCGACCGCCGGACGCAGGCCTGGCGTAGGAGGTAGTACATGGAGCCCCTGTTGCTGACGCCCGGGCCGCTCACGACCTCGCGGACCACCAAGGAGGCTATGCTGCGCGATTGGGGATCACGCGACGCCGCGTTTGTCGCCATGAATCGACGCGTGCAGCAGCGTCTGGTCGACATGGCCGGCGGTGACGGAACCCACGTCGCGGTGCTCCTGCAGGGGTCGGGGACGTTTGCGATCGAGGCGATGATCGGGACGATGGTGCCGCGCGACGGCAAACTGCTGATCCTGATCAACGGCGCCTATGGCCACCGGATGGCGCACATATGCCGCGTGATCGGCCGCGCGCACGCGACGCTGGAGTGGGGCGAGGATGAGGCCGTGGACCCAGCGCGCGTGGCAACCGCACTGGCGGCAGAACCCGCAATCACGCACGTGGCCTTCGTCCACTGTGAGACCACGTCAGGGGTCCTCAATCCGCTGGCCGAGGTGGCGCAAGTGGTGGCGGCGGCCGGGCGCCGGTTGCTCATCGATGCCATGAGCGCCTTTGGCGCGCTGCCGCTGGATGCGCGCGAAATTGCGTTCGACGCCATGACCTCGTCGTTCAACAAGTGCATCGAGGGCGTCCCTGGCGCCACGTTCGTCGTCTGCGCCACGGCGGCGCTCGACGCCAGTCAGGGCAACAGCCATTCGGTCGTGCTCGACCTGCGCGAGCAATCGCAGTTCATGGAAAAGACGGGACAGTGGCGGTTCACCCCGCCGACGCACGTCCTGGCGGCGTTCGATCGGGCGCTGGACGAACACGCGGCCGAGGGCGGCGTGGCCGGCCGGGGGGCGCGCTACCGCCGGAACTGCCAGATCCTGATCCAGGGTATGCGAGCGATGGGGTTCCGGCCGCTGCTACCCGATGCGTTGCAGGCGCCGATCATCGTGACCTTTCATACGCCGGCCGATCCCCGTTTCGATTTCAAGAACTTCTACGATAGGCTCGCGCGGCGCGGCTACCTGATCTATCCGGGGAAGCTGACGAAAATCGACTCATTCCGCATCGGCTGCATCGGCCGGCTGACCGAAGCCGACATGCGCGGCGCGCTGGCCGCGATCCGCGATGTGCTCGTAGAGATGGGCGTGCACGTCCCCGTGCCCAGTTCTAGGCCTTGATTCGGGTGCTGCCGGGATCGTGGCGCGGATCGCGCTGGACTGTCGCGCCGATTCGTTCGCCGTCCGCCTCGATCGTGACCTGCGTGCCGATCGTCGCCATCTTCACCGGTAGGTAGGCGTAGGCGATGCTCTCGCCGACAAAGTAGCCATACCCACCGCTCGTCACGCGGCTGACGACGCGCCCGTCCTCGAAGACCGGCTCATTTCCGAGCGCCACGGCCGTGGGCTCGGCCAGCACCAGACAGCAGAGTTTCCGCGCGAGCCCTTCGGTCTTCTGCTTCACCAGTGCCTCTCGACCCTGAAAGTCGCCTTTGTCCAACTTGACGCAGAACGCCTGCCCCGATTCGAGCGGCGTGTACTCGGGCGTGATGTCCGCGCTCCAGTACCGGTAGCCTTTCTCCAGGCGCAGCGACTCGACCGCGCGATAGCCAACGGGGCGCAGGCCGGCAGGCCGCCCCGCCTCCCACAGCGCGTCCCACACGATGGGGCCTTGCTCCGCCGGCATGTATAGCTCCCAGCCGAGTTCACCCACATACGTCACGCGCAGCGCCCGCACGCGGATGCCGGCAATCGAGATCGTCCGCCCGGTCATGTAGGGGAAGCCCGCGTTCGAGACGTCATCGCCGCTGACCTTTTCCAGGATCGCGCGCGCCTGCGGGCCCCAGAGGCCGATGCACCCGAAGGTCATCGTGACATCGCGGGCGACCGCGGAGCCATCGGCGGGTAGGTGGCGGCGGATCCAGTCCAGGTCGTGCGCGCCAAACGCGCTCCCCGTAATGATGAAGAATCGCTCAGGCGCCAGCCGCGTGACGGTCAGGTCGCACTCGATGCCGCCGCGCGAGTTGAGCATCTGCGTATAGGTGACGCTGCCGGCGGGTTTGTCCATCTCGTTGTCCGTCATCCACTGCAGCGCCCGCAGCGCCCCGGGGCCTTCGACGTCAATCTTGCTGAACGACGTAAAGTCGAACAGACCGGCGGCCTCGCGCGCGGCCATGTGCTCGACCGCGATAGCCGGCGTCCAGTTGTGACGCAGGAACCCGGCGGGTCGCCAGCCGTTGGCCGCGCCTGTCGCACTCGCGCCGCCATCAGTGGTGTTGCTCGCGAACCAATTTGGCCGCTCCCACCCACCCTTCTCGCCGAGCGACGCGCCCATCGCCCTCAGCCGATCATAGAATGGGCTGAGACGGAACCCGCGTCCGGTGTCCCATTCTTCAAACGGCAGGCTCACGGCGCCGTAACGGCGGGCGAGCGCCTCGATCGACCGCGGCAGCGTGTAGGTCTGCTGCTGGTACTGCGGCCCCCATCGCCGGACGTCCATCCGCCAGAGATCGAGGCTTGGTTGGCCTTCGACGATCCACTCGGCCAGCACTCTACCCACGCCACCGCCGGCGGCAATACCGTATGCGTTGAAACCGGTCGCGACGAAAAACCCACGCACGCCCGGCACTTCGCCGATCATGAACTCGCCGTCGGGTGTGAACGCCTCCGGGCCGTTGATAATGCGCGTCACCTCCGCGTGCTCGAAGGCCGGCACGCGCACCGCCGCGTTGCGCGCCAGCGGCTCGAAGAGCGGCCAGTCCGACTGCAGCAGGCGGTGGCTGAAGTTCAGCGGGACGCCGTCGAGGGCCCACGGCTTGGGATCGGCCTCGAACCCTCCGACCAGCAGGCCGAGCACCTCTTCGCGGAGATAGACGCGCAGATCTGGATCGCGCAGAATCGGCAGATCACGCTGCATGCCCTCAACCGGCTCGGTGATCAGGTACTGATGTTGCATTGTAATCAGCGGCAGCGTCACGCCGACCATCTTGCCGACCTGATCGGCCCACATGCCGGCCGCGTTGACGACCACGGGCGTGCGAATAGTCCCCTGATCGGTGATGACCGCATCGACGCGACCGTTCTTGACGGTGATGCCGGTGACGAGCGTATTCATGTAGAACTCCACGCCGCGGGTCCGGGCGCCTTTGGCCAGCGCAAACGTCGCGCCGCTGGGATCGACCCGACCGTCGGTGGGCATGAACACGGCACCAACTAGGTCGCGGTCGGTCATCAGCGGAAACAACTTTACCGCCTCGCGCGGGCTCAACACCTCGACGGGGAGACCGAACGTCCGGCACATCGCCGCCTGTCGCAGGTTTTCTTCCATCCGCAACGGCGTCGAGGCCAGACGCATACTGCCGACCTGCCGCCACTCCGTGTCGTGACCGGTCTCTTTGCTCAAACGGGCGTACAGGTCGGCGCTGTACCGCATGATGCGCGTGAGACTCGCCGACGCGCGCAACTGTCCCACCAGACCGGCGGCATGCCAGGTCGACCCACTGGTGAGGTCGCCTTTCTCGACGACCACGACGTCCTTCCATCCCATGTCGGCAAGGTGGTAGGCAATGCTACAGCCGACGATCCCGCCACCAATAATGACGGCCTGTGCGTCGCTTTTCATAGAAGCGAATCCGACCCCCGCGCTCCGTCTTCTCCCCGGCGCCTACCGGGAATTACCGCGAGACGATGTTGACAATCTGGATGATCTGGCTTGCATGGCTGCCAAAGTCGATATCGACGCGCTGCACGCGAATGATTCCTTTTCCGTCTACGACGACGAACCCCACCAGCCCGTTCATAGGCCGACCCTGGCCAGGTAGGTCAAACATCCGCGCCACGCCGTAGCCTGGGTCCAACAGGATCGGGATTGATAGGCGGGCCGCCTCACGAACTCTCTTGCTGTTCTCCGGGGTGTCCGGATTGACTATATACGCTTCGGCAATTACCTTGAGCGCCGCCGCCGACTTCTCCAGCTCGCCGAGCTGGCTGACGCACCGCTGTCAGTAATACCCCATGTGGGAGATGACCACCAGCGGGCGGCCGCGACCAGGCACAACCTTGTATTGCTTTCCGTCGCTATCCCGCAATGTGAACGCTGGCGCCTTCTTGCCAAGCATGGTATTCACATCCACCGCGATCTCAGGCCCCCCGAGAGGACCGGGAATGGCCGGTGCGGCGTACGAAGAGACCGACGGCAGCACGAACAAGCCCGCTACGATCACGGCGAACAGACACCTTCGCTTCATCGCCTCACTCCTTTTCGGGCCCACGGCCGACGTCCTCCCGCAGCGTCTCACGCGCGACGTCCAGGAATCGCGCGACGTCCCCTGCGGTGTGCGCGAGCGACAGATACAACTTCGTCGACATCGGATTCAAGAAGATGCCCCGGCGGAAGAGTCCAAGCAGGAAGGCGCGCGCCCGCTGCCGGTCGGCGGTCGCGGCCGTCCGATAGTCCACAACCTCTGTGCCGGTGAACACCACGGCGGCCAGGGGTCCCTCGCCCTGCACCTGCGCCGTGATGCCTTCATCCTTCAGCGCCGCGCGGAGACCGGCGCGGAGCGCCTCGCCGAGCGCAAACAGGCGCGCATAGACGCCGGGCTTCCGCAACTCGCCGAGCGCCGCGACCCCGGCGGCGGCGGACACCGGATTGCCGCCCAGGCTCGATGCGAACCACACGTAACGATCCTGTCCGAGACGATCCTCTCGGACGAGATCGAGCACGTCGGATCTCCCCACGACCGCACCGAGAGGATACCCGCCGCCCATGGCTTTGCCCAGCGCAGCCACGTCCGGGCGGACGTCGTAGTATGCCTGCGCGCCTCCATACGCCAGGCGAAATCCGGTGACCACCTCGTCGAAGATCAGCAAAGCGCCAACCTCTGTTGCGAGCGCCCGGAGCCCCTCGAGAAAACCCGGGCGTGGTGACGTGCATCTGTGCAGGGGCTCGACGACGACGGCCGCCAGGGCACGCCGGTGTGTCTCGGCGATCCGTCTGGTCGCGTCCAGATCATTGAATGGCGCCACCAGGATGTCGGCCATCGATCCCGCAGACAGCCCAGCCGAGGTCGGCTCGACCGCCGGAAAATCGAGGAGACGCTGAGGAAACAGGCTGGCGGTACCGATTTCGTTCGCGCCGTGATAGGCGCCTTCGAACTTCAGCACCTTCGCGCGCCCGGTGTAGGCGCGCGCCAGCCGGACGGCATACGCGGTCGCCTCGGTCCCAGACGCGCAAAACCGCACCCGTTCAGCGCAGGGCACGGCGCGCACGATCTCTTCGGCCAGTTCCAGCGCGGGTTCTGAGAGGTACGCAAAGTTCGATCCGAGGCCCGCGCGGCGGCGCACGGCGTCCACGACCGCGGGGTGCGCGTGGCCCAACAGCACCGATCCCCACCCCATCGTGAAGTCAAGAAACCGGCGCCCCTGCGTATCCCACACGGCCGCGCCTTCCCCACGGGCTAGCACGGTCACGAGATCGGGCGGAAGATTGTACTCCCCCGGCGAGCCTGCGGGGAAGACGGAGAGCGCGCGAGCGGCCGGGGTCGACATGACGGCGTTACGCTTTGATGCGGGTGTTGGTGGGATCGAAGCGCGGCTCGCGCTGCACCGTCGCCGCGACGCGCTCCCCATCGACCACGAGCGCAAGCGGCGTGCCGGCGACCGACAAGCCGGCCGGCAGGTACGCAAACGCGAGGCTCTCGCCGACGGTATATCCGTAGCCACCGCTGGTCACGCGCGTCACGACCCGCTCGCCGTCGTACACAGGTTCGTTCCCGAGCGCGATGACACGCGGATCCGCCAGCACCAGACAGCACAGCTTTTCCTTCACGCCCTCAGCCTTCTGCCGCACGAGCGCGTCGCGCCCCTGGAAGTCACCCTTGTCGAGTTTCACGCAAAACGCCTGGCCGGACTCGTAGGGCGTGTACTCCGGCGTGATGTCGGCGCTCCAGTACCGGTAGCCTTTCTCGAGTCGCAGCGAGTCGACGGCGCGATAGCCCACCGGTCGGAGACCGGACGGACGGCCGGCCTCCCAGAGGGCATCCCAGACCTTCAGCCCCTCGCCAAATGGGACGTAGAGCTCCCATCCGAGTTCGCCGACATACGTGACGCGTTGCGCGCGGACCGGAACCCCCGCGATGGTCACATCCTGGGCCGTCATATAAGGAAACGCGGCGTTGGAGATATCATCGCGGCACACTCGTGCCAGCACGTCGCGGGCCTTCGGACCCCACAGACCGAAACAGCAACGCTCGGCGGTCATATCGCGGACGGTGATCGGCGCCCCGTCGGGCAGGTGGCGGCGGATCCAGTCGAGGTCGTGCACGCCAAACGCGCTCCCGGTCACGATCATGAACTGCTCGAGCCCAAGCCGCGTCACCGTCACGTCGCACTCAATCCCCCCACGCGAGTTCAGCATCTGCGTGTAGATCACGCTGCCAACGGGTTTATCCATCTCATTGTCTGTGAGCCACTGCAACGCCCCGAGCGACCCGGCTCCTTCCATTTCGAACTTGGTAAATGAGGTGAAATCAAATAGCCCGGCCGCTTCGCGCACGGCCCGGTGCTCTTCCGCGATGGCGGGGGACCAGCTCAGCCGGGCCCACCCCATCGGCATCCACGCCGGGCGTGTCAGCGCGGCACCGGCGGGCTCGTTGTGCGCAAACCAGTTTGGCCGCTCCCACCCGCCCTTCTCGCCCATTGACGCACCGAGCGCGACTAGGCGCGCGTGCGGTGGACTCACGCGCAGGGGCCGCGCGGACTCGCGTTCTTCGAAGGCCGGGTGCAGCCAGTAGTTCTTCTCATAGGTTTCAAGGGCGCGCGCGGCCGCATACGAACGATCGGCGTAGTGCGTCTGAAACCGACGGATATCCATGCGCCACATGTCCAGACTGGGCTGGCCTTCAACGATCCATTCGGCCATGATCTTGCCGGCGCCGCCACCGGACGCGATACCGGGCGATCCACCCGCGACGAAGTACCCCCGTACTTCCGGCGCCTCACCCAAAAGCAGATCTCCGTCGGGCGTGAACCCGTCGGGACCGTTGATCAACTTGTGGACGCCGGTTTTGTCCACCGCGGGGATGCGGATCGCCGCGTTTTTCGCCAGTGGCTCGAACTGATCCCAGTTCGGCGCGAGCAGCCGGTGGTGAAAATCCGCGGGGATGCCGTCGAGTCCAAACGTCAGGGGTCTGGCTTCGTACCCGCCGATGCACAGCCCGCGGACTTCTTCGCGGAAATACAACAGCAGGTCAGGATCGCGCACGACCGGCATCTTGCGGTGCGTGCCCTCCATCGGTCCGGTGAGCAGGTACTGGTGCTCGATCCCGGTCACCGGCACCATCACGCCCGCCAGGGCGCCGATGTGGTGCGCCCAGATACCCGCGCAGTTGACGACCACGTCGGTGCGAATCGTGCCCCGATTCGTCACGACCGCCGCCACCTGCCCGTCGCGCACGGTGATGCCCGTGACTTCGGTCTC
>JBGQGY010000115.1:0-11577 GCA_041497675.1 bacterium | reverse complement strand
TGCGCTCGAGCAGATAGAGGTCTTGCACCCACGTCCGCGCCTCGGCCGCCTTCTCGATGCCGCGGTGCGCGTACCCCAGGCGCGCCGACGCGCCGGTCACGGTTTCCCCGTCGACCGTGAACTCGAAGTGCCCCGGCTCCTGCAGCGCGGGATGCTGCGGACCGATCGGGATCACGAATCGCTCAGGCATGACGCTCACCACCGAAATCCTTTCGCAAGGGAAACACTCCCTCGGGCCAGTCATCGGGCAGAAAGAGCCGGGCGGGGTTGGGCGTGCCCGCGACAGTGATGCCGAACATCTCGCTGAGTTCGCGCTCGAAGAAACTCGCCGACGGGATCAGACCGCAGATGCTGGGAACGGTAGCGTCGGCCTTGGGGGCGTGGACTCTCAGGGTGACGATCGCCGCGCCCGCGCAGAAGTGATACAGGACCTCGAACTCGCCGGTCGCCGGTCGGTCGAGCCCCGTCATTGCCGACAGGTATCCCCAGCGCGCCCGCTGCAACGCGGCGACGGCGTCCAGCAGGTGTTCGCGCGCGATGGTAACGTCCAGCCGGGTCGGCTCGGGGCGAGTGGCCGCTGATCCCCAAGGTGCCAGGATCGTCGCCGCCGTATCGAGTGCCGCCTCAGTGCTCATGCGCATCGCTCTCCTTCATGCGTTCCAGCAGTTTGATCAGCCCATCGATGATCGCCTCGGGCCGCGGCGGGCAGCCCGGCACGTAGACATCCACGGGGATGACTTCATCGACGTGCCCGACGATGTTGTAGCAGCCCTGAAACACCCCACCGGAAATGGCACACGACCCCACCGCGATCACGTACCGCGGCTCGGGCATCTGTTCGTAGACGCGGCGGAGCCGGTCGCGGGCCTGGCGCGTGACAGGCCCGGTGCAGATCAACACGTCGGCGTGCCTCGGCGTGCCCCGCAGTTTGATGCCGAACCGCTCGACGTCGTAGTGCGGCGTCAGCGTGGCCAGAATCTCGATGTCGCAGCCGTTGCACGATCCGCTGTTGAAATGCACCGCCCAGGGCGAGTTGATCCTCGCCCACCGCCGGACGGCATCCAGCACGTTCTGCCAGGGCTCTTCGAGCCGCACGCGCCCGCTGGGCTCCGACTCTGCGCTCATCCCAGGATCACCGCCATCAACGTGAGGATCAACGCGACCAGATACGCGCCCGCGATGAGCGTCAACCCGCCGGTGGCCAGCAACAAGACCCCCAGGTGCAGGACCGCGAAGAACAGACCCACCGCGAAGAACGACCGGTACCCCGGGGCCGCCAGCTCGGAGGGGGCCGCCTCCCCGCTGGCGTACGTGCTCGATTTGAGCGGGGAGGGATGTGGGGCGCCGGCCAACACGCGGCCTGCCCCGGCCAGCACGCCTACCAACACCAGGTAGACCATGAAGGCCGCCGGCGGGGACAAGAGGACCTCTCTCATGGCGTTCTGCTCCCCAGGGCGCGCAGGATGGCGGACCCGGCGGGATCGGTGAGCCATCGCGCCAGACCGGGCCACACGCCGAGCGCGATCACCCCGACACCAAGCGCCACCAGTGCGGCGGTCATCGCGGCCGGCATGGCGCGCCCGTCGCGCATCACGTCAGACTCCTCGCAGCGATACACCGCGTTCACCAGCGGCGCGTAGTAGGCGAGCGACAGCACGCTGTTGGCGGCGGCGAACACGACGAGCGCGATCGCCGCGGGCTCGCGAGTTGCGGCGACTCCCGCGAAGATCTGCCACTTCGACATGAAACCGGCGAGCGGCGGGAGACCGGCGAGTCCCAACATCGCTACGCTCAGCGCGAACCCGGCCAGCGGATAGCGCCGCGCGGCGCCGTTGAGATCGGCAACGGTCAGGGCGGCGCCGGGCCGCGTGGAATAGATCAGCGCCCCCGCGGCGAGAAACGCCAGCCCCTTCATCAACGCATGGGTCGCGAGGTGGAAGAGCGCGCCGGAGGCGGCGGCCGGCGCGCCCGCATACACGGCGACGCCAAGACCCAGTACGACATACCCCATCTGACTCACGCTGGAGTACGCCAGCAGGCGCTTCACCTGCGTCTGCCGGAGCGCCAGCAGGTTGCCGGCCACCAGGTTGAATGCCGCGATCCCCATCAGCACCGCGCCCCACGATGCGCCCACCGGTCCCAGCGCAGCCAGTACCCGCAACAGCGCGACCAGCGCCGCGCCAATCACGATCCCTGAGAGCATCGCGCTGATGCCGCTGGGTGCCTGCGCATGGGCATCCGGCAGCCAGGTGTGCAGCGGCACGAGCGCTGCCTTGACGCCGAAGCCGACGATGAACAGGGCGGCCGCGGCCTGCACGAGCGGCGTGGCCGGCGCGCGACCGATCTCCTGCAGGCTCAGGGTTCCCGTCTGCGCCAGCACGCCCGCGATGCCAACCAGCACCAGCACCGACCCCGCCGCGCCCTGCACCAGATACTTGACATCGGCCTCAAGCGATGCGGGCTGCTCGCGATGAAACGCCACGAGCATGTACGACGCGACGGCCATCGCTTCGAACCAGACCCAGAGGTTGAAGAGGTCGGCGGCGGCCCCCAGACCGATGATCGCGCCGATCATCGCGACCAGCATCGCGTAGTATTTTTCCTCACCCGCTTCACCGGCGATGTCGGGCCCTGAGAACAGAACCACCATCAGCCCGAGCGTCAGGGCGATCGCCGCGACGAGCAGGCTCACCCCGTCGACGACCAGCGCCATCGTGCCCACGGTCATGGTCACGGCGCCTTCGGATCCGAGCGCTCGCGCCGCGACGACAAACGGGGCCCACGCGGCCAGCAGCGCGATCAGCGCCAGCAAGCGCGCCGCGTTCCGCAGCCGCCCGGCCAGGTACACCAGCGGCGAGGACAAGAGTGGCACGCCGATCACCCAGACCGCGGTCATCGCAGGGTCCCCATGGCGGCGATGCCCAACAACATCAGCAGCCCCGCGACGATCCCTACCATGTTCCAGTTCAGCAGCCCGGTCTGCGTCGCGCCGGCAGCTGACGCCGCGCGGACGGCCGCGCGGACCACCTGCGTATTGATCCACTCAAATCCGTTCTCGATCACAAGTGCGGCCACTCGCGCGACGCGTCCGGCGCGCGCCAAGCGATCTCGTCTCCACCACGCCAGGAGGCCCACGACCGCCACGGCGAGCACGAGAACAGTGTATGGGGCCGTGATCACCTCGGTCACAATATCGCCGAGGGAGCGTGCCTGCAGATCATGGAACGGCAACGTCGTCGCCAGCGACCGGTCCAGCGCCCCGGCCAACACCCAAGTCGACAGCGTACCGGCCGCGAGCACGCCCAACGCAATCCGCATCGCCATCGGCGCGTCGTGCACGCGCCGCGGGCCCGCCTGACCGAAGAACACCAGCCACACCACGCGGACCGCGTAGCAGGCCGTGAGAGCGGTCGCGGCGAGCAGGGCGATCGATGGGAGCCACGATCCACCCCTCATGCCGACCTCGAGGATCAGTTCCTTGCTCCAAAACCCATTGAGCACGGGCACACCGATCAGCGCCGCCGCGCCCAGGATGAACACGGCCCCGACCAACGGCATTTGGGTGCCCAGCCCGCCCATCTGCCGCAGGTCGCGCGTCCCGACGGCGTGGATCACGGCCCCCGCGCCGAGAAACAGCAACGCCTTATACACCGCGTGGCTCAACAGGTGAAACTGGCTGGCAAATACGGCGCCCGCGCCCACGGCGTATACCATGTAGCCGAGCTGGCTGATGGTTGAGTAGGCCAGCAGGCGTTTGAGGTCCGTCGCCGCGAGCGCCATCAGCGCGGCCAGCAAGGCCGAGACCACGCCCACACCGATCACGACATCCGTCCACCCGGGCACCCTGACAAACGCGGGATAGAATCGCGCCAGCAGATACACGCCGGCGTTAACCATCGTCGCGGCGTGGATCAGCGCGCTCACCGGCGTCGGCGCTTCCATGGCGTCCGGCAGCCACGTGTGAAACGGCACCTGCGCCGATTTGGCAGCGGCCGCCATCAGGAATCCAAATGCCGTTAACGTGAGCGTACCGTTCGGCAGGTTACCTGCGTGTGTCAAGAACGTTGCAATGTCCGTCGTCCCGAGGTGCGCATAGATCACGACCACACCCGCCAGCAGCCCGAGACCGCCAATCTGAGTGATGATCAGCGCCTTGATGCCTCCGGCCACCGCCCTGGGGTCGTCGTTGTGAAACGCGATCAGCGCATACGAGCAGAACGCCACCATCTCCCAGAAAAGGAACAGCAGCAGCAGGCTCCCGGTCAACACCAGCCCGGCCATCGCGCCGATGAACATCAGCACGAGCGCGTAGTACCGGCCGAGCTGCGGCTCGCCGCGCATGTAGTCCACCGAGAACAAGACGGACAGGCCGCCCACGACCGCGGCCACGGCTGCCAGAAAGATCCCCAGCCCGTCGGGCACAAAGGTGAACTCGCCAAAGACCCCGCCGGCCCCGATGCGCACCGCGACATCTGCCGACCCAAAGCGCAGCAGCGCGAGTGATACCGCGGCCGCCGCGGTGGCGGAACCCACAGCCAGCGCGTGCTGAGCCCTCGGCCTGCGGTTGCCCGCCGCGAGCACAGCCAGCGCACCCACCCAGGGGAGGCCGATGGTCAGCGCGATCAGCCAGCCCGCCATTGTCTCATCCTTTTAATGAAGACAGCGCGCGAACGTCGAGCGTCCCGAAGCGCCGCTGCACTTGTACGGCCAGCGCGAGCGCGATGACGGCCACCACGGTGTCCGCGACGATGACGGTCACGCCCAGACTCTGCGAGAGACCGATGCGGCCCGACGCGCTGCCGGCGGCGACCAGCGCGAGCACCGCCGCCTTCACCAACACCTGCAGCACGACGACGATCCTGATCAGATTCCTGGAAATCAGCAGGCCGTACAGGCCGACGCCCAGCAGCCCCAGACCGGCCGCCATCAGCACGGTCGCCGGTGAGCCGGTCATCGGCGCGCCTCTCCAGACAACAGACCCAAGACGCCCAGGACCCCGGCAAAGATCAGGACGGCCTGGACCAGGACATCGAGTCCGCGGTCCTGCCACAGAGCCTGCGCCAGCGGCAGAATGACTCCCGCGGTCGGGCCCGGGAGCGGCAGCAGTGCCCCTCCCAATATTGCGAGTGAGGCGATCACGAGGACCCACGCAAGCGACGCGGGAACGACCGACTGCGCCGGGGTCGTCGACCCCCCGACCATGGTGATCGCGAAGACGAGTAGGACGGTGACCAGGCCGACGCCGACGCTCAACTCGATCACGGCGACCTCGCGCGCGCCCACCGCATAGAGCATCCCGGCCGCGCAGGCGCTGACGGCGGCCAACCAGACCGAGGCCATGATCAGCCGATGGGTGCGGATCGCCTGAACTCCACACACGACGGCCACGGCGGCGAGCGCGGCGAGCAGCATACCCCCACCTCTCTTCCACCGTACGCCCGGGGGGTGCTCGCCTGTATCCGGCCGCCGCCCGATTCACCATCGGGCGGTGAGACGACATTCTGACGGGGGCTTCTACGCCTACTTGCTCAGGTAGTGATGCCAGAGCACTCGCGCGGCGACGGCCCGCCACGGTTTCCAGGCCATCCCGATCTCATCGAGATCCGCGACAGACGGGCGGGCGCGCAGCCGCTTCACATCCTGCACGGCCGACGCCAGCGCCAAATCCCCACTTGGCCACACATCGGGCCGGCGCAACGCCATCATGAGGTAGATGTCTGCGGTCCAGGGGCCGATCCCCTTGAGCTCCACGAGGGCCGTCCGGGCCGCGTCATCGCTCATCGTGGCCAGTTGCTCGAGCGTGAGGCGGCCGTCAACGATCGACTCCGCCAGATGGCGCGCGTAGCCCATCTTCTGCCGGCTGAAGCCGATCTTCTTGAGAGCCGGGGCCCTCAACTGAAGGAATCGCTCTGGCGTGAGAGGTGAGGCGGCCTCCGCAAGCCGATTGAACGCCGCGCGGGCCGATGCCAGCGACACCTGCTGCTCCAGGATGATGTGCACCAGCGTTGGAAAACCCGGCTTACGAGCCCACATGGGCGGCGGGCCGAATGTCTCGAGGACCCGGCCCAGGTCCCGATCGCGCCGAGCCAGGTCATGGAGACCCCGCGTATAGCTCGCTCTATCAAGCGTCGCGGCTACGAGCTGGGTGGATCTCACAACTCCGGAGCGATGACCTGCGCCGCTTCAGCAGAGGTACGCACTGGCACGATCTGGAACTCGATGAGGCCCTTCCAGGCGTTCGTCCACGCGGCGAAAAGCGAGACGTCTTCGGTACGCATCAACTGATAACACGTCTTGAACTCCAGGTCGATCCAACTCGAGACGTACTCCAAGCCATCCGGCATCATTCGCCCTTTGTCTCGCACGCGGCGATAGATCTCCGGCGCGCTCCCTTCCCTGAACCGCTCGATAATCATGTAGAGCATCTGTGGCACCCTCTCAGTCAAGGCAATCGGATAAGCCAACAAAGAGTAAGTCACCCGGCTTCAACAAGATGACCATCTGACCATTCTCTTTGAGCGCATACGTAGGAGTGGGATTCTTTTCTTCGGCGAGATCCGGCGTATGCACGCTCGGCACGTACACGAGATTCGCAATATGGGCCTTCAGGGCCGACTTGAGTGGCCCCGGCGACGCCTCCACCCCGGAAGCGCTGAGAGGCACGTCAATACCTCTGATCAGTGAGGCCTGTTCTTTTCCTGAAAACGAGACCGATAACTGCTTGCCCTGATGACGCACCTTTGCGGTGGCCTGCGCACACTGGCCGGCCCCACTCTCGTCGAACGATAGTTTCGCAACCTTCTCCGCCTCCGCCCTTGTCATGCCGATCCAAAGGCCGCCCCAGCTAAGGCGGCGGCCATCGCTCTGCAGTGGATTGATCACGGCGGCGACCTCATCCTGACGAACGTTCTGGCACCCGGCCATACTGAGGAAGAGGAAAACTGCGACGGTTGTCATCGCGCGCCCCATGCGGGTTGACCTCGTTTAACCCCTCGGCGTAGCCGAGACCGCCAGGATGGTGGACTCCGCGCTCTCCGTCGGCTCGAGGTAGCCACCGGCCTCGGCGCGCTCAAGCGTCGCCAGGATAGTGTGCACCAACTGCCGCGCCGACTCCACGCTCAACTCCACCGCGACCCGCGCACCCGGTCCCTCCGCCTCGTTCACAAAGTCGATGTTCAGGGCGTGTTCCAACGATAGATTGAACGGGTGATCATATGACACGTTGACCTCGCGCAGAGTGAACCACCCACGTGTTCCCTTGCCGCTGCCCCAGATCTTTGCCTGGTGAGCGATCATGGTGCACATGATCAGGCACCTCTCTTCGCAGGCGTGCTGAGATGTTTCTCGAGAAAGGCAAAGACCTTCTTCCAGCCGTCCATCGCCTGCTCTTGTCGATAGGCCGACCGGTCATAGTAGAAGAAGCCATGGCCGGCTTTGGGATACATATGGAACTCATAGGTCTTGCCGTGCTTCTTGAGCTCCTGCTCGTGCTGCGCCACCTGCTCCGGCGTGGGGCCGCGGTCCTCTTCGCCAAAGAGTCCAAGCAGCGGACACGACAGGTCCTTCGTATAGTCGATCGGGGCAACGGGCTGTTTGGGGGTGAGCTCTTCCTTTGACATCACCACGCGCCCACCCCAACAGTCGATGGCGGCGTCAAACCCCTTCACGCGAGACGCCACGAGGACAGTGTGGCGCCCACCGGAACACGTGCCAAAGACGCCTACCTTTCCATTGCTCGACGGGGACGAACGCAGCCACCGCATCGATCCTTCAACATCGCCGACAACTTGATCGTCGGGGACGCCGCCTCCCGCGCGGACCTTGGCGGCGACATCTTCGGGAGTCCCGTGGCCATCGCGGTAGTAGAGATTGGGACTGATGGCCGCGTACCCGTGGTGCGCGAACCGGCGCGTGGTCTCCCGGTACCACTCATCCCACCCCGGGATGTGGTGGATCAGGACGACGCCGGGGAACGGCCCGGCCCCCAACGGCCGGGCGGAATACGCGTTGATGATGTCTCCTTTGAATCCGTGAATGGCGACGGTTTCCGCGAGCATGCCCTCGTACATGTCGGTCTGATACACGTCGGCGCCTCCCAACTTACGGGTAGATCGTCTGCTGAATTCGCTTTGCGCGCGTCTCGGCCTTCTCAGGCCCCCAACACCTGCCGGTACACGCGCATCCAGTTGCCACCAATGATGCCCAGCAGTTCCGCATCAGAAAAACCGAGGTCGATCAGCGCGCTCGTCAGGTTCGGCAGCCCGCGGATGTCCTCCAGCCCGTGTGGTGGAAAGCCGCCGTCCAGGTCGGACCCGTAACCCACGTGGGCCGGCCCGCAGACATTCGCGGCGTGTGCGATGAAACGGGCCAGGGCGGTCACGTCGGCGCCGTCGTCATCCAGCTCCCGGTTCGCCGAGAAAAAGATACCGACCACGCCGCCTTTCGCCGCCAGGGCCTTCATGTGCTCGTCGGTCAGATACCGGCTGGGCGCGTGTGTGTGGAAGTCCTTGACCATGGCGCGGCAGGATGTGTGCGAGCAGATAATGGGAGCGTCGGATATCTCCAGGGTGTCTCGGATCGTCTGCTCCGTCGCGTGCGCCACATCGACCAGCATGCGCAGCTGGTTCATTTCCCGCACGAGCTGACGGCCGAAGCCGGTCAGACCGGCCCCGGTGTCTTCCCAGTTGCCCTCGGCCGCGGCGTTGCGGTACATCCAGTTCAAACCCATGCTCCGCACGCCCAGCTGGTGGTACACGTGGAGCAGGTCGAGATCTCCGTCAAGACCTTCGGCCCCCTCGATGGTCAGGAGCACCGCCACCTTGCCCTCGCGGTGGGCACGCTCGACGTCCGCCGCCGTCGTGGCGAGGAGCGCCAGATGGGGCGCTGCGGCCAGGTCCACCTGAAGCATCCGGTAGGACTTCAGAATCGACTTGATGAACGGGCCGTCTTTGATCCAGGGAATCATCAGGTTGGTCATCTGTCCCGATTGCCCCGCCTCCAGGGCGCGGGGAAAGTCCCAGTGGCCCGACTCCCCTTTCTGCCAGAGACGCCGCGGCCGCGCAGGACGATGCCGCAACGCGTTATACCTGATATCGCCCTGCAAAACCGCCTGCAGGCTGTCGTTGTGACAGTCGATCACCGGCACCTGCCGGTGGAGTCGCATGACGTGTTCCCGTCGTTCAGGTGTCACGTGTACATGCCTCCTGGACTAGGATCTGCCAGATCTTCCAACAGATTCACGCGCCGGCACCGGGGAGCCTGTCTGTCAGAGATTTCCTCATGTACACGCGCTGGTAGCCCTCCTCAGTCTTCCGGTCTGTTTCGACGTACCCGAGTCTGCGAGATCAAAATGACTCATCGCTTCATCGCCCTGTGAGCATGCTCCGACCCGGGCACCCACCGCGACACCGTAAGCCCACCGCGATCACCGCCCCGTACCCCAGCACAGCCCTAGACGCAGACAGCGCCGCCCATCCTGCGATCACAAGCAACACACCGACGTACATCGGATTGCGCACATAGCGGTACAGTCCGCGCACGACCAGGTGCTTCGGCGGATCGATCGGCGCAGGCGTGCCGCGGCCGGTGACCGCGAAGTCCCACAGGCACCAAAAGTAGATCGTCGCGCCCAGAAGCATCAGTGGCCCAGCGAGCAACAACCGGACCGGGTCGACGGTAAGCGCCTGGCCGCTGCGGGCTACCATCCAATAAGGAAGAAAGACGGCCACGGTGCCCGGCACCAGGACGGTGAATAGCAGATTCTTCAGAAACAGGCGCATACGCCTGTCCAACTCGGTGTGGACCGAGTTGCGGCGGCGATCTCTATTTGCTCAGGGCGACTCCACTGCCCAGAAGGCCACCCCACAGGATCATGCAGAAGCCGAAGACACCAGCCAGCATGCCCAGCTGAACACCTCGACCGAGAATCATCCCAAAGCCAACTGTCTCAAGGAAGATGGGCAGAAGACCAAGGATCGCAGCGGCCACGATGGCATGGAGGTACGTTCCTCCGAACTGGATCATCTTATACCCGACCCAGAGGCCATAGCCCAACAATACTCCCGCCAGGACTGGTGGCACGAAGATGTTCTTCAACTCTGGCCAAATCGCTTCGACGACGAAATGGACCCCGCCCGTAATGATCAAGCTGATGACCGGCCACCTGAGCGTCTTGACGAACATCTACGATTCCCCCTTTTCGCCTAGACTCTCCCGCGTCTGTCACCTATTTGCTTTGTGCAAGACTATGCTGCTCACCTGCAGGTATTTGTCGCGCGGCCGGATGAATGAGATGGATGCGGTGGCAAGAAGGGAGCACGAGACGATGCGAGTGGTCACTGGCGCCATCAGCCATGAGACCAGCACGTTCACTCCAGTGGCGACCACGCGGGAGAGCTACCGCGAGAGACACCACCTGCGCGGCAGTGAAATCATTCGTACGTTTCGGGGCTCCAACACACCCACCGGCGGGTTCATCCAGGGATCAGAAGCCCACGGGTTCGAGTTGATTCCGACCGTCTACGCGACGGCGTACCCGAGCGGTCCCACGCCTGCGGATCTCTTCCAGTCGATCTTGAACGAACTGCTCGACGGCATTCGCGCCGCCCGGCCGGTGGACGGCGTCCTGCTGGAACTGCACGGGTCGATGGTGGCGGAGGGCATTGACGATGCGGACGGGTACATTCTGGCCGCGGTCCGGGATCTGGTGGGTCCCAAGGTGCCGATCGTCGCGCAACTAGACATCCACTCCAACGTGTCGCGCCTCATGGTCGACAAGGCCGACGTCTTGATCGGCCGCGAAACCTATCCGGAAGTGGACATGGCCGAACGGGGGCGCGAATGCGCCGACGTGCTTGTACGGATTCTCGCCCAGGGGCTGCGCCCGACGATGGCGCTCCATCAAATTCCGATGGTGTGGGGCACAAACCAGGTGACGGCTCATCCCCCCATGAACGAGGCCATCGCACAACTGCACAGGATCGAAGCCCAACCCGCAGTCGTCTGCGGTTCCATCGCCACGTGCTATGCGCTCGCCGACGTCCCTGACATGGGCGCCTCGGTGTATGTCGTCACAGACAATGACCTCAGTCTGGCTCAACGATACGCGGACGAGTTGGGGGCTTGGATTTTTGCGCGGCGAGCCGGCTGGCATGCCCCGATGCCCAGCACACGAGAGTGTCTGCGGGACGCTGAGGCCAAAGCACAGTTCCCGGTGATCTTCGCGGATTGGTACGACAACACGGGTGGCGGTTCTCCGGGTGATAGCACCGGCATGCTCCAGACCTTTGTCGACACCAAGCTCACAGACGCGTGCGTGCTCTACATCGTCGACCGGCAGGCGGTGAATCAATGTCGGGCCGCCGGCGTGGGCGCCACGCTTGAGTTGGAGGTCGGAGGAAAGTCCTCGCCGCTCCAAGGGACACCCGTCAAGATGACGGCGCGCGTGGTGGCAGTTTCGGATGGCTACTTTCGCTATGACGGCCCAATGTATTCGGGTCTGGAGAACAGCATGGGGCCGTCTGTCCATATCGAGCAGAACGGCGTTCACGTGTTGCTGGTCAGCAAGCGCGAGCAGCC
>JBGQGY010000114.1:0-11657 GCA_041497675.1 bacterium | reverse complement strand
CCGGTCGTAGTGCACCGTGACGCCGCGCGGTGGGGGCGCATGTTCAACGAAGTAGAGACCGGTCCGGCCCTTCGGCGTCCAGACCACCGCCGAGACGTCGACGCCGTGACGCCGGAGTTCGCCGGCCACCCGGCGGCCGAGCGGATTGTCGACCAGTTTGGACACCCACCCGGCGCGGAAGCCCAGCCGCGCAAGCGTCACCGCGACATTCGCCTCGGCGCCGGCCACATGGACGTCGAAGTGCGCCGCGGCCTCGAGGGCCTGACCCGCAGGCACCGAGAGGCGGATCATCGCTTCGCCAAACGTCACGACGTCGAGCATGCGGTATGCTTGGCGTCGGGATGGAAAACCTCCTGTCGGAGGTACGGTGATGACCACACTGACACCGCGGCACGTGCTCTTCATTGAGCGCCTGCGCGTGGCGCGCTTGGCGACGGTCGATGAGGGAGGCCGGCCACACGTGATCCCCGTGTGCTATGCGGCCGTGCGGGGCGCGATCTACACGCCGATCGACGAGAAGCCGAAGCGGGTCGCGGCGACGTCGCTGCGCCGTGTCCGCAACATCCTGGCGCACCCACAGGTCTGTCTGGTCTGGGATCACTACGAGGAGGACTGGACCCGCTTGGCCTGGCTCCAGGTTCGAGGCACGGCGTCTTTTGTCGAGGCGGTGGCGGAGCGGGCGGCGGCACTGGTCGCGCTGCGCGATCGCTACCCGCAGTACCGGACGATGGATTTGGAACGCAGGCCGCTCATACGGGTCACACCAACGCATGTGCGCTTGTGGAGTCCGGGCAGGGAGGCCTAGGCATCCACAGAAACTCATGGCCATGCAGCTTCGAGTCGGCGTTGGGATATGGTTCTTTGAAACGATGCCCCGATTTGTCGATTTGTGCCGCCAGGCCGAGGCGTGGGGATACGATCACGTCTGGTGCGCCAACCACAAGCTCCACCGCGACCTGTACGTCACGCTGACCGCCGCCGCGATCGCCACGCAGCGGGCGCAGGTTGGGACGTTTATCGCCGACCTGTACTCGCTTCACCCGGCGCTCGTCGCCGCGGCCGTGGCCACGGCTGATGAGTTGAGTGGCGGCCGCATCATCCTGACGCTGGGCACCGGTGGGGCCAATTTCAAAGAGGTCGGGCTGGAGCGTACCCGTCCATTGCGCACGATGGAAGAGGGCATCGCGATCATCCGGCGCCTCTTCCACGGCGAAACGGTCACCTTCAAGGGCGAGGTGTTCACGACACACGAGGCGCGTCTGCAGTTTCCGGTGCGGCGCGACCTGCCGATCTGGATCGCGACGCGCGGCGACCGCATGTACCAGCTCGCCGGACGGGTCGCGGATGGCGTGATGATCGCGACGTACGCGACGCCGCCGGGCGTGCAGCACGCGTTGGGGCTGATCGAAAAGGGCGCCAGGGCCGCCGGGCGCACCCTGAAGGACCTGACGCTGATAACCCGGATCGACGTGTCGGTCGGGCCGAGCAGCAAAGAGGCGCGCGACGCGGTCAAGCCGATGATCGCGATGCTGTTGATGGGCAGTTACCCAGATCAACAGTTCGTCCGGCACTCTGGGTTGTGTGTGCCGGACGAACTGTTGGACGTTATGAAGGCGAAGAACGAAACCCGGGCCCTCGGGTCCGGGCATCTTGTGCCCGAAGAGTTCGTTGACGCCTTCACCTGGGCCGGGACGCCCGACGAAGTCGCGCGCCAGGTGGCTGCGGTTGTGAGCCTGGGCATCCCCGAGATCTGCATCCTGCCACATCCACCGCGCGGCCAACCGGTGGATCC
The DNA here is from genome assembly GCA_041497675.1 of bacterium. Lineage (GTDB taxonomy): Bacteria > Sysuimicrobiota > Sysuimicrobiia > Sysuimicrobiales > Humicultoraceae > JBGPNN01. The sequence goes on along the minus strand of JBGQGY010000114.1, from coordinate 9,865 downwards.
GATCATGCGCAGCTTCATAGACGACGTCATGCCCCGCGTGCGCCGGCTGGTCGGTTGAGCGCCTCTAGTGAAAGCGGCGCATCACGTCGCGGGCGAACCAGTCCATCTGGTCGATGGTCTCCTCGATCGTGTTGGCCGGGAAAATCAACGCGCAGCAGTGCGTGACCCCAGCGTCACGATAGGCCGCGATCTGCTCCGTCACTTGGGCGGGCGTCCCCACGAGGTTCATGCGCTCGACCTGCGTGAGGTCAAGATCCTTCAGGGTGGACCGCTTGAGTGACAGCATGTGCTGATAGACCTGGCTGTCGCGGAACCGGCGTACGGCCTCCTCAGATGTCTTGCCCAGACTCACCGACATCTGCGGGGCGATGTCGATTCCCGCAATGGATCGGCCGACGGCTGCCGCCGCATCCCGCAGGATGCCGATCTTCCGCTTGAGGACGTCGATGGGCAGCACCGCCGGCAGCCAGCCTTGCGCGTAGCGGCCGGCCCGCGCCGCACCGGCATCGCTGTTGCCACCGCTGTAGATCGGCAACGGGTTTTGCTTGGGCTTGGGACCCATCTTGACGCCTTCGAAGGCATAGTACCGGCCCGTGAACGACGCCGTCTCCTTGGTGAACAGTTCTTGAATCGCTCGAATGCCTTCATCCACCATGTCGCCGCGGTTGGTGCTGCGAGGCGCCCTGGGCCGCACGGCCTCGAACTCCTCGCGGTAGGCGCCGACGCCGATCCCGAGCAGCAGCCGGCCGCCGCTCAGCTGGTCGAGGGTGGCAGCCTGCTTTGCGAGCAGCGACGGCTCGCGCATCGGCATCACGATCACCGAGGTACCGAGCTTGATCTGCTTCGTGTGGCCGGCCAGCGCCGCCAGAGAGATGAGCGGCTCGTAGTAGTTGGGCACCGCGTGCCACTCGTCCCACACGTAGTTCTGGGTGTGGAGGTGATCGTTCCCCCATACGGAGTGATATCCGAGCCGCTCGGCGGCCACGCCAACCTCGATCAGTTTTTCAGGCGTGACGTAGGGAACCGGATAGATCAACCCTTCTACGCAGGTGGGTATCGCCACGCTAAAAAGCATTCTATGCCTCCCCGCGGTTAGACTCGCGCCGGCATCTTGATCTGCGTGCCGTACGTCTTTTCAAGGGCGTCCCGCAGGGAGTCCAGGTTCGGCTCGATCAGTGGGATGTCGGGCAGATACCGCAGGCTCGTTTCGGGGTCCTTCAGACCGCTGGAGGTCAGGAAACACACGACGGTCTCGCTCTCGCGGATCACACCCTCGGCGGTGAGCTTGGCCGCCACCGCCACCGACAGCGCGGACGAGCATTCGACATAGATGCCTTCTGACGCGGCCAGCGCGTGCTGCATCTCCAACATTTCATCATCCGATGCGCTGCGCGCGGCGCCCCGGCTGTCCACCACCGTCTTGAGCGCCTGGTAGGTGCTGATGTACATGCCCACCGAAATGCCAACGCTCTGCCGGTAGGGCACCTCTTCGACGTAGTCGAGGCCCTTGCGGATGGCGTTTTCGATCGGCCCCAGGACTTCGGCCGCCACCATGCGCGGCACGGTGTCGATGATGCCGAAGTCGCGCAGCTCGTTGAAGCCCTTCCACGCGCCGAAAAAGGCATCGCCGGCGCCGACCGGGACCACGACGACATCCGGCGCCTTCCAGCCCATCTGCTCGCAGATCTCGTAGGCGACGGTCTTGTAGCCGTCGATGCCGTACGGATTGCTCCCGATCAGCGGCCACGTGAATCCCGCCGTCGGGTACCAGCCGTATTCGTCCACACACTTCTCGACCATCCGCCAACGGTCCAGGAGCGTCGGGCAGGCGATCAGGCGGGTGCCGTAGACGGCCATCCCCACTTTCATGGCAATGGGGAACCGCTGGAGCGTGAAAATCACGCACTCCTTCCCGGCGCGTGCGGCGTAGGCGGCGGTGGCTGCGCCCGCGTTCCCCGAGGACGATGTGGTGATCACGCCGGCGCCGAACTCGTTGGCCACCGACACGGCGGAGCTGCACATGCGGTCCTTGAACGACCAGGTGGCGTTGCGAGATTCGTCCTTCACGTAGAGCCGGGGCAGCCCCACGCGCGCGCCGAGGCGTTGGACCGGGAGCAGGGGCGTCAGCCCTTCGCCGAGGGTGACGATATCGTCTTCATCGGGCGGCAGCAGTTCCCGGTAGCGCCACATGGTCGCGGGTCGGCCTTCGAGCTTTTTCACGCTGAAGGCCTTGCGCAGCGCGTCGTAGTCGTACTGCACGCTCACGTTGCTTGGTTTGCCCCGCTTCGCGCAGTCGGGGCACCCCTTGAACATCTTCTTCTCCGTATAGAACCGGCCGCACCGCAGACACGCAAACCCGGTGACGTGATTCATCCCTGGCACCTCATTCCACGATGATCAGATCACGACTCATCGTCGTCAGCCACGTATTGCGGCCATCCGCCCCCACGAGATACGGGTCCTCGACATGGACGGCGCCCCACCCAAGCTCGTAGTACGGGGTCTCGATGTTGACGACCATGCCCGCCTCGATCGGTGTCTGGCTCGAGGCGTTCAATACCGGTGGATCGTACACTTCGACGCCGATGCAGTGGCCCACATGGTGGCGCCGGTAGTGCGGGAGACCTGACGCGCGCACCGTGTCGACCGTCTCGTGGAAGATACGGGCGGCGCTGATCCCCGGACGTGTGACGGCGAACGCGTGTTCCTCACCGCGCAGGACGGCCCCATAGTAGTCGCGCAGTTTTTTCGACGGCTGCCCCAAGACGAGGATGCGTGCCAGATCCGCATGATACCCGTCGACGCGGGCGCCGACGTCGAACCAGACATGGTCGCCTTTCTTGAGCTTCGTGTCGTCCGCCGGCAGCTGGCCGAGGGCGGCGTTGCGACCCGTGCGGATGAGGGCGAAGGTCGGGCGGCCGCCACCCCGTATGACGCCGATGCCGTACGCATCGACCATCTCGCGCTCTGTGACCCCCGCGCGCGCCATGGCGGCGACCGCCTTGATCCCCGCTTCGCACGCGAGCTGCGCCCGCGCCAGCCGTTCGATCTCACCGGCGGTCTTGATCATGCGGATCGTTCGAAACGTGTGCGCGGCGTCGGCAAAGCGCACATCGGGCAAGTGGGCGGCGACCTGCGCGCGGATCGCGGGCTGGATGCCTTCTTCATCGATGCCGATCGCCGCTTGGGTCAGACCGGCCTCGCGGATCGCGGCGGCGAGCGCCTCGGCCGGCCCCGGATGACGTCGATCCTCGGTCGTGAGCGCCGCCACCCGCCGCTCGCCGTCGGTGAGGACCTCGGGGTGTGGTTGCTCCCGATAGAACGTGCCGAAGCACACGAGTGAATCGACGCCGGGAAACGCTGCCAGGAACTGATCCGCATCTCCGACGCTCATGACCACTGTGGGATGCGACAGCCGGTCGGCTGGGAGCAGCGCGTAACCCTGCACCATCCTCGGCAACACGAAGCTATTGGTGTTCAAGATGCCCGTCGTGTAGAAGACATTTTCCTGCGTGGTGGCGAGAAGCGCATCAAGATGCGCTTCGGCCAGCACTGCCTGCGCCCGTGCGACGTTCAGCAGCATCGAGTGCCTCCAGTTGATTGAGCGGTCAGTTCAACTTCGGCGGCTTCCAGCCGCGGATGATCTTCACGGTGCCGTCGGATGTCCAGTATCCGACGAAGACGACGGTGTCGATCTCGCCGTTTGGGGTGATGGTGTACGTCCCGGAGGCTCCGCGGATCGCCCCCAGTTTGAACATTTCGGGCACGGCGCGGGCGCCATCTACCGTTCCGGCCTTTTCCATGGCGGCGGCGACGATCATGACCGCGTCGTAGGCAAATGTCGACCATTCGTCGCCCGCGAGCGCGCCGTACCGGGCGTTGTATGCGACCTCGAAATCCGCCGCTTCCTTGTTCTTGAAGTAGTCGGGCCAGTAGGCCGGCGCCACGATCATGCCGTCCGACGCGGCCCCCGCGATGTTTCGGAAGGCCCGGCTGGAATGCCCACCACCGCCGACCAGCGCGATCTTGAGACCGAGTTCGCCGTACTGTTTGACGATCAATGCCGTATCAGCCAGCGACCCAGTCAGGATGATGGCGTCGGGTTTGAGCCCGGCGAGTTTGCTCAACAAGGGCCGAAACTCCTTCGCGTCAAGACGATACGATTCGCGCCCTACGATCTCGGCGCCGCCGTACCGTTTGATGTACCGCTCGATCGCGTCGATGTTACCCTTGCCATACTCGTCATCCAGCTCCATGATCGCCATACGCTTGTAGCCGCGCACGCGCACGGCATAGTCCAGGGCGGCGGCCGTCAGATGATCGGAGTTCGGCTTGAGGTTGATGACGTGTTTGTATCCTGAGCGGGTGATCTTGATGGCGTTGGTGTATGTGATCTGCGGGATGTTGGCCCGGGCGATCATGTCGATGATGGCCAGCGTGCCGCTGCTGGTGAAGTCACCGAAGTAGGCGCGGACGTTCTCCTGCAACGTATAGCGCCGGGCGATGTTGATGGCCTCGTTGGGGTCCAATCGAGTGTCCCCGTAGAGCACCTCGACCCTCCGGCCCATCAGCCCGCCCTTCGCGTTGAGTTGCTCCGCCGCGTATTCGGTGCCATTTCTCGCCCGTACTGCGGCGAAGGCGATCGGCGACGTCAGCGGCGCCGAGAATCCGAACTTAATGGGCTCCGCGGGCGCAGAGTACGCTACGGGCATCGCCGCAACCAGCGCCACGACGACGACTGCAAGCACCCATCCTCCCGCCATCCGCATAACCTTGCTGCGTCGTTGCATCGTTCGTCCCCCCTTCTCAGCGTCCCGTCTTCAGCCCAGGTAGGCTTCAACGAGTCGTGCATCCGTGCGCAGCGCTAGTGCCGGCCCCTCGGCCACGATCGCGCCGGTCTCCAAGACATAGCCCCGTGTCGCCAGACTCAACGCGACCCGGGCATTCTGCTCCACGAGCAACATCATCGTGCCCCGGCGGTGTAGGTCGAGTAGCGTGGTGAAGATCGACTCGATCAGCTTTGGGGCCAAACCGGTGGACGGTTCGTCGAGCAGCAGGAGTGACGGCTCGGACATCAGGGCGCGGGCAATGGCCAACATCTGCTGCTCACCCCCCGACAGCGTGCCACCGAACTGGTCCAAGCGGTGTTTGAGCGCCGGGAACACGTCGAGCACGGTCTCCTGTCTGCCGCGCACGACCGAGGGGTCGCTCACGCGGAACGCTCCCATCCGCAGGTTTTCGCGTACCGTCAAGGACTGGAAGATCATTCGGCCCTGGGGCACCAGCGCGATCCCGCAGGCAACGATGTCCGCCGGGTCGAGCCCGGTGAGCGGCCGGCCGCCAAACGACACCTGCCCGCGCTCAGGCCGAAGCACCCCGGCGATCGCCATCAGCGCCGTCGTCTTGCCGGCGCCGTTAGGGCCGATGAGGGCGACGAGTTCGTCGGGACGGACGGTGAGCGAGACATCCCGCAGCGCCGGAACGGCCCCGTATCGGACGGACAGGTGCTCACAGATCAGCACGCGACGTCCCCAGGTACGCCTCGATGACCCGCGCGTCCGCGCGCACCTGCTCGGGTGTGCCGTCCGCGATCCGACGGCCGAAGTCCAGGACCGTGACACGGTCGCAGAGTCCCATGACGAGCCGCATGTTGTGCTCGATCAACACGACCGTGATCTGCCGGTCACGCACCGCACGGATGAGATCGTCCAGCGCGCGCACCTCGACCGAGTTCAACCCGGCGGCAGGCTCATCAAGCAACACCACGCGCGGCTTTCCCATCAGCACCCGCGCCAGCTCCAGCCGTTTCTGCATCACGAACGGCAGATCGCCGGCGCGCCGGTGCAACATCGCCGGGAGCCCACAAAACTCCAGGACCGCCTCGGCTTCCGCGATGATCTGGCGGCGCCAGCCCCCCGAACCGATCATCGCTTCACGGAGCGTTGGCGCCCACCAGGCGGCGCCCCCGATGGCGACGTTGTCGAAGAGGTTCAAATCCGGAAAGATCTGGGGCGTCTGGTACGTTCGCCCGAGCCCGGACGACGCCCGCGCGTGCGCGGGCCAGCGGGTGATGTCGACATCCTGCAAGAGGACGCGACCGGCGCTTACCGGGTAGAGCCCGCTGATCAGATTGAACAGGGTCGTCTTGCCGGCGCCATTCGGCCCGACGATGGCGCGAATTTCCCCATCCTCGACCGCGAGGTTGACCTCATCGAGGGCGACCAGCCCGATGAACCGTTTACTCACGGCTTTGGTCTCAAGCGCCGGCACGGGCATCCTGCACCTGCCTGGTTCGCCATCGCGCAAGACCTGCCAGCCCGTTGGGCAGGAAGGCCATGAAGAGAATGAGCGCGATGCCAAAGACGATGTTGCTCTGACGACCGAGGATGCTCGTCCGCTCGAGCACGAGCCGGATGGTGGCAGCGCCGAGTAGGGCGCCCGGCAGCGACCGGAGGCCGCCGACCACTACCATCATCAGCAGGGTGACCGATTGGGCCCACCCGAACGACGGCGGGCTGATGAATCCGTTCATGTGCGCGAGCAGGCTACCCGCAGCCCCCGCGATGGCTGAGCTGATGAGGATCAATCTGATTTTGATCGCCGCTGTGTTGAGCCCGGACGTCCGGCACGCCACCTCGCGCTCGCGCATCGCCTGGAGGGCCGTGCCGAAGGGCGACTGGAGCACGCGAAACATGAGCCAGTACTGCGCGAGCAGCACGCACACGAGCAGGTAGTAAAAGTGCTCAGGCTGGTGGATCGTCCATCCAAAGACCACAGGCGTCGGGATACCCCTGAAGCCGATCGGCCCGTTCGTCACGCTCGACCATTGGTTGAAGACGAGTTCGAGGATCAACCCGAACACAAACGACGCCATCGCAAAGTAGACGTCGCGCAGACGGATGATCGGACTCATGATGGCGCCGCCCAATGTGGCCGCGCCAATGGCCGCCACAAACCCCACGAGGAATGGGTAACCCAAACGCGTGGTGACCAGCGCCGACGCGTATGCGCCCAACCCGAAGAACCCCGCATAGCCGAGTTGCAGGATACCGCCAAACCCCAACACGAGTTGCAACCCGGCGGCAAGCATGCTGAAGATCAAGATGGTCGCCGCGACGAGCAGATAGTACGGGTTGTGGCCGATCACCACCGGCAGGACCGCGGCGGCCAGGATGACCGCGACCCGAGCAGGCGTCCAGAAGGGTTGGAGCCAGGAGACCGTCATGCGTCGGGCCGGCCCCGCCCACTGCCGAACAGACCCGTCGGTCGCAGGAGCAAGACGAGGATGAGCAGGGTGTACGCAATCAGATCCTTGAACGCCGAGGAGATGTAGAACGCGCCCAACGCCTCGATGAGCCCCAGGACCAGCCCCCCGGCCATCGCGCCGCCGATCTGACCGAAGCCTCCAAGGACCGCAGCGGCAAAGCTCTTGATGCCGATCAGCCCGAGGTCGAAGTTCGCATAGACGATCGTCGCGATCAGGACACCCGCCCCGCCCGCGAGGAAGCCGCTCACGAGGAACGTGAGGGACATCATCCGTTCGACCCGGATGCCCATCAACTGCGCGGCGACCGGGTTTTCGGCCGTCGCGCGCATCGCCTGGCCGATCCGCGTTCGTGTGAAGAAGGCCTGCAGCGCGAGCATGACCACGGCGCCCACGCCCAGCATCACGAGGTTTTGCGGCACGATCACCAGGCCGCCGATCTGCCGGCCCCGCGGGAGGTATTGCTGTGGGTACGCCAGCGGCTCAATCCCCCAGATGAAGATTGCGACGTTGACCAGGACAATGCTCCAGCCGATGGTGGCGATGATGAGGTTCACCAGCGCGCCCTTGCGGCGCATGGGGCGGAAACCAATGCGATCGATAGCGGCCGAAAGAATGGCCACGCCGGCCCCGGCCACGATGAACACGCCCAGCAGTGGCGCGTGGGTGCGCGTGGCCACCGTGTACCCGATCATCGCGCCGATCATCATCAGGTCGGGGTGGGCAAAGTGCAGCAGACCCGTGGCTCGGAAGATCATGCTGAACCCGATGGCGATCAGGCTGTAAATCGACCCGATGGCCAGGCCAAAGATCACCTGACTGAGAAACTCTGCCATGCGGCCCCGAATCGGTTACCGCGCTGCGCGCCCGCCGACTTGCGCCGGCACCGCGGTCACGCCCCAGGCTTTCATGATGTCGTCGGAGCCCGCCACCTGACCGAAGTAGGTATCAATCATCTTGAGCGTGTAGTCGTGGGCCTCTTGAGACATGGTGGCGGTGCAGTCGCCGACGAAGACGAGATAGTAGTCGTGCATGTAGACTTCGCGCGCGGTGGATTCGACGCACACGTTCGTGGCCGCACCGGTCAGGATAACGGTCTGAATCCCTTGACTGCGGAGGATGAGATCCAGATTGGTCCCCGTAAACGACCCGTAGCGGTGTTTGATGACGATCTCCTCCCCCGGCCGCGCGTCGATCCCGTAGAAGTCGGCGCCCCAGGTACCGCGGAGGCAGTAGGCTGCATCCTTCAATTGGCGGCCGTTGAGCTCCATCCGATGCCCATGGCGGAGTTTTTGCTCGGTGACGACCGGGGACGCGTACTGCTCATCGTGCCACGAGATCACGTGGATCACCCGGACACCGTGCTGCCGCGCCGCGTTGAGAAACTGGTTGAGCCGCGGCGCCATGTCCTGGACCAGCTTCATGGGTGCCCCAAGTTTGCCGAGGTAGCCGTCGTTGTGGAAGAAGTCGTTTTGCACGTCGACCGTGACGACGGCGGCGCGGGCTGGATCGACTTTTTGCTCAAGCGTTCGAAGCAGTTCCATGGCGCTTCGCCTCCCTGATGGTGTCCGTGTGTCCGGTCCCCAGACGCCGCGAGATCTCCTTCGCTGTGTCCACGACCGCGGCGGCGATCCCGGGCCAGCGATCCTCGGGGACCAGGTACATCGGGAACGATACGCTGATCGATGCGACCGCCGCGCCGTGGCGGTCGAAAATCGGCGAGCCAATCGATCCCACACCGTTGAGGTGCTCGCCGCGATTGACCGCAAAGCCCTGCGCCCGCACGGCCCCGAGTTCTTCCCGCAGCGCGGCTTTGGAGGTGATGCTGCGCGGCGTTTCGGGGGTGAGGTGGGCGGTGGCGAAGTATCGTTCCATCTCTTCGGCACCCTGGTAGGCGAGCAGCGCCTTGCCCGCGGCGGTGGTGTGCGCCGGCGCGGAACTCCCGATCCGAGGTCCGACGCGTATCGGCCCGGGTCCCTCGATCACCGAGACGTAGATGGCCCGGTCGCCGCTGAGAGTGCCAAGATAGGCGCTGTGCCCGAATCGTTCGGCCAGTTCCAACAGCATGGGCTCGGCTTCGCGGCGGAGCGACGCACTCAGGTAGTACAGGTTGCCGATCTCAAACGCAGCCAGCCCAATCCGATACTTGTCGCTCCCGGGGCTGCGCTGGAGAAAGTCCTCGTCGCGAAGCGTGGCCACGAGCCGCATCACGATGCTCTTGCTGAGACCGACCTTGCGCGCAATCTCGGTAATGCCCAGCTCTGGCTGCACGTCATCGAATGCCCGCAGTACTGCCAGCGCCCTCCGCAGCGATTGGACCCGATTGGGTCTTCGCGTCGAATGGTCCGCGATGGAGGAGTTAGTCACTTGTGCCACAATACATATGCTGTGCCGCAGTTCGTTCGCGGGTCGACCGAAGGTTCCTGCAGGTCAGACTGCGGTCAGCGCCGGCCGTTTCCCTGTCCACGGCCTGGCGGCCTCGAAGGCCGCACAGGCGCGCAGCACTGTCGCGTCGTCCAGGCGCCGCCCGACGATTTGGAGGCCGATCGGCAGGCCGTCGGATGAAAACCCGCAGGGCACCGTCGCGGCCGGCTGGCCCGT
>JBGQGY010000113.1:0-11810 GCA_041497675.1 bacterium | reverse complement strand
CTACATCGTCCTGCTGGGCACGCACATCGGCGAGAACGCCCACAACACGATGATGCAGGACTTCGCGGCGGCGCGTGCCCGTGGCGCAAAGGTCGTGGTCGTGGATCCACGGTTTTCGACGGTAGCCTCGAAGGCCGACCACTACCTCCCGATCAAACCGGGCACCGACACAGCACTGTTGTTAGCGTGGATGCACGTTTTGGTTACCGAAAACCTCTATGACCACGAATACATTGCTCGTTACACGGACGGGTTCGAGAAACTCGCGGCGCACGTGAAGCCTTTCACGCCGCAGTGGGCCGCGCAGATCACGGAACTCCCGGCCGATGAGATTGCCGAGATCGCACGGGAGATGGCGCGCGTGCGGCCGCGGGCAGTGCTGGTCCCCGGCAGACACGTCGTCTGGTACGGCAACGACACGCAGCGGATGCGCGCGGTGTACCTCGTCAACATCCTGCTGGGTAACTGGGGAAGGCAAGGCGGCCTCTACATCGCCGAGTCGCCCTACATCGAAGAGTACCCGCTGCCGCCCTTCCCAATCGGGTCCGAGGCGGGTGGCTGAGCGGGCCCGACGACCTCCGGTCCGGAGGTCCCCGCGGGAAGAAAGCCCAGGGCCGACGGTGCCCGCAAGACGTTCCTGCGCGGTGGGGTCGCGATCCAGGAATTGATCGAGCCGATGATCACCGGCGAGCCGTACCCGATCAAGGGGTTGGTCGCCTACGCCGTCAACCTGTTCCACTCGCTGCCCAACCCGGCGCGCACCCGCAAAGCGCTGCAGGCGCTGGACTTCTCCGTCGCCATCGACATTTTGCCGCAGGACCACATCCGGTGGGCCGATGTTGTGCTCCCGGAGTGCACGTACCTCGAGCGGTACGACGATCTGATCGTGATCCCGCACAAGCGACCATTCATCGCCCTGCGCCAGCCGGTCGTGCGGCCGATGTACGACACGAAACCTGGCTGGTGGATCGCGCGCGAACTCGGTCTGCGGCTGGGACTCGAGCAGTACTTCCCCTGGAAGACGATTGAGGAGTATCTGGAACAGCGGCTCAACTCCGTCGGCCTCAACCTGGCTGACATGAGGAAGGCCGGGGTGAGCATCCAGAAGGGCAAGCCATATCTCGATGACTGGAAGGGCAAGTCGCCATTCCCGACCCAAAACGGCAAGATCCTGATCTACTGCGAGGAACTCGCGAAGACCGGGCACGACCCGCTGCCGCGGTACACAGCGGTCGCCGAACCGCCCGAGGGCCACTTCCGCCTGCTCTACGGCCGCGCGCCGGTGCACACGTTCGGCCGGACGCAGAACAATCCGGTGCTGACGCGTCTCATGGACGAGAACGAGGTCTGGGTCAACCGGACGATCGCCGCGCGTCTGGGGCTGGTCTCCGGGGACCGCGTCATGCTCGTGAACCAGGACAACGCGGCCAGCGGCCCCGTGAAGGTCCGCGCTACCGCGCGCATCCGCAAGGACTGCGTCTACCTGGTGCACGGCTTTGGCCACGATGCCCCGGGTATGCGCCGCGCGCACAAGAAGGGCGCGAGCGACACGGCGCTGCAGACCCGGTACGCGCTGGATCCCATCAGCGGCGGTGCCGGCCTGCGGGTGAACTTCGTGCGTCTGCAACCGACGGGGCGCGCGCGTCCCGGATCGGCGCGGCAGGGACAGGAGGCCTAGCCGTGGCGCGCTACGGGATGGCGGTTGATCTCGACCGGTGCATCGGGTGCGAGGCGTGCGCCGTTGCCTGCGCGATTGAGAACGACGTGCCCGAAGGCTACCTGCGGCGACGGGTCGGCGAGGTGGCGGTCGGCGACGAAGGCAACCTGCGCCTGATGTTTCTGCACATGCAGTGCTACCACTGCGAGAAACCGCCGTGCGTCGACGTCTGCCCAACCGGCGCGACCTATGTCAACGATGACAAGGTCTGCCTGGTCGACTACAACATCTGCATCGGCTGCCGCGCCTGCGTGTCGGCCTGCCCCTACGGCATGCGCTACCCGCACCCGCGTGGGTTCGTCGACAAGTGCACGCTGTGCGACCACCGGATCGCCCGCGGCCGCGAGCCTGCGTGCGTCGAAGTCTGCCCGACCCGTGCGCTGGTCTTCGGCGACCTCGATGATGCCAACAGCCCGATCAACAAGACGCTCGCCTCGGCCAAGAAGATCGAGGTCGACCGACCCGACCTGGGGACGAAACCCAAGTTCTTCTTCCTCAACGGCGCCGTGAGTCTGGAGGAGGTGCGCAGTGCTCGAATTGCGTGACGGCGCGCTGAACGCTCACCTCCACCTGTGGGGATGGCCGGTGGCCGTCTACCTCTTCCTGGGCGGGCTGGCCGCCGGCCTGCTGATGTTTGCGTCGTGGGCGCATCTGACCGGGAGGCGTCGTGAGCTCTTGCCGGCCGTACGCGCGGCGACGTTACTGACGCCACCGACCATCCTCCTGGGTCTGATCGTGCTGTGGCTCGATCTTGGCAGCAAGTGGACGCCCTTCTGGCTCTACCTGACCCTGCGCGTGCGCAGCCCGATGTCGTGGGGGGCCTGGATCCTGCTGGCGATCCTCCTCACCTCCTCGCTGGCGGCGATTCCCGCCCTCCTATCGATCCGCGCACGCGTGGGGGTGTGCCGTTTCCCGCGGCTCCATCGGTGGCTGCAACGCGTCGAGCGATGGGCCGGCCCGCGGATGCGTCGGCTGGCCTGGATCAACCTGGTGTTGGGCGGGGCGCTTGGCCTCTACACCGGCGTGCTGCTCGGTACGATGGTGGCCCGGCCCGCGCTCAACAGCCCGATTCTGCCGATACTCTTCCTGGCGTCGGGGTTGTCGGCCGCCGCGGCGCTTCTGCTGATGGTTGCCCCCGGTGGGCCGGCGCACCATCTGCTCGTCCGCGGCGAGATCGCGGTGGAAGCAGTCGAACTCACGCTGGTCGGTCTCTACCTGATTGGGCTGGCCACGTCCACCGCGGCCGGACAGGCCGCAGCCGCGGCGCTGATCACGGGGACCTTTGCGTGGGCGTTCTGGCCGGTGGTGATCGCCGCCGGGATCGTCGTCCCGTTGGCGCTCGGCATCGTGGAAGTCAAGACGCGTCATGCCACGTTCGGCCTGACGCGACTTTCGGCGTCACTGGTCCTGATCGGAGGACTCGCGCTGCGCCTGGTGCTCGTCTACGCCGGGCAGCGCGGGCTGTGAGGGAGAATGACCAATCACACGAAGGAGGGAACCAAGATGAAAAAGACCTTAGTCGCCCTGCTTGGCCTGATGCTCGCCTTCGCCGTCGCGGTCCCGGCGACCAGCCAGGACTGGATCGACAAGAACACGCTGACGACGACCGAGAAGTTCCTGACCGCGCTCCCGGCCGACTTCTTCCTGATCGACCCGGCCACGGTCCAGAAACTGATGGAGACCGCCAAGCCGCTCATCCTCGACGTGCGTGAGAAGTCCGAGTTCGAGGGCGAGCGCATCGCCGGCGCCGTGAATATCCCGCTTCGCGACCTGCCGAAGGCGCTGGACAGGCTGCCGGACGGCAGGGGCACCCCCATCGTCGTCTACTGCGCGATCGGCCACCGCGGCGCCATCGCCATGACGGTGCTGCGGCTCTGGGGCTACACGAACGTGCGGTCGATCCGCAACGGTCTGGGCGGCTGGAAGGCGGCCGGTCTGCCGGTCACCAACAAATAGCCGCGGCTCAACCAGGACGCCGGAGGGCACGTGGCGACCTCCGGCGTCTTCATCTCTTGCGTGTCAGGACGAAACGGGCCAAACGATCGATGTGATCCCAACGAAACACGTCTGCGTCTGCGCCGGCGACATCACCCACCGTGGCGATGATGGGCCCAGCGGGAGGGGTCTTTGCAGGTCCCGCGCTTCCGCCCAGCACCAGAATCTTCGGGATTGCGGACTGACTGAATCCTTCAACAAGCACGAGATCCGCACGACCGGCGTGGGCAAGAGCGTCCTCCAGCGAAGGATCGTCGCCGGACGGCGCACGGGTTGTGACGCCGCCCGGCCCCGCCAGGATGGTACGGACGGCCCCCGCCGACGCCGCGCGTGCCGTATCGGATCCCTCTTGATCGAGCGCGAGCTGATGGGCGTGATGTTTGACAACGACGACGCTGACGCCGTGCCGGGCCAGCGCGGGGATCAGCCGTTCGATGAGCCTGGTTTTCCCCGCGCCCCGCGCGCCGACGATACCGATGATGTCCTGCCGCGGCGCCGCGGCGCCCCCTAGGGCCTCCAGGTCCGGCACGTGCACCGAGACGCGGGCGCCCGCGCGAAGTTCGCTGGTCTCGCCATCGAGAACAATGAGGGCATTCGCGTCGCTCGACGCGCGCAGCGTCGCGGTACTCTGCACCAAATGCGGTGCGACCGCGACCCCGTCGGCACCGAGCGTAGCCAGACCCCACAAGTAGCGCCGGCGGCCGGGCCGGACCCGGATGGGCGCAGTGAGACGCGCGGTCACACGCGGTCTCACTGCGTCACGATATCCGAGCAGGGTTCGCAGCGCGGGGACCACCAGGATCTCGAACGCGACGCGACACGCGCTGGGCGTGCCGGGCAAACCAAAGACCAGACGGTGACCGATGCGACCGAACGCCACCCGCGCGCCGGGCTTCATCGCAACGGTTTCAAACTCGATCGCGACGCCCGCCCGCCGCAAGCCCGGCCGCACGAGGTCGCGCTCGCCCACCGACAACCCGCCGCTGGTGATGAGCACATCGGCTTCCAGCCCCCGCCGAATAGCGTCGTCCATCTCGCGCACATTGTCGCGCGCGTTGTCGAGCATCACGGCTTGGGCGCCCACGGCCTTCACATCGGCCGAGAGTGCGTATCCATTACTTTCGCGTACGAGGCCGGGGCGCAAGGCTTCCCCTGGATCGATCAACTCGTCGCCACAAGTCAGAATCGCGACCACCGGACGGCGGACGACCGGCACTGTGGCACAACCCATCGAGGCCAGCAACCCGAGATGGCCGCCGCGCAGGAGAATGCCTGGTTCAAGAACGTGCTCGCCGGCTCGTACGTCCTCACCGGCGGGGAAGATGTGCTGACCCGATGCGATGGACTGTGAGACAAACACGGCGTTGCCGTCGATCTGCAACAATTCCTGCGGGATGACCGCATCTGCACCTGTCGGCACCGGCGCCCCGGTGGCCACGCGCACGCACTCCCCCTGCCGCAGCGCGCCATCCGCCGCCTGCCCGGCGTACACGGCGCCGGTCACGAGGAGGCGTACGGGGTGTTCTGTTGACGCCCCGGCCACATCTGCACCGCGTACCGCGATGCCATCCATCGCCGCCCGTGCGAACGGCCAGAGATCCTCCGTCGCCACGATGCGCGCCGCGAGCACGCGACCCGCAGCCTCCGGCAGCCGCACATCCTCTGCAGCGCCCCTCGCGGTCGCCCGCAGGATGATCGTCAGAGCGTCCTCAACGCTCGGGGGGCGCATCTTCTCGCGGGGCGCGTCATTGGGCACGGGTGGAGTATTCGAAGAGATATGGCGTTCTTACTCCCTGCCCGCCGGCGCCGGACCCAAGATCGGGCCGCCGCCCGATTGTTCGGGAGAGCCTCCGGGCCGATTCTGGAGTCGTAAGACCGACCGGCGGGTGGTGGTCCAGCCGCCGGCCGACGAGGAGCGGCATGAGCGCAACCAGGGTGGGGCTCCGCGCATTGTCCTTCAGGTGGCACGGGCGCGGAGGGTACGGAGCCAAGACCGCCGCGATCTTACTCGCCGAGGCGATCATCGACGCCGGCGGGTACGCGCAGGCGGCGCCCGAATTCGGCCCGGAGCGCCGGGGAGCGCCCGTTCAGGCGTTTACCCGAATCGCCGATCATCGTATCGCACAGCGAGGCCCGGTGACGAATCCCGACGCCATCGCGGTGCTCGACCCAGGGCTGCTCGACGCGCCCCAGACGCTGGACGGCGTGACACCGGACACGATCGTGTTCGTCAACGCGCCGCCAGACTCGCGAGCCGCGATCGCGGCTCGCGTGCCCGGCCGTCTGGTCCTCGTGGACGCATCGTCGGCCGCTCGCGACGCGCTGGGTCGCGACCTGCCCAACGTTCCGATGCTGT
Source organism: bacterium (assembly GCA_041497675.1). Taxonomy (GTDB): domain Bacteria; phylum Sysuimicrobiota; class Sysuimicrobiia; order Sysuimicrobiales; family Humicultoraceae; genus JBGPNN01. The sequence goes on along the minus strand of JBGQGY010000113.1, from coordinate 5,742 downwards.
CGGCAGTTGTTGCATCTCTCGATCTCCTGCCGCAGGACGAGTTCCTGCGCTGGCTAGAGAAGCGGCTCGGCAAGGAGTTCAGGCCTGAGGTGGTCGCGGGCAATCTCGCGGCTGCGACCACCGTGCTCGCGGCGCTGGCGGGGCAGCCCAACCCCACCCCCCTTCGGACCACCGACGGGACGGCTGCTCCGCCGCGCCGGCAAGCACGCGAGGGCCTCCGGTGGCAGGATGCGGCGGCGGGCCCGTACATGCCGGCAGGGACGAGCCGGCAGTTCGAGACCGGCGACTGGCGGCAACAACAGCCGCGGCTCGACCTCAGCACGTGCGTCCACTGCATGCTCTGCTGGCTGTACTGCCCTGACTCCTCGATCATCACCAAAGACGGCCGGATCACGCAGATCGACCTGACCTACTGCAAGGGCTGCGGCATCTGCGCCGAGGTGTGCCCGCCACGCGCGCACTCGATCGTCATGGTCCCGGAGGAAACCTGATGGCTATAGCCACCCGGCGCCGAATTGGGTTGACCGGCAACGACGCGGTCGCGATGGCCTGGAGGCAGATCGACCCCGATGTGGTCGCCGCCTATCCCATCACGCCGTCGACCGGGATCGTTGAAAAGTTCTCGCAGTTCGTCGCCGACGGTGACGTCGGCACGATCTTCGTCCCGGTGGAGTCGGAGCACTCGGCGATGTCGGCGTGCATCGGCGCCGCGGCCGGTGGGGCACGCGTGACGACCGCGACTGCCTCGCAGGGCCTGGCGCTGATGCACGAGATGCTCTATATCGCCGCCGGACTCCGCCTGCCCATCACCATGGCCGTGGCGAACCGCGCGCTCTCGGCGCCTTTGAATATCCACGGCGATCACTCGGACGCCATGGGCTCGCGGGACGCGGGTTGGATGCAGCTCTACTGCCGTGATGTGCAGGAAACGTACGAAACAGCCATCCTGGCCGTGCGCATCGCCGAAGCGGCGCGAATCCCAGCGATGGTGTGTCTAGACGGGTTCACCCTCAGCCACGGCCTCGAAGCGGTTGATGTGTTCGAGGACGATGAAGTTCGAGCGTTCATCGGGACACCACAGCCGGCATACTCGGTGCTGACCGGCCCGCCGATTACCGTCGGACCGCTCGCACTCCCCGATTCGTACATGGAGTTCCGTCGGGCCCAGGCCGAGGCCATGACGGTCGCGATCCATACGGTGGACGAGGCGACGGAGGCGTTCAACCGCCACTTCCGCCGGGCGTTGCCGCCCCTTCTCGAGACCATGGGACCGGACGATGCCGAGTGTGCCATCATGCTGCTCGGCAGCACAGCCGACGTGGCGGCAGAAGCCGTGGCACGCTGGGCGGATGCGGGCCGCAAGGTCGCGCTGGTGCGCCTGCGGCTGTTCCGGCCGTTCCCGGCGATGGCGGTACGCACGGTCTTGACCCGCTTCAGCCGCGTGGCCGTCCTCGAGCGAGCCGATACCTTGAGCACGCTCGGGGGGCCGCTCGTCGTGGATACCGCGGCCGCCCTGTACGGAGCCGCGACCCCCCCGCGGCTCTTCAACCGAATCTTCGGGCTGGGCGGCCGTGATCTTCGCCCAGAGGATCTCGATGCCGTCGCCTCGCTGCTGCTCGGCGAGGTCGATGGGCCACCCGTTGGGTATCTGGGCGTCCGAGGAGACGAGTCATGAGCCTCAACCTGCGCGAACTGTCGACGCACGGTGAAGGTCTCGCGCCCGGTCATCGGGCGTGCGCAGGGTGCGGCTTCCCGACGATCATTCGCCTGCTGCTGACGGCCGCGAAGCAACCGCTGGTCGTGATCAACGCGACGGGCTGCATGGAAGTCGTGACCACGATCTATCCCTACAGCGCCTGGCCGGTGCCCTATCTGCACAGCGCGTTCGAGAATGCGGCGGCGACCGCCTCCGGTGTGGAGGCGGCAGTGCGGGCGCTTGTCCGGCGCGGCCGGCTGGATGCGCCGCCGAAGATCGTCGCGATCGGCGGCGACGGCGGCACCTACGACATCGGGCTTCAGAGCCTCTCCGGCGCGCTTGAGCGCGGTCACGACCTGCTGTACATCTGCTACAACAACGAAGGCTACATGAATACCGGCATCCAGCGCTCCAGCGCAACCCCGCCCGGGGCCCGCACGACCACGACGCCCGCCGGCCGGGTGGTTCCGGGCAAAGTCGAGTTTCGGAAGGACCTCACCGAAGTCGTCGCGGCGCACAACATCCCCTACGCGGCGCAGGCCAGCATCAGCCATTGGGGTGACCTTGCGAAGAAGATCACCAAGGCCCTTGCTGTGCAGGGTCCGTCGTTCCTCAATGTGCTGGCGCCGTGCCAGCCGGGCTGGGACTATCCCACGAACCTCACGGTGGAGTTGTCGCAGGTTGCCGTCGACACGCACTACTGGCCGCTGTACGAGGTCGAAAAGGGACGGTGGCGCATCACCGTCAAACCGGCGCGCGTGCGGCCGGTGGCCGACTGGCTGGCGATGCAGGGCCGCTTCAAGCATCTCGCAGCGGCGCCCGATGTGGCTGAGCGCCTGCAGAGATGGGTGGAAGAGAACTGGGCGGCCCTGGAAGCCAAGGCGGCGATGTCTGCTGCGACAGCCGCGCACGCGGCGCCGACGGTGACCTAACAGCCTCTTCTCGTCTCGCCACCCCCCCGGCGCACATTACTGAATACTTCCGGCGTCCGATGGCCCGTCTGTGGCCGCGCGTCGTAGCATTGGTGTGGACTGGTATCCATTGCATCGGAGGGGAAGAGCATGGCCGCAGCCAGTCAACTCAAGCTCATTCTGGTTCCTACTGACCTGTCGCCCGGGGCCGAGCCAGCGCTGCGTTTGGCCGCGAGAATCGCAGAGGCAACAGGGGCCGAGATTGTGCTCCTGCATGTCCTCGACCTCGTCACCCCTGCGATCGTGGCCTCCTCGCCAGATATCGGTCTGTGGATGGACGATGCAATGATCCAAGAGATACAGAACAACGCCAACACGGCGATGAAACAACTGGCAGCCCGCCTGCCGCGCGCGCGAACTCTCATCCGGGAGGGAATGCCGCGATCCATAATCCTGGACGTGGCCCAGGAACTCAAGGCTGACCTCATTGTCATGGGAACGCACGGTCGGACAGGCTTGGGGCATGTGCTGATCGGCAGCGTCGCGGAACACCTGGTGAGGTACAGTCGGATCCCCGTGCTTACGGTTCGTCAGCAGGACACTCCGTGAAGGGACCAGTGGGCCGCGGATGGACTCTCCAGTCATACGCACCATCGAGTTGACGAAGCAGTTCGCCGACGTGACCGCTGCGAACGCAGTGTCATTCGAGGTAGCGCGGCGGGAGATTTTTGGACTGCTCGGCCCCAACGGCGCCGGCAAGAGCACCGTCATCAAGATGCTCACCACCCTGCTGCCGCCAACATCCGGTGAGGCATGGGTGGCGGGCTTTGACGTCATCCGGGAGCCGGCGCAGGTGCGGCGCAGCATCGGCTATGTACCGCAGATGCTCTCCGCTGACGGCGCCCTCACTGGATATGAGAACCTCTTGGTCTCCGCCCGCTTGTACGATGTGCCCCGACAGGAGCAGGCCCGGCGGATTCAGGAGGCCCTGGCGTTCATGGGCATTAGCGATGCAGCCAACACCCTGGTGCGTCAGTACTCCGGAGGCATGATGCGCCGGCTCGAGATCGCCCAGTCCATGCTGCACCGTCCCGCGGTCCTGTTCATGGACGAGCCGACCGTGGGCCTCGATCCCGTCGCGAGGCAGGCAGTCTGGGAGCACGTGCGAGAACTCCGCGAGTTGTTGGGCACGACGGTCTTCCTCACCACCCATTACATGGACGAGGCCGACGAATTGTGTGGTCGGGTGGCCATCATGCATCAAGGCAAGCTCGTGGCAGCCGGCTCGCCCACCGACTTGAAGGCCCACGCAGGGCCCGGCGCCACCCTTGATGATGTGTTCATCCATTTCACAGAATCCAAGATCGAACCGGGAGGCAGCTACCGTGAGGTCTTACGCACCCGCCGCACCGCACGCCGTCTGGGATAACGCCGGCGGCCTCTTCCGTTTCGGAGGCCACGTTCGCGCCATCGCCGATGCCGAGATGCGCAAGCTTCGCCACGACCCGTGGGAACTCATCACCAGGGCGGTGCAGCCTACGCTGTGGCTCGTCGTCTTCGGCAATGTGATGGCCCGCGTGCGGGGGGTCCCGACCGGGGGCCTAAGGTACCTGGACTTCATGACCCCCGGCGTTCTGGCACAGAGTGCTCTCTTCGTCTCGATCTTCTACGGGATCTCTGCCATCTGGGAGCGGGACCTCGGCATCCTGCAGAAGTTGTTGGTCAGTCCTGCGTCCCGGGAGGCGCTCGTGCTAGGGAAAGCACTCTCGGCGGGCATACGCGGGCTGTCCCAGGCGGTGATCGTCTACCTTCTGGCGCTCACCATGGGAATCGCGCTGAGTTTCCAACCTATGCACATCCTGGCGGTGCTCGTGTTGATCGTGATCGGATCCGCGCTCTTTTCCATGCTGTCGCTCGTCATCGCCTGCCTGGTGAAGACCCGGGAACGCTTCATGGGCATCGGGCAGGTCCTGACCATGCCGCTGTTCTTCGCCAGCAACGCCATCTATCCGTTGAGCCTGATGCCGCAGTGGCTGCGGGTGATCTCGGTGGCCAATCCACTGTCCTACGAAGTCGACGCGCTCCGGGCCCTGATGATCTCCGGCGGATCGAGTGGCTTCGGGCTCGGGGTCGACTTCGCCGTCCTCATCGGGGCGTCAGCCGCTCTCGTCGGCATAGCCGCCCACCTGTACCCGCGGATGGCCTAGCACGCGCCAAAAGCATACAATTAAGCGTCACCACGTCCGAAGATACGAGGGAAGCACCGATGGTCGTGCGGTGGGTACCTAGATTGATTCTTTTGGCGCTCCTGGTTCTTGGCACCACAACGGTGCTGGCCCAAACGCACCACACCCGGTCACCGTATGCCGGCCAGTTCTCGCCGTCCGCGCCCATCCGCGCGCTGAGCCCCGAAGAGGTTCGACAGATCGCGGCCGGGGAAGGCGCCGGGCTGGCCAAATCGGCTGAACTCAACGGAGGTGACCTCGAGACGGTCCACCTCGCTGCACACCTGGCCACGGCCGAAGTCCTCAGTCCCGACCAGATTGCGCATTACAACAAGATGCGCGGTTATTAGCCCCCGCCCGGATCCCGGCGGCTCCACGGGGCCGCCCGACCCAGGGGTTGAAGATAGGGCGTCAGCCGGATATCGTCCCTCCAACGGTGCCTTCTAGAATGAATCAAGTACGGGCGCTGAGGAGGGATTTCGATGGGCAGGGACACCCTGACGGTCACCGACAACCGGACCGGCAAGTCCTACGAACTCCCGATCCTGTATGGCACTTATCCCACCTACGGGGCGGCGATCAACGCCAGCGACTTGAGGCAGATCAAGGCGTCGGCCGACGACTTCGGCCTGATGGCCTACGATCCCTCATTCGGGAACACGGCCGCGTGCCGGAGCCGCATCACGCACGTTGACGGTGAGCGGGGGATCCTTCGGTACAGGGGTTACCCGATCGAGCAACTGGCCGAGAAGTCGAGCTACCTGGAAACCGCCTACCTGGTCTTGCGCGGCGAGCTACCGACGCAGACCCAGATTGAAGAGTGGATCACCGAGATCACCCACCACACAATGATCCACGAATCGATCAAGAAGTTCCTGGACGGCTTCCACCACGACGCCCATCCCATGGG
>JBGQGY010000112.1:0-12281 GCA_041497675.1 bacterium | reverse complement strand
CCCGTTCGCGTCATAGCAAGAGACCTGTGGGAGGATGTAACCCGTGGCCGGGATGCCCAACCCGCCGGCCACCTGCACCAGCCGGCTGCGGTCCACCATCATCGCAACGGCGCGCCGCACGCGCACGTCGTTGAACGGCGGCGCCTCGGTGTTCATCAGCAAGAACGACAGATAAACGTTGTCGGCGACAAAGATCTGCTGGCTCAGCTTCGCATCTGCGCGCACCCGCGGGATGTCCTGACCGGCCAGACCGTCGGCGAGATAGTCGACTTCGCCGCGTTCGAAGCGGAGCAGTCCGACGCTGGGCTCGACGCCAAACTTGTAGACGATCCGCTCGAGGTGCGGGGCGGCTGGCCGGAAGTACTTCGTGTTCTTGACGAAGACGATCTCTTGTCCAGGCGTCCAGCGCTCGAGTTTGAACGGCCCGGTACCGACGGGGTGCAGGCGGAAGTCATCCCCATAGCGTTGCACTTCTTCTTTCGGGATGATCCCGTTGATCGACATCGACAGGATGGCCGTAAACGCCGCCTGCGGCTGTTCGAGCGTCATACGGACCGTGTAGTCGTCGACGACCTCGATGCCCGCCATCTGCGTTGCCTTGCCGGCGATGACGTCCTTGGCGCCGACGATGTTGGACGCAAACGACGGACCCCACGACCGGGCGGTGGGGTGCGCCTGGCGCTCGAGCGAGAACTTGACGTCCGCGGCTTTCACTTCTCGGCCGTTGTGGAACAAGACACCCTTGCGGATTCGAACGGTATAGATCTTGGCGTTGGGGCTGAGGGTCGGTATGCTCTCGGCGAGGTCGGGGACGAGCTTGCCGCCGCTGTCGTAGCGGTAGAGGGTGTTGTAGAGGATCAGCCCGGCCATGCGCCAGTCGGTGCCGGCGCTGGCGCTGGGGGGATCGAGGCTCTCGACGTTGCCGGCGCGGTAGATGGCGGTGACCTCGCCGCCTTCGCGCGTCGGGGCGGGACCCCCCTGCACGAGCGGCACCGCGACGAACAGAAACAGGATGCCGGCGGTGATCCTCTTGAGCATCGTCCTCACCTCACACGGTCAATTCCTGCCGCGCAATCTTACTCCCTGCTCAGGGTCTCCATTGTACAATCGGGATGTCATGCCGAACCGTCTGGTCAACGAAACCAGCCCGTATCTGCTGCAACACGCCGAGAATCCGGTCGACTGGTACCCGTGGGGTGAGGACGCAGTCCGCCGGGCGAAGGCCGAAGACAAACCCATCTTTCTTAGCATCGGGTACGCCGCTTGTCACTGGTGCCACGTGATGGAACACGAGTCGTTTGAGAACCCCGCGATCGCGGCGATTATGAACGAGCACTTCGTCAGTGTCAAAGTCGATCGTGAGGAGCGCCCCGATCTCGACGATCTGTACATGAAGGCGGTCGTCGCCATGACCGGACAGGGCGGCTGGCCGATGAGCGTGTTCCTGACCCCGACCGGCACGCCGTTTTTCGGCGGCACGTACTACCCACCCGAGCCGCGGGGCGGCATGCCGTCGTTTCCCCAGATCCTGATCGGCATCTCGAAGGCGTGGCGCGAGCGACGCGTCGACATCGAACGCGCCGGGGCCGAACTGCTCGAGGCGGTCCGCCGCGAGAATGCGGCCGGTACCCGTGACGACGCGCTGACCATCAGCACGCTCGAGGCTGCCGAGGGGCGCCTCGAGCGCGGATTCGACCTCGCCCGCGGCGGATGGGGTGGGGCGCCGAAGTTTCCTCAACCGATGACCATCGAGTTCCTCTTGCGGGCCTCCGTGCGCGCCGGCGAGCAGTCGGCGATCACGATGGCATCGTCAACCCTCACCCATATGGCGCACGGCGGCATCTACGACCAGATCGGCGGCGGGTTTCACCGGTACGCCACCGACGCCGTCTGGCTAGTCCCGCACTTTGAGAAGATGCTCTACGACAACGCGCAGCTGGCGCGCGTCTACGCACACGCCTGGCAGGCGACCGGCGCGCCGTTGTGTCGCCGCGTCGCGGAAGAGACACTCGACTATCTGATCCGTGAGATGACCGATCCCGCCGGCGGGCTCTACAGCAGCACCGACGCCGACTCGGAGGGCGAAGAGGGCAAGTACTTTGTCTGGACGGCCGACGAGATCTTTGCCGCGCTGGGCGACGACGCGAAACTCTTCGCCGAGGCGTACGGAGTCACCGACGAAGGCAACTTCGAAGGTAAGACCATCCTACACGTGGCGCGTGACCCGCAGGCACTGGCCGCCGATCGCGGGATAACCGTGGAATCGGTCGAGACGAGGCTCGCCGCCGCCCGGATTGTATTGCGCGACATCCGCAACACGCGCGTCAAGCCCGGGCTGGACGACAAGGTCCTCACGGCCTGGAACGGGATGGCGCTGGCGGCGCTGGCCGACGCGGCGCGGATCTTCGAGCGCTCCGACTACCTCACGGCGGCTCGAGCCAACGCGAGTTTCATCTTGCGCGAGATGCAGATGCCCGGGGGCCGCCTGCTGCGCACCTGGCGGCGCGGGCGGGCGAAGCTCAATGCGTATCTCGAAGACTACGCGTGCTTCATCGACGGTCTGCTGGCGCTCTACGAGGCCGACTTCAACCCGCGGTGGTTCACCGAAGCGTGGAGGCTCGCGGACGTGATGATCGCGCACTTCGAGGATCCCGCGGGCGGTCTCTTCGATACCAGCGATGACCACGAGATGCTGCCGGTGCGGCCAAAGAGTCTTCAAGACAGCGCCACGCCGTCCGGCAACGCGATGGCCGCGACCGTCCTGTTACGGCTGGCGGCGTTCACCGGTGAGAACCGCTACCGGGAGGTGGCCGAAGGGGCGCTACGCATGGTGCAGCCGCTGCCGGCGACGTACCCCACGGCCTTTGCCCAGTGGTTGAGCGCGCTCGACTTTGCGCTCGCCCGGCCCAAGGAGATCGCCATCGTCGGGGACCCGGCGGGCGCCGATACGCTGGCGCTGCTGCGGGTGGCGCGCGGCGGCTACCGTCCTAATCAGGTCGTGGCGGTAGGCGGGACGTTCGAAGACACGATCCCGCTGCTCACCGGCCGGACCCCGATAGACGGTCACGCGACTGCGTTCGTCTGCGAGAACTTCGCCTGTCAGTTGCCCGTGACTGACCCCGACGCTTTGGCGGGACAACTCACCTAGCGGCGCCTAAGGCAGCACCTCGATTGCCTGCCTCCCGTAGAGCCGATAAACCGAAAACCCCTTGCGGTCAAGCGTGAAGACCTGATTCGCGTGCAGTTCTTCCGCGAGCGCAACCAGCGTGGCATCTGCATAGTCCATCGGGAGATCTCGGTACTGTTCCATGAGCGCGGCCGCACGGTGCAATGTGAAAGACGAGGCCGGAACGAGTACAAACACGCCGCGGAGAAAGAAGTCCATGCTGTTCTTTTGTGCCCGCCAGCTGATGGCCCTGAACAGATGGAGTGTTTCAGTCAACACGGCTTCTGTCGTGGCGACTGGTCCCGTCCAGAGCTCCAGGACGGCAGCGCAGTCGGCGTGCCGTTGCTCGCTGCGGTCAACCAGCGCCACCAGGGCGCCCGTGTCAAGAATCAGTGGGCCGCGCATGGCGCAGGCGTTCGATTAGATATTCCCTATGGCGTTGGCCGAGATCCGGGAGACCGCTGTCGACGCTTCCGATGAGGTCTCGCACGAGATCGATCGGGCGCGTGACAGGCGCTCGACGTGGCTTTTCGAGGAACCCCTCCAAGGCCAGCCGGACCAGCTCGGACTGCCGCCGCCGCGTGGCTCGAGCCTTCCGCAGCAGTCGCTCGGACAACGATGCTGGGATGCGCACGGTCAGCTGACGTTCCATTCCTCGATTCCTCCGTTTCATGCATTACATTGTAACCTAATGCATTGCAGACTAATAGATGACGAACCTTCCCGACTTCTCTATCGGCCGGACCCAGGCGTTGTTCGGGGGCAGGAGACAAGCTCAGTATGAAGTACCTTGCACCAGACGCGGGAGGTGAGGCTTCCATGTTCAAGGAGTTCAAGGAATTTGCCATGCGGGGGTCCGTACTCGACCTGGCGATCGGCGTGATCATCGGCGCGGCCTTTGGGGCGATCGTCAACTCGTTTGTGAACGACGTGATCATGCCCCCCATCGGGCTGCTGCTCGGCAAGACAGACTTCAGCAGCCTGTTCATCAACCTGTCGGGTCAGACGTACCCGAGCCTCAAGGCTGCGAAGGACGCCGGCGCGGCGGTGATCGGCTACGGGGCGTTCCTCAACACCGTGCTGAACTTTGTCATCATCTCGTTTGTGATCTTTCTCGTCGTCAAGCAGGTGAACCGGATGAAGCGCCCGGAACCGGCCGCGGCCCCGACCACCCGCGACTGCCCCTACTGCACGATGGCGGTCTCACGCAAGGCGACCCGATGCCCGCACTGCACGTCCGAACTGCGACCGGCCTAGGAGGTCCCACGTGCCAGCTCGACAATCGCGCACGACAAAACCGGCCAAGACACCCGCCGGACCGCCAAGCGCGGCCGACTTCGAAAAGCTCGGTGTGCTCTACCTGGGGCGGCCCTACGACCTGAAGGACAAACAGTCTGCGGGAGGGGCGCTTCTCTACGACTCGCGCGACCTGGTCACGCACGCGGTCTGTGTCGGGATGACCGGGAGCGGCAAGACCGGGCTGTGCATCGGGTTGCTGGAAGAGGCCGCCATCGATGGGATCCCCGCCATCGTGATCGATCCCAAAGGAGACCTGACCAACCTCTTGCTGACGTTCCCCGCGTTGCGGGCGGCGGACTTTCAGCCGTGGGTGAACCCCGATGACGCGCGGCGGGCCGCGGTCCCGCTCGAGGAATACGCCCGGCAACAGGCGGATCTCTGGAAGCGAGGTCTGGCAGACTGGGGACAGGACGGCGCGCGCATCCAGCGGCTGCGCGACGCGGCCGATTTCGTCATCTACACGCCGGGCAGCAACGCCGGCATCCCGGTCTCGATTCTCAGTTCGTTTGCGGCGCCTCCTGTCTCCACACGCGAGGACGCCGAGGCATTCAGCGAGCGCGTGAGCACGACCGCCACGAGCCTCTTGACCCTCCTGGGCGTCGAAGCCGATCCGGTGCGCAGCCGCGAGCACATCCTGATCTCGACGATCCTTGGCGCTGCCTGGCGCGCGGGACAGGACCTGGATCTGACCGGGTTGATCCACGCGATCCAGACGCCGCCGGTGGCGCGGGTCGGCGTCCTCGATCTGGAATCGTTTTTCCCATCGACCGAGCGGTTTGAACTCGCCATGCGCCTCAACAACTTGCTGGCGGCACCGGGGTTCGAATTGTGGATGCAGGGCGAGCCGATGGATGTCGGGCGGTTTCTCTACACGGCGGCGGGCAAACCGCGGGTCGCGATCTTTTCGATCGCGCACCTCGGCGACGCGGAGCGGATGTCGTTTGTCTCGCTGCTGCTCAACCAGGTGCTCGGTTGGATGCGCGGGCAGGAGGGCACCACGAGCCTCCGCGCCATCCTCTACATGGATGAGATATTCGGATTCTTCCCGCCGGTGGCCAACCCGCCGTCGAAGCCTCCATTGTTGACGCTGCTCAAGCAGGCGCGCGCGTTTGGCCTCGGCGTCGTGCTGGCCACGCAGAACCCGGTGGACCTCGATTACAAGGGTCTCTCCAACACTGGCACCTGGTTCCTGGGGCGGCTGCAGACCGACCGCGACAAGGCGCGCGTGCTCGACGGCCTGGAAGGTGTCGCGGCAGGCACCGGCGCGTCGTTCGACCGCAGCGCCATGGATACGCTGCTGGCCGGGTTGGGGAAGCGGATCTTTCTGCTGCACAACGTCCATGAAGATGCGCCCGTCGTCTTTGAGACGCGCTGGGCGATGTCGTATCTGCGGGGACCGGTCACACGCGAGGGGATCAAGAGGCTGATGGATCCGATCAAGGCTGCGCAGCCGGCCGACACCGCGCAGCCGGCCGCCGCGAGCGCTGCGGCCGCGCCGGCACCGGCGCCGGCGCCGGTCGTCGCCCCGGCCGCTCCGGCGTCTCGTGACACCCGCGGTTCGAGTACGCGGCCGGTGCTCTCCCCCGGCGTGTCCCAATTCTTCGTCCCAATTCGCGCCGGTGACGTCCAGCGGACCCCGGTGCGCTACGTCCCTATGCTGTTCGGCGCGGCGCAGGTACGTTTTCAGGACGCGAAACTCGGCCTCAGTGAAAGCCGCGACGTGACGGTCCTGGTGCCGTTCGCATCTGGGGCAGTGGCCACCGACTGGGACCATGCCGCCGAAGCCGGGGTGGCGCCGGCCGATCTGTCGACGCAACCCGTCCAGCCCGCCACGTTTGACGAACTGCCGGACGCCGCCACGAAGGCGAAATCGTATGACACCTGGACCAGAGACATAGCGGGATGGCTGTTGCAGACGCAGCAACTCGAGTTGCTCCGCACGCGGTCGGGCGAGATTTCCAGGCCGGGCGAGACGGAGCGCGATTTTCGCATCCGGCTCCAGGGCTCAGGGCGCGAGCAGCGTGACGGCGCCGGCGACCGGCTTCGTCAGAAGTACGCGCCGAAGATCGCCGCGCTGCAGGAGCGGCTCCGCCACGCGCAGCAGACGGTCGACCGCGAGCAGGTGGAGGCACAGCAGGCTAAGGTGCAGACCGCCGTGGAATTTGGTGCGACGATCCTGAGCGCGTTCATGGGACGGAAACGATTGAGTTACAGCACGCTGTCCAGGGCCACCTCGACGGCCCGCGGCGTCGGCCGGTCGTACAAGCAGACGACAGACGTGGCCCGTGCGGGCGAGAACGTGGCGGCCCTCCAGGAGCAGATTGCCGAGCTGGAGGCGCAGTTTAGGGCGGAAGCCGACGCCATGGGAGGCGGTGGCGATCCGGTGAGCGATCAGCTGGAGACCGTCGTGGTGAAGCCCAAGCGGCTGGACGTCTCGGTGCGCGCGGTCGGGCTGGCCTGGGTTCCGCAATAGGACGCCAGCGGCGCGGGCCGTGAGTCTAGCGTCCGCCGACCTGCGCCGACAGGAATTCGATGTGCTCGGCGGCACGGTCCAGCGCGTCGGCGACGCGGTTGCGCTCGCGCACGAGTTGGGCGCGCAGGAAACCGTAGCCGTCTGAATCGACCGGCAGCGTCGCCAACCGCCGGACATCTTGCAGCCCGGGGAGCATCGGCACCTGCAGCGCCGGGTCGTGATCGTACGGTCCCTCCACCGTGTAGAGCACGGGGTTGATCATCCGCGACAAGGCCATGAGCCCGTGGTTGAACCGGGCGATGCGAGATCGCACACTCCCCCTGCCGCGGGGCGGCGTGCTGCCGGTTACCCGAACGCGGGTCTCCTCGAGCGGTGCGGCCATCGCGCGAAACCGCTCGGCCTTTTGGATGAGATCGGTCAACGCGAACGACCCCCGGCCGCTCTCGTGCAGGTCGCGCAAGAGGGTCACGAAGTCATCGGCCGCCGGGACGAAGTTGAACGGCAGCAGCGGCGGGATCACCAGCCGGGCCGCGATCGTCAGGTAGAGCCCGGCATCCGACGCCAGGATATTGGCATCCGCTTTGTCCAGCGTGTCGGCCGGTGAGTGCCACCACCAGCCGGCGCCGCATCCACCGACCGTCGCACGGTCCGGGTGATCCAACGGCAGCATCCGGAACGCGCCCAGCGACGGCAACCCGATCCCCCAAAATGATTGATCGCCGGCCTTGAACGGCCGGCGGATGTTTGGCGACTGCCCGGTGACTTCCGGCACGGTCTGCTTCATCAACTCTTCGACTTCTCCCATGTTGTACCGGCAGTCGAACACGGCCGTCTCGCGGACACCCGGCGAGTCGATGTTGAGATACCCGAGCGCCCGGCGGCGCAGGTCGTCGAAGGCAAAGTCCGCATACCACGTCGATCCGGCGTAACGCCCGTGCGAGTGACCGGGCCACCAGGCAAAGCGCAGCCCGCGGCGCAGCCGTTTCCGGTGCCGGTGGGCGACACGCGCCATCTCCATCAAGCAGACGTCCCCCGTGGCATTGTCCGTGATGCCTTCGTACCACGAGTCGATGTGTGCGCCGACGAGGAGAAACTCGGGGTCTTCACCGGGGATATCGGCGATCGTGACGGGCAGCGTACGCCAGCCGGTCTCGGCTTGGGCATGGATGCGCACGCGCACCGGGCCCCGCGCCAACAGGTGTCGCAGCCGCTCGCCGTCGGCTTTCTTGATCGAGAGCGCCGGGGTCGTCGGCAGGCGGTTGATCGAGTCCGGCGTCGGCGTGCCCCAAATGCTGGTGACGATCATCTCGTGGATGGCGTCTTCGCCTGACGGCCACATGTGGATGTAGGCCACGGCGCCGTGCTCCGTCGCGCGCTTGACGCCGTCCGGCCCGCCGGCGGTGCCGAGGACGATCTTGCCGCGCGCGTCGATCCCGTCGTATTCCGACTCGTCACCGGTACGCGCGAAGATCATCTTGGTGCGGTCCTCGTCGACCGACCCGACGAAGATGATCTCGCCCTCGAGTCCGCCCGGCGGCGTGCTCGCGCCAAACGAACGCGGACGGCAGGGAATCGTCAGACGTTCAGGCGCCAGCACGTCCAGCGCCGCCTCACGAGGGAAGCTGACAAAACCCCGAAACTCGTGGATCGTGACCGTGATCCCGTCGCCACGCAATGTCTCTGCAATGTAGTCGACCGCCGCGCGCTCGTCGGGTCCTCCGGTTTCTCGGTGCCAGCGCGCGAACTGTTTGAGATGCGTCTGGAGCCGTTGCACCGACACCCCCTTGCGCATCCGGGTTTCCAGATCGGCCTTGTGAGCCACGGCCATGTGCAATCCTCCTGTGACACTCACAGCAATGTGGAAACTACGCGGCAAAGGGAGCGGCAACCTCCATGTCGAACCGGCCCGCCAGTTCCCGCCGCTGGAGGTATACCATGAGATCCCGTGTCCGTGCGTGGAGCCTGGCCGCCGCCGGGCTGCTGGTGTGCGCCGCGATCGCCGCGACGGGGCCCGCAGGCAGGGCGGCTCCGGGGCCGGCCGCGCTGCGCCTCCCCCTCGACGCCGACGCCACCACGCTCGATCCCGTGCTGGTCAACGACCTGCCCTCCGCGGTCATGGTGGGGCACATGTATTCCACGCTCGTCGAAGTGGACGCGTCGGGCACGCTGGTCGGTGACGCTGCCGAATCGTGGACCACCTCTCGGGACGGCCGGGTGATTAAGTTTGTGCTGCGTGAGGATATCAAGTTCCACAACGGGCGTCGCGTGACGGCCTACGATGTCAAGTTGTCCTTCGAGCGCGCGATCAACCCGGCCACGCGGTCCCCCAACGCCCGCCTCGTCTTTGACGACATCGTGGGATTCGACGACGTGCAGGCCGGCCGGGCCACCGAACTCCGCGGCCTGAAGGCCGTGGACACCCGCACCCTGGAGATCACCGCCACCTTCCCGCCAAAGGGCGGGGATGTGCTCCAGCGGCTCGCGCACAGCGCCGCGTCCATCACCGCTATCGAGATTGCGGGCAAGCCGGGCAACTGGTTTGAGGAAACCGACGCGGGCAGCGGACCGTTCCGCCTAGTGGAATGGGCACGCAATCAGCGCGTTGTCTTGCAGAGCGCGCCGGCGTCGCATCGGCCGCCGGCCGTCGCTCGGCTGGAGTTTCAGGTGATCCCAGACGCGGCGACGCGCACCGCCGTGTACGAGCGCGGTGATCTGGATCTGGTGCAGCTCACCGCCGAGGACTTCCTACGCTACAGCCGTGACCCCGTACGGGCGAAAGAGGTCCGGCAGGTGCCGCGGGCGACCACGCAGTTCTTTATCCTCAACCCGGCCGTCTACGCGCCGGCGCGCGACGTGCGCGTTCGCCGGGCGTTCGCACAGGTGATCAACAAGGAGCAGATCATCCGTGTGATCTTTCAGGGCGTGGGGGTGCCGGCAGCCGGGATTCTCCCGCCGTTTGTTCCCGGGCACGATCCGCGCATGAAGGGGATCCCCTACGATCCCGCCGCCGCCCAGAAACTGCTCGCCGAAGCCGGGTTTCCCGGCGGCCGCGGCCTGCCGCCACTAGAGATCGCGTTCAACCCTCGCGGGGCGTCGAGCAAGGACGTCGCCGAGGTGCTGGGCGCGGTGTTTCAAAAGGAGCTGGGTGTGCAGACGTCCCTCGTGCAGATGGACTTCGCCCGCTATCGCACCGCGTGGTTCAACAAGAACGTGCTGGCCGGTAATTGGACGGGGTGGACGGCGGCGTTCCTCGATCCCAACTACCATCTGGGGGGCCTGCTGACCAGCGGGTCGCCGTCGAACTTCGCCAACTATGCCAGCCCCGCGTATGATCGACTGATCGATGAAGCTAACGCGACGACCGATCGGCGCCGGCAGATCGCCCGCTTCCAACAGGCCGAACGGATGGCGATCGTCGATGACGTGGCACTGATCCCCGTCATGCACCCCCGCAGCATCATCGCCATCAAGCCCTACGTCAAAGGCGTCGAGGTCTATCCGCTGCTGATGGGATACCGTCCGCTGGTGACGGCGCGCGTGGAGCGGTAACCGTGTCCACAGAGGATGTATGGTACACGCACGATGGGCTGAAGCAGATCGCCTATCTCTATCGCCCGGCGGGCGCGGGCGCGCACCCGGTCATCATTTACAATCATGGGTCGCGGATGGGCCGCGAACGTGAGCCGCGGCGATGGGAAGATCAGGCGCAGCGTATGGTGGCGCGCGGGTATCTCGTGCTTGTGCCCGAACGCCGCGGGTACGGCGAATCGGAAGGCTCGACGTTTTCCGACGCGACCCGGGCCGCCGACGGTTCACTCGATAGCGCGCTGTTTGCCCCGCGGATGACCGTCGAAGCCGGCGACGTCCTCGCGGTCTTCGAGATCCTCCGACGGCGCCCCGATGTGGACCCCGCGCGCGTGTTCATCTGTGGACGCTCGCTCGGCGGCATCGTGACGGTGCTGTGTGCCGGTCGCAGCTCGGCGTTCCGGGCCGGGTGCAACATGTGCGCGGCCGCACTGACCTGGGATCAGAGCCCGCACATCCAACAGGCGCTGCTGGAGGCGGCGCGCCGGACGACGATCCCCATGCTGCTGCAGCAGGCGCATACCGACAAGAGCCTGGCGCCAACGCTGGCGCTCGCCCAGGTGTACCGTGACGCTGGGGTTCGCTTTGGCTGTACGATTTACCCGACCGCCCTACCAGATGACCATCCCATGACCGGGATTATGGGCGGACAGTGGCGGTGGTTGGAGGACATGCTGGAGTTCTTCGCCTGGGCCGAACGCGACTAGTGCCGCCCGACGCTGTCGGGTGGCGGGTACCTTACGCGTGTTTCGATTGCTGGGACGACGGATCCGTCAGCGCCGTCAGTTTGGCCTGCTTCTCACGCAGTTCGTCTTCGACGTACTTCTCGCGGAGATGTGCGCCCACCCGCGCCGCCAGTTCACCGGGGTTGAAGGGTTTCGTCAGGTAATCGTGCCCACCGGTCTCAAATCCCATGACCTTCGCCGGCGTGCCCGATAGCGCGCTGATGAAGATGACCCGGATGTGCTTTGTGGCCGGGTCGGCCTGCAGCGCCTCGCACACGGCAAATCCCGACTGATCGGGCATCACGACGTCGAGCAGGATCAGGTCGGGGTTGAACTTCCGCGCCACGGCACGCGCCTGCGCGCCGCTGCTCGCCACTTCTACGCGACATCGCCACTTCTCCAGTTGCGACTTCAGCGTTTGCTGGCCGACCGGATCCTGGTCCGCGACGAGAATGCGCGGGGATTTGGTCCCGATGAAAGGGGTCAGAGGCGTCCGCGACTGCGACTGCATGGTCGTCTCCTTTTGCGAGAGCGTCGGCTGTAGCGAATGCCTCGGGCACGAAATCGCTCATGTCCACATCAAGTAGTAATCGACCGGCTCCGAAGAACGGGCCCATGTACCCTCAAAGCCTTGGGCGCAAGGAATTTCCCGCTCTGGAGTTCACTTATACCCAACTGCGGGAGGGGGCAGACCTCCGGCAGGGGTGCGGGGTTGAGGGGCGGCAGCGCATCGCGACCAGCAAGATCGTCGAGTCGTCGACGATGACGCGTCCCGCGGGAAGCGTTTCAATGACGCGCACATCGATCGTCCCGGCACCGTGCACACGCGCGCTCAGGCGATCGCCGGCGGAGAGGAGCGTCCCGACCAGGTCGGGTGCGAAGAGCCCGATCTTGCCCGCGCGAATGGGGAGTCCTGCCTCACGCGTCGGCGCGACGACAACGCAGTCGGCCCCAGTGGCACGAAGTCTTGCGCTCATGAACTACCATAGACACTATCCGGTCCGAGCGTCTCTGCGTGTTAGGTCTGCGTTGG
>JBGQGY010000111.1:0-12287 GCA_041497675.1 bacterium | reverse complement strand
CGGAATCTCGTCCATGGCGACGACCTGCCGCAGTTGCATGGTGTAGAAGACCCGGCTGGCGCCGCCCGAGCGTTCCAGCGTCACGGTATTGCGTCCCGGGCGTAGGGACGAGCCGGGGATTCGCAGCATGAGGTCGGGGGCACCCGCCGCCGCCCGCGTGAGGGGATACGTCTGGATCACCTGGCCGTTGAGCCGCACGCGCAGCTCGCCCCCCAGTGACGCGGCCCCGCGTTCGACTGTCGTACCGCGCTCGGCCGCGGCCCGACGTTCTGTGTCGGCATAGTCGGCGAGCGCAGCCAGCGCCCACGACGTGTTCCGGGTGCTCCACCAATACTGGCCGGTCCGGTTGTGCATCAACCACCGCACAACCTGCGGGATGCGGACATCCTGCGGGTTGACCGCCAGCATCGCGCGCAGACCCAGCGCGGTGGCCATTGAGGCATCCCAGTCCCAGAGATCTGCCGTGCCCCAGTGGATCATCCCGTCCTTCGCCACAGCCCGCTGGAGCAGCGCCTGGAGCGCCGGGCGCGGATTCTGACCCAGACTCTTTGCCAGCAGGACGCGGTAGGCCAGACCGTGGGGACCCAACTCCGCCGGACTGGGCCCGGTCAACTCGCTCCGGACGGCGTCGGGCCGGCCCGAGAGCGCCACCGCGTAGAGCAGGAACATCCTCGTATCGGGGTCGGCCAGCTTGGTCAACTCCAGCGCGGCCTTCTGGGCTTTCTCCAGGACGTCGGTACTGACCGGGTGACCGTCGGCCCTGGCCACCGCCAGCCCGTAGAGGACGTAGGCCGTCATCCACGGATGATCTTCGTCGAACTCCCACCATCCCCACCCGCCGCTCTCGTGCTGGAAACGATACAGACGCGCTACGCTGTCGCGGACCATCTGCGAGATCTGCGCCGCAAGAGCCGGGTTGGGGATGCCGGCCACACGCAGCGTTCGCTGCACGAGCACCGTGGGCAAGAACCGGCTCATCGTCTGCTCCACGCAGCCATACGGATATCCAATGAGGTAGTCCAACGCGCCGACCGCCGAGGAGATGACCGAGGGGCTGATCCGGAGCGTCAACGAACTCCCCGTGGGGTGTGCCGCGGCCTCCACGTTGAACGTTTCGGTCGCCGGCAGGTCGGCGGTGACGTCCCCGGCCCGGCCTTCGACCTGCAGCCGGCCGTGCGGACGCACCGGCACCGACATTTCGACGCCGTCGGTGTATTGACGGCTACCGCCGGTCGTCCAGGCGGTGGCGCGAATCTTCGCGGTGCCGGCCTGCCGGGCGGTCACCGGCCAGGCGACCTGCCCCGACGCGCGCGGGGCCAGGGCGAGCGTGTGCGTCTCCCCGCCCTCCACGACGAGACCCTCGATCTGCAACCGGGCGGTCGCCTGCTGAGCCGCGGCGGTGTCGTTGTGAACAGTTAACAGGATGCGCGAGCGATCGTGCTCCGTGAGCAGCCGTGGGGTGTCCAGCCGGACGAAGAAGTCCTTGGCGGCGACGAGCGTATGGGTGGCGCGCCCCAGACGCGTGTCCGTGGTGTGTGCCACGACCGTTGCCCGCCATGTGGTCAGGTTGTCGGGCAGCGTGACCGACACCGTCGCCCGGCCGAGAGGATTGGTCTGCAGCGCGGGCTGCCAGAACGCCGTGTCGCGGAACCTGGACCGCGTGGCGATGCGGGCTTCCGCCTTGTCGGCGTCGCCCAGGTAAAACAACGCGAAGGAGAAACTGGTGCGTACCCGGTTGGACCGCCGCGGGTAGAATGCCTCGCGCAGCGCCTTCGGGTCGTCTTCGCGGATGGCGTAGATGGCCTCATCGACGACACCGAGCGAGAATTCAGCCTGCTGCGGTTTGCCGGCCGCGTCGCGGATCTCCACGGTGTATGTCGCCCGATCGCCCGGCCCGTACCGTGCCCGATCCGACCGGATGGACACCTGCAACTCCGACTCGGGCGTCGCCACTCGGATGCCGACGCTGCTGGACGACAGACGCTTCCCGCTGACGTAGAGCGCCTCGATGGACACGTTCGGCCCGAACTCGCGCTCGATCGGCAGCCGCACGACCGTGCTGGGCCGCGTGATCGGGATGGCGATGGCCCGATAGATGCGCGATCCTTCGACGGTGAGCAATACCGTCTGACCGATCTGCTGAGTATTGATCAAGACCCTGGCCACATCACCGGAACGGTACTGACGCCTGTCGGTCGCCAGCGAGAGGTCAGCATAACGCCCTCCGAGGTCTGCGGCGGCGTCGCTGGCGACCCACAGGTACGTGGAAGCGCGGACCGTGCGGCCACGCCCATCGACCGCTCTGGCGCGAAGCTGCACCGAACCCTGGCGCGGGAAATTGACTCTCACCTGCGCGCGGCCGTCGGGTCCGGTGACGGCCGGCACCGTCTGGACCTTCTCCAGCGAGTAGCCGGACCGTCCGGGGGTCCATGTCCAGTAGAGCACTTCCAGCTCGAGCCGAAGATTGGCGACGGGCTTCCGCTGATGATCCTGCGAGGTCACCGTAATGCCGACCGGGGTGTTGGGCGCGGCGAGATATCCGTCCGTCTCCACGGCCAGCCGGACATCACCGGCCGCCACCCGCACCGTCTGATCCGCGGTGACTTCCCGGCCCGCCGGATCGCGCACAACGAGGGACGCGGTGAACACCTGCGCCTGTGGGGCGTCGGCTTCGTCTGGGACGTCGGCGGGAAACGTGATGACCGCCTTGCCCTGCGCGTCGAGTTGCGCCTGGGCGCGGGTCACGGGCTGGCCGTCGCCGCGATAGCCGGGGAAGAGGATCGAGGCGTCTTCGGGCTCGACATCCGAGCGGTCGAGATACTCGTACGCCCAGTCCGGCGATCGGTAGACGAAATACTCGACCGTGCCGCCGGCGACCGGCGCGCCGAAGTAGAACTGCGCCGACACGTTGAGCGTGATCGTGTCACCCCGTGTGTAGACGGTGCGTTGCGGCGTGACGGTCACCGCGAACTCGGGCTTGCGATACGCGGCGACGGCGACATCGTACGTGGCGGTCGTGCCGCCAGTCACGAGCACGATGGCGTACGCGCCGGTGCGCGCCTCGGGGCTCAGATCCACCTGACCGGAGAATGTGCCGAGCGCGCTCGTGCGGCGCTGCTCGCGCAAGATCGGCTCGCCGTTGGGGTCGCGCACCTCGATCGTCACGGTCTGTCCCGACGGCACCGAGTAGTCGAATCCCCGGGCGCCGTTCTTCCTGACGATCGCCTTGTAGTGGATGCGATCCCCCGGCCGGTAGACCGGCCGGTCGGTGTACGCGTAGATCGTGAATTCGCCGGAGTGCTCGAAACGATACTCGGTCCGGCCGACGACGGCTTCGTCGTCGCCGCGCTGCGCCACAGCGACGAGGAAGAACTCCTGAAGGTCTTTGGCGACGGCGAGCGTGACCAGACCGTTGGTGTCGGTCTTGCCCTGCGCCAGTGCCTTGCCGTTCTGGAAGATCGTCACCGCGCTTGCCTCGATCGGCCGGCCGGTCGCCGCGTCGGTCACGAACCCCAGCATCTCGCCCGGCGCGCTCTTGATCACCAGGGCCGTGTCTGACACCAGCAGCCATGTCGCGACGGTCGTGTCGGCATACGCGGCCTCGACCAGATACAGACCGGTTCCCTGCCGGCCAAGGTCGATGACCTTGTTGTAGAAACCTTCCGCGCCCGCCTCGGTGATCGCGTCATCGCGCTCGAGGACGAGCCTCGGGCGATCACCTGCCGGCGGCTTCAAGAGCACGTCGGGGATTTTGGTGTTCGTCGCCCACTCGGCGCCCAGTTGCGCCAGCGCCTGCGCGGTCACCCGGTGGCTCAGCAGATGCGACATCCGGGTCCGGTAGACTCGCACACGCACAGCGCGCTTGGCCGCGCCTTTCTCGACATATCCGCGGACCGGGAGCACGAGCCGTTCGGCGGTCGTGAAGTGACGGGTTGGGCCGGCCATCTGCAGCGATGGCCGCGCAGCTTCGAGTGCGAGCGTGACAACCGCCGTCACGCCCTCCTGGACGGTCACTTCTGCTTCTTGGACCGAGGAGGCGTCGAGAAACGCCGACACCTGCTGCGAACCCGTCGGCACTTGTGTGAAGAAGAACCGGCCGTCCGGTCCGGCCCGGACGTAGCGGACCGGGGATGTGACCGCTCCATCGGCGTCCAACGAGGTCAGGACGACCGTGGCCCGGGCGACCGGCAGGCCCTTACCCGCCTCGACCACCCGGCCCTCGATACGGCCCACGGGCGGCTCCTGCCACGTGGCGTAGACGAGCGCGGCGCCCAAGCACAGCAGCGCGACAACGGCGGTGGGCCAACGGCGCCGGTTCATCGCTCTCCTCCTTCGCCGCTGGGCTGGATGAGCTGACCTGCGGCGTTGGGTCTCGCGCGGCGGGTCAGGCGTCCCCAGAGATCGGCTCCCGCAACGACGGCAATGGCGATCCCCACGAGCCACATCACCACGCGGGCCTTCTCGGCGCGGGTCTGTGCAGAGAAGGCCAGCAGCGTGTGCGACCACTGGATCAGCGGCAGCGCCGCCGCCAGCGCCAGCAGCCCGGTCCGTGAGCCTCCTCCGGGCAACGCCGCACCGAGCAACAGACCGTTCAAGAATCCCAGCCCGGCCCTCGGTCCCCACAGCCCGAGCAGCGCGGCGCCGAAGGCGGTCGCGCCGGCGAACGTCAGGACGAGCCGGATCGACGTTTCGGCGGTGGGATCGGACTGCGCGTCGGACGGGCGTCCAAGAATGCCGCCTAGGATTGAGGGGAGGACGGCGCCGACGATCATGCTGAACATCGCGAGATGATCGGTCAGCGCCGCGGCGCCCAGATCGTCCTGGAACCGCTGCACGAAGACGCGATAGACGACCAAAACGGCGCCAAAGAGCAGCAACTGCACGAGGCGATCGCCCGGCGCGGTGGCGCCGCGGGGAACCCCCAGCGCGAGGATGAGCCCTGCCGGCAGCGACGCGGCGATGAGCATGATACCGATGCCGTAGCCCGCCAGCGCGTAGAAGGCCGCGATGGCGGCGCCGAGCGTCACGAGCACACCGAGCGCGGCGTCCAGCGAAAAGCCGCCGGGCGCCTGCAGATGCTCATCGTCGAGCAGCAGCCACGCCAGCACCAGAGGAAGCGCAAGCCCGATCCCGGCGGCCGCGAGGAACCGTGGTTCATGCAGCGTACGAGTGGCCACAGCGTATGCGGCGCCGGCGGCGATCACACATGCGAGGACGATCAGGACTACGTCTCGCGTGACGCGGGGCGACTCGGGGGCGACCCGCCGGCGCTCGGAGTACGCGGCCGCGATGCCGATCGCCAGCAGCGTCAGCGCGCCCAGCGCGCCCAACACCAGCGCCGCGGATATCCACGGCGGCGTGACGGCCGCGGCCGCCTGGCGGAAGTGTCCCAGCGCCGCCGCCGCGCAGAGCGCCGTCACGAATCCCACGCCGGACGCCGCCACACTCTGCGCCCCGCGGTGCAGAACGAGCGAGGTGACCAGCCAGCCGGCGGCGATCCCCGCCAGCCCGTCCAGGATCGCGGTGCCCGACCAGTGGACCGCGGCGACCACCGCCGCCAGCCCGGCGAATTGCATGGCGGCGACCGCGACGACGGCGCTCAGACGGTCGGAGGGCGTGGAGCGCAGCGCAAGGAGCGTGGCCAGCAACGCCGCCAGACCGCCGGCCGCGAAGCCGCGGCCCCATGCCACGGCCGCAGGGGCGGCCAGCAGGCCGAGCGCCGGCACGGTGGCCGCTGCGACCGCGGCGAGCACGACCAGAGCCAGGATCGGGAACGCCCGATGCATACGGTGCCTCCGCAGAGAACGATCGCAAAGGAAATCGCCCGCGGTTCTGTGTGAAGATGGCGGAGGAGGTGGGATTCGAACCCACGAGGCGCAGAACGCCCAACGGTTTTCGAGACCGTCCGGGTACCAGGCTCCCGAACTCCTCCGATCCAATATCCTATCACGTCGCGACCCGGTGAAGCCGGCGCGTCCGGTATAATCGGTGTGCCGTGCCGTTTGACGTGACCGCCAACCTCATCATCCTGCTGATCGTCCTCGCCGCCCCCTTCCTGGACCGGCGGATCGAGCACAACCTCGAGGCGTTCCTGTTTGTGATGGGCGTCCTCTCGGCGCTGGCCTCCCACGCCTTCACCGCGCACCTGATCCGTGACGCGCTCACACACCCCCTCCCTATCACGGTCGCCGTCTTCGTCGCCGGCGTGGTATTCGCACGGAGTCAGCGGCGGTTGGCGTCCGGCGTCACCTGGCTGGTCGGGCGGATCGGCCCTCGCGCGCTCTTGGCGGCGACCGTCATCATCCTTGGGTTGGCGTCGAGCGTCATCACGGCAATCATCGCCGCCCTGGTGCTCGTCGAGTTTGCGTCGATCCTGCGTCTGGAGCGCAAGGACGAGATGCGCTTTGTCGTGATCGCGTGTTATGCGATTGGGTTGGGCGCAGTCCTCACGCCGATCGGCGAGCCACTCAGCACCATCGCGATCGCCAAGCTCGGGCAGGACTTCTGGTACCTGGCCCGGCTGCTCGGCTGGTACGTCGTGCCGGGGGTGGTGGTCCTTGGCGGCCTGCTGTTCGTTCGTGGCGTGACGCTCCCGCCTCACGATCGAGGGCTGACCGCACCGGCGCCGTATGCGTCCCTGCGGGACGTCGCCGAGCGCGCGGTCCGCGTCTACGTGTTTGTGATGGCGCTGACGTTCCTGGGCGAGGGGTTCAAGCCGATGATCGATCGGTACGTGATTGGCTTGGACGCGCGCATTCTCTATTGGATCAACATGGTGTCGGCGATCCTCGACAACGCCACCCTGACCGCGGCGGAGATCAGCCCCCGCATGTCGGCAGAGCAGGTCAGGGCGGTGTTGATGGGATTGCTTGTCAGCGGCGGCCTGCTGATCCCGGGCAACATCCCAAACATCATCGCGGCCGGCAAGCTGAAGATCCGCAGCAAGGAGTGGGCTGTGGCCGCCGTCCCCATTGGTGTTGTCATGCTGGTGGCGTATTTCGTCTTGATGTTTCTCATCTTGAGATAGGAACATTTTCTGGGAGGCTGAGCCCGATGAAACAAGCGGTATGGGTCACTGTGGGCATCGTCCTGTCGGTGGCAGCCCTGACGGTCGCCGCGTTACTCGGCGGTGTGATGGGGTTTCTGGCCGGTGCGGCGGGCGGCGCGGCCGGCAGCGGGCTCTCGCCCGGGCCGGAGCGCCCGATCAGCGGTGACGGACCCAACAAGATTGCGATCGTCCGGATCGTTGGGCCGATCACACGCGAGGGCGCCGGATTCTCGGTCTTTGCGTCCGGCGCGGCGAGCCGCGCGGTCGTGCAGCTGTTGGACCGCGCCATGCGTGACGGTGCGGTGAAGGCGGTCATCCTCGAACTCGACACGCCCGGAGGGTCGGTCGTGGCCAGCGACGAGGTGCACCAGAAGGTGACGGCGCTGCGCCGCGCGGGGAAGCACGTGGTGGCCCTGATGACTCAGACCGCCGCCTCGGGCGGGTACTACATCGCCGCCGCCGCGGAACAGATCGTGGCCGACCCGACGACCGTCACCGGCAGCATCGGCGTGATCGTGGCGCTGCCAAATCTGGAGGATCTGAGCCACAAGATCGGGATCCGCACGATCATCTTCAAGAGCGGCGCCTTCAAAGATCTCGGCAACCCGAACCGTCCTATGACGCCGCAAGAGGGCGCGATTTTCCAGCGGCTCGTCGACGAGGCGTACGCGCGGTTTGTCACGATCGTCGCACAGGGCCGCAAGATGGATCGGGCCAAAGTGCTGGCGCTGGCGGACGGGCGCATCTACACGGGCCAGCAGGCCATGCAGGCCGGTCTCGTCGACGCCATGGGGCATCTGCCCGAGGCCATCGACGCCGCGATGAAGCTCGCAGGGCTCACTCAGGCGCGGGTCGTGGAATATGGTGGTGAGGGATTGCTGCGGTCGCTGCTCGGGGGCACCGCGAACCGCGTCCGCGGATGGCTGTGGACCCCCGCGGATCTCTATCCTGGATTGCGCGAGCCGTTCAGCGTGCAGTACCTGCTGATATGACCACCCGTCTTGCGCTCACCCTGGCCGGCGGGGTCTCGCTGGGCGCCTACCAGGCCGGCGCAGTGTATGAGGTGTTGTGGGCGCTGTCGCATCGTCGTGACGCGGCCGAGCCCGTGATCATCGACGTGCTGACCGGCGCGTCGGCCGGTTCGATGACCGCAGCGGTGACGGCCCGCGCATTGTATGATGACGCCACGCGCGTCGACGAACTCCATCGCGCCTGGGTGCGCGACATCAGTTTCATGCGTCTGATCGAAGGGGATCCCGAGGCCGGCCTGCTCTCGTCTCGCTACATCTGGTCGCTCGCGCGCGAGGTGATCGAGCGGGCACCCGCCGTGCCCTCCCCGCACCCGGCAAGCCCGCCGCTGCTGCGCATGGCGTTTGCCCTGTCGAATCTCAACGGCGTCAGGTACCAACTCGGGTATGCGAATGCCCGCAACGGGTTTGACACGACGATCTTTTCGGATTGGATCGTGTTCCAGGCACGCCCCGGCGCTCGGACGGGCGGCGCGCCCGACTGGCAGGCGGTTGCACGGGCCGCCGTGGCGAGCGGCGCATTTCCGTTTGCGTTCGCTCCTGTCCGTCTGGAGCGACGATTGGCCGACTATCGTCGTTCCGAGATCTATAGGGACGCCGGCACCCGCGCGTTCACCTACGTCGACGGTGGGATGTTCAACAACGAGCCCGTGGGTCTGGCGAGGGACATGGTCGACCAGCTCGAAGCCGAAGACCCCGCGATCATCGGCGACCGCCGCTACTACGTCCTCATCGACCCGTACGTGGCCCCGGCCGCGCCTGAGGTCAATCTCCCAGACCCGCTGGGCGCGCGACTGGTACTCGATCGCCTGGTCAGCGCGGTGCTCGGCGAATCATCCAAACGCGACTGGATCCGCGCCCTGCGCACCAACTCGCGCCTCGAATGGCAGGACGGTCTGATCGCGGCGCTGGCCGAGATCGTCGCGGCAATTCCCTCGTCAGACGGCGCGGCAATTGCGGGCCGGCTCGGCGCCGTGGCGGCGAAGATTGGGGCCGTCAAGGGCGAGTACGACCATGCCGGCGTGCCGGCCCACCCCGAGGTGGCCCGCCGGCACCTCGAAGCGAACATCGGCCGTTTGGGCCCAATGCTCTCAACCGGCAGCGCGGCGCTCGACCGTATTCGCGACGATCCTGCCAAGACCGATCTGTTCCTTACGCTGGCCTACGTGCTGGAAAACGTCGCCGGGCTGCGAAAGAAGGTCGAGATGAAACTGCATCTTATCGCGCCGGCATACGGCAGCCTGGCCGGCGACTTTCTGGGCAACTTCGGCGGATTTTTCGATGAGCGGTGGCGCGAGCACGACTGGCGCCGTGGCCGCGCGGACGCGCGCGTGGTGATCGAGCAGTTGACCAAAGAATGCCCGAGTCTCGCGTATGTGCCGGACGCCGAGGCCGCGTATGTGCCGGCCGGTGACTTCAGCCACGTGGGCCCGGGTGACATCCCGGCCGACGCCCCACCCCTCTTGCGCCGGCGTCTTGCGGATCAACTCTATCGATTGATCCTGCCGGGTCAGGCCTGGTTTCTGACACGGTGGCTCGCCTGGTTGGGGAGCCGGGTCGCCGCAGGCTTCCTGGTCGGCAGCCTGCGCAAACCGGCGGCCTGATGCGACTCACATTTCACGGCGCCGTCCGGACGGTTACGGGATCCCTGCACGTGGTCGAGACCGCGGGCCAACGGGTGTATCTCGACTGCGGGCTCTTCCAGGGCCGGCGCGCGGAGTCGGCCGAGCGCAATCGGACGTTTCCAACCGCCGCGGCGGACGTCGACGCGGTCATTCTCTCCCACGCGCACCTCGATCACTGCGGCAACCTGCCGACGCTGGTGGCATCGGGGTTTCGCGGGCCGATCTACTGCACGCCGGCCACCCGTGACCTGACCGCGCTGGTGCTTCGTGACGCCGCGAAGGTCCAGGCGCAGGACACCGACTTCGTCAACAGAATCCGCCGTCGGAAAGGTGAGCCCGCGGTCGAGCCGCTCTATGATGCGCCGGCGGCGGAACGCGCGATCAGACGCTTGGTGTCGATCCCCTACGATCACCCCTTCCACTTCGGGGCTATGACCGTCACGTATCGCGACGCGGGGCATATCCTCGGTTCCGCGATGGTGCTGGTGGAGGCCGAGGGCCGCCGGTTGGGGTTTACCGGCGACCTGGGCCGGCCGGACAGCGCGATCATCCGCGACCCGGAGGTCATGCCTGACGTGGACGTGCTGATCACCGAATCGACGTACGGCAATCGCGAGCACCTGCCGAGGGCCGGCGCCGTCGCCCACCTGACCACCGTGATCAAGGAAACGGCGGCGCGCGGCGGCGTGGTGCTGATCCCGGCGTTTGCGATCGGCCGGACGCAAGAGGTCGTCTACGTATTGCATACGCAGCGCGAGGCGGGGGCGCTACCGCGCATTGACGCGTACGTCGACAGCCCGATGGCGATCGATGCGACGGACATCTTTCGTGTGCACGCCGAATGTTTTGACGACGACGTGCGCGAGCACTTGGAGCAGCACGATCCGTTCGGGTTCAAAGGGCTCCACTACGTGCGCGCCGATGCAGACTCGAAGGCGCTCAACGAGAAGACCGGGCCGTTTGTCGTGGTGGCCACGTCGGGGATGGCCGAGGCCGGCCGCATCCTCCATCATCTACGGCATCACATCGGCGATCCGCGGTCGACCGTGCTCTTCGTCGGCTACCAGGCCGAACACACGCTGGGGCGCCGCCTGGAAGACGGCGTCTCCCCGGTGCGGATCTACGGCGAGCCGTACGAGGTAAAGATTCGGGTCGAGCGCGCCGATGCGTTCAGCGCGCACGCCGATCGTCACGAACTACTCGCCTGGGCCCGGCGCGTGCCGCGGATCGGCCGCGCGTTCTGTGTCCACGGCGACGAGGCGCCCGCGACGGCGTACGCAGCGGCATTGACGGCAGCCGGCATTCCGGCGTCTGTGCCGGTGGTCGGCCAGGCCGAGACCGTGTGAAGCCCCGCACATTACCGCACACCTGACCCCCGCCGCAACGTAGCTCACCCATACCGGCCCCCACACGGCGCCGCCGATCCAGCAGGATTCGCGGGGACAACAGAGTAAGGGTATGTACGAGATGAACATTTATTCAATCACGAACATTTGTTCATGACGATACTCTCGCGGCTCCAGTCCCTCGAACGGGAGGGTCGTCCCATCCGGGTCGCCGTCATCGGCGCCGGGCAGATGGGCAGCGGGCTCGTGCGCCAGGTGGCCGGTCTGCCGGGCATGCGGGTCGCCGCGGTCGGCGACATCGTGGTCGACCGCGCCGTGGCCGCGGCCGCCGCCGCGGGGATCTGCGCGGAGCCGGCCGGTACTTCAGCAGACGTCTCGCGGATCGTGCGCGAGGGCCGCGCCGCGCTGAGCGATCGCGCCGGGTGGATCGTAGATGCACCCGCGGTCGATGCGATCCTCGACGCCACCGGAGATCCCGACGCCGGCGCGCGTCTAGCGCTGGCCGCGATCGGCCGGCGCAAACCGTTCATCACGATGAACATCGAAGCCGATGTCACCGTTGGCCCGCTGCTCGCCTGGATGGCGCGAGCGGCAGGGACGATCTACACCGTCGCCGCCGGTGACGAGCCGTCGGTGCTGTGCGAGATGGTCGAGTTTGCGCGGGCGATCGGTCTCGAGATCGTGTGTGCGGGCAAGGGGAAGAACAATCGTCTCGACCGCGCCGCGACGATGAAGACCGTTGAAGCCGAGGCGATCGCGCGCGGGATGAGCCCGCGGATGCTGGCCGCGTTCGTCGATGGGACCAAAACCATGGCCGAGATGGCGTCGCTGGCCAACGCCACCGGTCTCCAGCCCGATCAGCTGGGTATGCACGGGCCGCGGGCCAACCTTGCGGATCTGCTGACAGTCTTCGTCCCGCATGGAGATGGTGGCATCCTGCGGCGGCGGGGCGCCGTTGAGTACGCCGTCGGCGACGTGGCACCGGGCGTGTTCGTCGTCGTGACATCATCGAGCGAATCGGTGCGCCGCGATCTGGCGTATCTCAAGGCCGGCGCGGGACCATACTACCTCCTGCACCGCCCGTATCACCTGGCCAGCTTGGAGGCGCCCATCTCGGTCGCACGGGCCGCATTGTTTGGCGAGTCGACAATGAGCGCGATCGGCGCGCCCGTGGCCGAGTGCCTGGCCGCGGCCAAACGTCATCTACGCGCGGGCGAGGTGTTGGACGGCATCGGCGGCG